>NZ_JAIWOU010000001.1:1487500-1860000 GCF_021295395.1 Komagataeibacter sp. FNDCR2
CAGTCCTGGACCTGACGGCGGGAGCAATTGACGCGACACCATGCAGCAACTGCCCGGCAATGCCAATATCCCCCGCCGCACGCGCACGCTTTGCGCGCACGGGATCGGTATGGATTCCGGCCGCGCCCTTCTATAGAAGAGGGAGCATGAATACCCCACGCACAGCCACGGTCCACCGCGCCACCAGCGAGACCGACATTACCGTGACCATCAACCTGGACGGCACGGGCCAGACCCGCATCGATACCGGGATCGGCTTTTTCGACCATATGCTGACAGCCCTTGGCCGCCACAGCATGTGTGACCTGGATGTGACTGCCCGGGGGGATCTGCATATCGACTACCACCATACGGTAGAGGATACGGGCATCGCGCTGGGCAAGGCCTTTGCGCAGGCGATTGGCGACAAGCGTGGCATCCGCCGCTATGGCAGCGCCACGGTCCCGCTGGATGAGGCGCTGTGCGAAGCCGTGATCGACATTTCGGGGCGTCCCTTCCTTGCGTGGTCCGTCACCTTCGGGCGGGACAGGATCGGGGAAATGGACACGGAACTGTTCGAGGAATTTTTTCGCGCCTTCGCCATGAGCGCCCTTGTCACCCTGCATGTGATTCAGCGCGCGGGCCATAACTGCCACCATATCGCCGAGGCCGCGTTCAAGGCGCTGGCCCGCGCCCTGCGCACGGCAAGCGAGGCGGACCCCCGCGCGGGCGGCATCATCCCGTCCACCAAGGGCAGCCTGTGACATTCTATACCGCCCTGCTGCCACCTGGGCGCGCCACGGGGCCGGCGTCATGGCCGGTCATGGTGGCGGAGCGCATGTCGTGGCTGGTGCTGCTGTGCGGCTGGGTCGGGCTTGGGCTGCGCGGCTGCCCGGTCAGCGCGCTGGTGGCGGGCGGGGCAAGCATCCTGATCGGGGCGTTCGCGCCCGTTGCCGTGCTCCTGCCGCTGCTGGCCGGGTTCCACCTGCTTCTGGCCCTGTGCATGCCCGGCCTGCGGCAGTGGGAACTGCGGCTGCGGGGCTACCGGCCCACGCGCGGCGTTTACGCCACCAGCCCCCGGGCCGCCCTGCTGCGCTGGATGGACCATGACCCGGCCCATCCCGTTTCCCCCCTGACATGAGACATCCCATGCCCGCGCATACCCGCACCCAGTCCATAGTGGTGATCGACTATAATGGCGGCAACCTTGCGTCCGCCGCGCGTGCGCTGGCGCGCGCGGCGCACGATGGCGGCCTCGACGCCGATGTCACCATCACCGCGGACCCGCAGGCCGTGCGGCGGGCCGACCGGATCGTCCTGCCGGGACAGGGCGCCTTTGCCGACTGCGCATCCGGTCTCGATGCCAAGCCGGGCCTGCGTGACGCGATCGTGGATGCGACCGATAACGGGGTGCCCTTCCTTGGTATCTGCGTGGGCATGCAGCTTATGGCCGAACGCGGGCGCGAACATGGCGTGACCCCCGGCTTCGGCTGGATCGCGGGGGAAATACGGCTTATGGACGCACCCGACCTGCGCCTGCCGCAGATGGGGTGGAACCAGCTTGAATTCACACCCGGCGCGCACCCCCTGACCGAAGGGCTGGATGCGGACGCCCATGGCTATTTCGTCCATTCCTTCGCCCTGGCGCAGTACGATCCGGCCGACATGGTGGCCATGACCGATTATGGCGGGCAGGTTCCGGCCATCGTGGCGCGCGGCAACCGGGCGGGCACGCAGTTCCATGTGGAAAAAAGCCAGAAGGTGGGCCTGCGCATCCTGTCCAACTTCCTGCGCTGGACCCCCGCGCCGGACACCACGCCATGACACGGCGGAACATGTCCCCCGCCGGAACCATCCATGCCGAGCGGCTTCAGCGCATGGACGAGGATGACCTGCACGCCCTGTGCGACGCGACGAACGCCGCGATTCTGGAGGGCGGTGGATTCGGCTGGTTGGCCCCGCCCCCGCGTGAGACGCTGGAACGCTACTTCCGTGGCGTGCTGCTGGTGCCCGAGCGGCAGATGTTCGTGGCCCGGCTGGACGGCATGATCGTGGGCTCCGCCCAGCTTGTCCGCCCGCCGCGCAATAACGAGGCGCAGGCCATGAGCGCCACGCTCATGCATTTCTATATCGCGCCCTATGCGCGGCGGCTGGGGCTGGGCCGCCAGTTGCTGGCCGAGGTTGAAAACTGCGCGCGCAGCATGGGCTACCAGATCATCAACCTTGATGTACGCGAGACCCAGACCGAGGCCGTCCGCCTGTTCCGCAACTGCGGATTCCACCACTGGGGCACCCACCCCAGCTATGCCCGCACGGACGGGCGGACCGTCCGTGGCCTGTTCTTCACCAAACGCCTGCAGGATGACGAGCGGATCGTACCCGCCCACCCGCAGGATGCCTCAACCCCCATTCCTGCAGCAGGACATGCCCCCGTGACCGGACACAGCCTGACCCTCTATCCCGCCATCGACCTCAAGGACGGCACATGCGTGCGCCTGCGCCGGGGCGAGATGGACAACGCCACCGTCTATTCCGATGATCCGGGCGCACAGGCGCTGGCATGGATCCGTGCCGGCTGCACATGGCTGCATGTGGTGGACCTGAACGGCGCTTTCGCCGGGCGTTCGGCCAATACCGAAGCCATCGAGGCCATTATCGCCAATGCCTCGGTCCCGGTGCAGCTGGGCGGTGGCCTGCGTGATCTGGACAGTATCGGCAAATGGCTCAATGTCGGGATCAGCCGTGTCATCCTGGGCAGCGTGGCGGTCAAGAACCCCGAACTGGTGCGCGAGGCCTGCCGCCTGTTTCCCGACCGCATCGTGGCGGGCATCGACGCCCGCAGCGGCCAGGTCGCGACCGAGGGCTGGGCCGAAACATCGGAAATGAAGGCGGTGGAGCTGGGCCTGCGCATGCAGGACGCAGGGGTCGCCGCCGTCATCTTTACCGAGATCAGCCGTGACGGCATGCTGACCGGAATCGACATCGAACAGACCGCCGACATGGCCAATGCGCTGTCCATTCCGGTCATCGCCAGTGGCGGGGTTGGCTCCCTGTCGCATCTGGAAGCCCTGCGCGCCGCCACGGCGCGCGCACCGGGCATCGAGGGCGTGATCGTGGGCCGCGCGCTGTATGACGGGCGGATCGACCTGAGCGAAGCCCTGCGGGTTCTGGCCTGATGCTGAAGCTGCGCGTCATCCCCTGCCTTGATGTCAAGAACGGCCGTGTGGTCAAGGGCGTCAACTTCGTCTCCCTGCGCGATGCGGGCGACCCGGTGGAGCAGGCCGCCGTTTATGACGCGGCGGGGGCGGATGAGCTGACGTTCCTGGACATTACGGCCAGCAATGAAAACCGCGACACCATCCTTGATGTCGTCAGCCGCACGGCGGAGCGGATTTTCCTGCCGCTTACGGTGGGCGGCGGCGTGCGCACCACCGATGACATGCGCCGCCTGCTGCTGGCGGGCGCCGATAAATGCGCCATGAATTCCGCCGCCGTCTCCCGCCCCGAACTGGTGAGCGAGGCGGCACGGAAATTCGGCAGCCAGTGCGTGGTGGTCGCCATCGACGCGCGCAGCGATGGCCATGGCTCATGGGAGGTCTATACCCATGGCGGCCGCACGCCCACCGGCCGCAACGTGATCGACTGGTGCGGGGAAGTGGCCGAACGTGGCGCGGGTGAAATCCTGCTGACCAGCATGGACCGTGACGGCACGGGCAAGGGCTTCGACCTTGACCTGCTGCGCGCGGCCAATGCGCGCGTGCGCATTCCCATCGTGGCGTCCGGGGGCGTGGGCGAACTGGCGCATTTTGTCGAAGGCGCGCGCGCGGGCGCCACCGGCCTGCTGGCGGCCAGCGTGTTCCATTTCGGCCAGTTCACCATTCCCCAGGTCAAGCAGACGCTGGATAAAGCCGGTCTGCCGGTCCGCCAGACGGTCTGATTTCCCTTTTTCTGCCTATCGGAGCATTGCCATGGCCAAGCCAGACAAATCCCGCAAGAACGCCCCGGCCAAGTCCGCCGCCGCTACCGTGAAGCCGGAAGCCGTGGGCCCGGCCACCCCCGATGTGCTGGACCGTCTGTTCGCAGTTGTGGAGTCACGCCGGGGCACGGATCCGTCCATCAGCCATTCCGCCCGGCTGCTGGCCCGCGGGCGGCGCAAGATCGCCCAGAAATTCGGGGAGGAAGCCGTCGAATGCCTGATCGAGGCCGTGGCGGGCAACCGCGAGGAACTGGTCAGCGAAAGTGCCGACGTACTCTACCACCTGATCGTGATGTGGGTGGATGCCGGTGTGACGGCCGCCGATGTCTGGGCCGAACTCCAGCGCCGCGAAGGCACCAGCGGCGTGGCCGAAAAGGCGGCGCGCCCGCGCGATCCGCTGGCCTGATTTCCAACCTGTAACAGGAGAAAGCCCATGGCCGTAAGCGGCATCGGTCCCTACGACCCGCAGAATATCTTTGCCCGCATCCTGCGCGGCGAACTGCCGTGCAAGAAGGTGTACGAGGATGAATACGCCCTCGCCTTCCACGACATCGCGCCCAAGGCCCCCGTGCATGTGCTGGTCATACCCAAAGGGGCCTATGTCTCCTTCGCCGATTTCAGCCACACCGCATCCGAGGCCGAAATCGTGGGCTTCACGCGGGCGATCGGTACGGTAAGCCGCACGCTGGGGCTGGAGCCGCGCGGCTACCGGCTGCTCTCCAACGTAGGTGAGGAAGCCGGGCAGGAAGTGCCGCATTTCCATGTCCACCTGTTCGGTGGCAAGGCGCTGGGGGCCATGCTGCCCGGCTGATGGAGGGCGCTAGCGGGACTGGATCTCGAACAGTTCGCGGTAGATCCCCTCCCGCCGGGCCATGAGTTCGGCGTGGGTGCCATCTTCCCATACCCGCCCGTGGCGGAAGACGATAATGCGGTCCAGGCCCATGACCGTGGAAAGCCGGTGCGCGATCACCAGGACCGTCCGCCCGGCCATGAGGCGCTCCATCGCCTGCTGCACCAGCATTTCGGAATGGGAATCGAGGCTTGATGTCGCCTCATCCATGATGACGATGCGCGCCCGGCTCAGGAAAGCGCGGGCGATGACGATACGCTGCCTTTCCCCGCCCGACAGCTTGACGCCACGCTCCCCCACCATGGTGGCGTAACCGCGTGGCAGGCGGTCGATGAAATCCGCCGCGTTGGCCTGCCGCGCCGCATGGGCGATTTCGGCGGCCGTGGCGCCGGGGCGGCCATAGGCGATGTTTTCCGCCACCGAACGATGGAACAGGACGGGTTCCTGCGGCACGATGGCAATCTGCCCGCGCAGGCTCGCCTGCGTGACGGTGCTGATATCGATCCCGTCAATGGTGATCTGGCCGCTTCCCACATCATAAAGCCGCTGCAGCAGCCGTGTCAGCGTGGTCTTGCCCGAGCCGGACGGCCCGACCAGCGCGATCCTGCTGCCGGGGGCGATATCAAGGTTCAGATTATCGAACAGCAGATGCCCGTTCTGGCGGGCATAGCCAAAATCCACATGCTGGAAACGGATATGCCCCGCCGTGACCGCAAGCACGCCAGCGCCCGGTGCATCGGCCACATCGGGCTGCATGTGGAACAGGGCGACAAGCTCACCCATCTCGTTGACCGAGCGCTGCACGACCGAGATCTGCTGGCCAATATCGCGCAGGTAGCCCTGGATCACGAACATCATGGTCAGCACGTAAGCGACATCCCCCGCTCCCGCGCGGCCCCTGGCCCATAGCAGCGCAACCCCCGCGATCAGTACCATGCGCATGATCAGGGCGGCCAGATTCTGCAGGTTGGCGCTATCCGTGCCGCGCAGCCACGACCGCAGCATGCGCCCGCGCCAGCGGTTCGCGACCCATGCCAGCCGGGCCTCCTCGCGCGCTTCCGCGCCATGGGCCTTGACCACCGCGTTGCATGTCACCGCATCGGACAGGGTAGCCCCCATGCGCGTGTCCCACCGATTGGCCAGTTGGGCAGACGGGGCGACATAGCCCAGCGTCAGCCTGACCGACAGCGCGATCAGCGCCACGGACCCCACCGCGAGCACCAGCCCCATCAGCGCCCAGTGGAACGCCAGCACGCCGGTCGTGACGCACAGGACGATCACCTCCGGCGCGAGCATGAGCAAAAGCGTATCGCCCAGTGTGTCGATCGCACCCAGCCCGCGCGTGATCCGCCTTACGGTGGAGCCGGCGAAATTGCTGGCGTGCCATTCGCTGGAAAAACGCTGCACACGGGCGAACGCCTCCGTCACGATGCCGTACATAACGCGCGAGGTCAGATGGGAAATGGACACATACGCCATGCGACGGGCCGCGATCCCGCCCACGCCCAGCCCGGTCAGGCCCGCCACGTCCCACAGCACGTGATGCAGCGCCGCCCCCTGCGCGGGGCGAGATACGCCATCGACCAGCCAGCCCGCCAGCAGGGGCATCATGACATCGGCCACGGTGGCAATGGTGATCCCCGCCAGCGTCCATGCCAGACAGACCGGCTGCGCCCGCCACCTGCGCCATACAAAGCCCAGCACATCGGAAAATTCATGTCGCCCCGCTACCGGGCGCGAAGGGAAAAAGGCCATTACCACCATGTCCTGATGCCGGAGAACCGGGAAACCACACCGCAAGAAGGGCCGGAAGGACTAGCCCCCGCATGGCCCATACGCAAGGGCACGGCCCCGGTCGCCCGGGGTGGGCGATTTACATGAATCCCCCAAAAGCCCCACAATGCCATGCGACCACACCAGCGAGCAGCCAATGAAAACACCAACCCGCCGCACCAGACCCGCACGCCGCAACATGACGCTGGCGGAAGTGCGGGCCTTCATCACCCAACTGGCCGCGGCCAATCCCGATGCGCGAAGCGAACTCAATTTCGTGGATGACTACACCCTGCTGGTGGCGGTGGTCCTGTCCGCGCAGGCGACCGATGCCTCGGTCAACAAAGCGACGGTCGCACTGTTCCATGACGCCCCGACCCCACGCACCATGGTGGAACTGGGGGAAGAAAAGGTGGGGGCCCATATCCGCACCATCGGGCTGTGGCGGACCAAGGCGCGTAATGTGGTCGCCCTGTCGCGGCAACTGCTGGAGCGTTTCGATGGCAAGGTGCCGTTTGACCGCGCGGCGCTGGAATCCCTGCCCGGTGTCGGGCGCAAGACGGCGAATGTGGTGATGAACGTCGCATTCGGGGACAGCACCATGGCGGTGGACACCCATATTTTCCGTATCGGCAACCGTACGGGTCTGGCGCCGGGCACGACGCCGCGCGCGGTGGAGGACCAACTCCTGCGCCGCATCCCGGCTGACATGCTGCGCCCCGCCCATCACTGGCTGATCCTGCATGGACGGTATGTGTGCAAGGCCCGCAAGCCCGAATGCTGGCGCTGCCCCGCCTTTGATCCCTGCCAGTACCGCCTGAAGGAAGACCTGCGCGCCACGGGGCCGGGCACTGCCGCACCCTGAGACATTATTTTTAAATAACTCGTTGATAAAGTGGCTGGACTATTCCGCCTGCGCCATGGGCAGGTCGGGCACGCCCGCCCCACCGGGCCGCATGACCCATGGCCGCACGCCACGGACATGCCGGTCAGAGCGGATGTACACACCATCGCGGCCCTGCCGGTAAATGGCATAGGCGCCGTTACGCCACGTATCGAAACGCCCGATCAGCGGCATGCCGGGGCATCCCCGCCGGGCCGCGAGATCCACCAGCAACCGGCCCCCGTTGCATACCGCCCGCCCCGGTGGCGGGATGGAGGCGGATACAATCAGGATAATATCGCCCCCCGGCTCCCCGATACGGCAGATCCCCCCATGGCAGGCTAACGCACCCGCCTGTCCCTCCACCGGCAACAGCCCTGTGGGCAGGCCGGTCACCCGCCGCCATTCACGCAACGTGAACGGGTCCGGGCGCGCGCCGGGGCCGGTCAGAAGGGCATGGTCCGCCACCACTGCGGCCACACGCCCCTCCGGCGCGATGACAAGCACCGGCCGCGCCGCCACCAGCGGCGACATGACCGCAAGCACGATCGGCATGGCACCCACCAGCCGCACCCGCCCACGCCACAGGCACAACCAGCACAGACCGGCAAAAAACAGCACAAGCGCGCCATTGCCCATGGCCGCCACCCCCACCCGCGCCATGGGCAGGCTGGCCACCATGCGCGCCAGCCACGCCACCACGCCAATCCCCCACCCCATGGGCACCAGCGCCAGCTTTTCCAGCCCCACGGGCATAAGCAGGACCGAAACCAGACCCCACGGCATGATCCATATGGACATGAGGGGCACGGCCAGCAGGTTCGCCATCACGAACCATGGCTGCACGGTACCGAAATGCGCCATCCCCACCGGAACGCACGCGCCACCCGCCAGCACGCTGGCCAGAAACGGGTGGGCGAGGCGTACTGCGACCCGTCGCCATAACGCGACCTCGTATCGCCATGCGGACAGGCGGGAACGAAGGGAGTCGAAACCCGCGATCAGCGCCATCACGGCGGCCACCGACATCTGTAGCGACAGTTCGGCCACATTTTCTGGGTCAAGGCACAGCAGGAGCGTCACCGCCAGCGCGAGCGCGCGCATGGACATGGCGCGCCTGCCCGCCAGCAGGGCCATGACCGCAAGCCCCGCCATGAACAGGCTGCGCAGGGCGGGAAGATGCCCGCCGGTCATAACAACGTAACCACCCCCCGCCAGCAGGGCGCAGACAGCCGCGATCTGGCGGCATGGCCAGAACAGCGCCATCCGTTCCGACAGGGCCAGCCCCGCCCGTACCACCCCCATGACCAGCCCCATCACGATGGCCAGGTGCAGCCCCGCCACCGCCAGCAGGTGGGCAAGCCCGGCATCGGCGAAGGTGTCCCTTACCTCCGGGTCAATCGCACCCTCCGCGCCTACCAGCACCGTGGCGGCGACAGCCCCCCGCATGCCCGGCAGGGCCGCCCGGATTCGCGCCGCCATGACCTGCCGCAGGCGGGCGACGGCACTTTCCATTCCCGAAGGGCCATGCACATGCAGGCATGTAACCGGGCCAAGCGCGCGGCCATACCCGGCAAGCCCGTCGAACCACGCCCGGCGCTGGGCATCGTAACCACCCGGCAGGGCGGGAAAGGCAGGCGGTGTGAGCAGAGCGTAAACGGACACGCCATCACCCGCCACCGGCCGGGCCGGGTCATCGGGGCGCAGGCGCAGCAGCAGCCTGCGCCGGAGCGGCGGCATGCCCGTATTGATGCCATCAAGGAATCGGGCATCGGCCAGAAGGAGTCGCCATGCCAGCGCGCCATCATGTCCGACCGCGCGCTCCACCCCCACCACACGGGCGGACAGATGCACGGCGCGGCGTGGCAGGTCGGGAAAAGGTGGTTGCCTGTGGGCCTGCGCCCATGCCAGCAGACAGCCCGCGGCAACCGCGCCCAGCACGCCACACCCCACGCGCACCGGCAGGCGCGCGGGCCAGATCAGGCGCGCGGACAGACAGGCCACGACAGCCATGCCCGCCGCCAGCGCCCACACGCCCCCCGGCTCCCACCGCAGGGCGAAATACAGCACGATTCCCCCCGCCAGCAGCACGGGCAGCCACAGGACAAGGCCATCATGCTGCCCCCACAGCCACATGGCGGTCGCGACACGCATCCGCCGCAACCCCGCCCCGAGGCGTGACCCAAGGCGTATCCAGAACCCTGCAATATGCTGGCGCGGCAGAAGAACCCCCGTAATTCACATGCCCGATTCATATGCCCGCCCCGCCATATCCATGCGTGACCGGAATGCACATCTTACCGGCCATGCGGGCGCGCACGCCAGAGAAGCCCCTGTCAGCAGGCCGAAAACATGCTAAGGAGCCGGCTCATGACTGTCCGTACGCGTTTTGCTCCCAGCCCCACCGGCCTGCTGCATATCGGCAACGCCCGTGCCGCCCTTTTCAATTTTCTCTATGCCCGCCACCACGGCGGGCAGTTCCTGCTCCGGATCGAGGATACCGACCGCGAACGCTCAACGCAGAAAGCGGTGGACGTGCTGTTCGACGGCCTGGCCTGGATGGGAATCGAAGCCGATGAGAAGCCGGTCTTCCAGTCCACCCGGCAGGCCCGCCATACCGAGGTGGCACACGCCCTGCTGGAACAGGGGCTGGCCTATCGCTGCTACTGCACGGCGGATGAGCTGAAGGAAATGCGCGAGACCGCGATGGCCGAGGGCCGCCCCCCGCGCTACAACGGCATGTGGCGCGACCGCGACCCGTCCGAAGCGCCCGCCAATACCCCCTACACCATCCGCATCAAGGCCCCGCGTGAAGGCGAGACCGTCATTCACGACCTGGTGCAGGGCGACGTGCGCGTGGCCAACGCGGAACTGGATGACATGATCATCCTGCGCGCGGACGGCACGCCGGTCTATCAGCTCGCCGTGGTGGTGGATGACCATGACATGGACATCACCCACGTCATCCGTGGCGATGACCACCTGACCAATACCTTCCGCCAGGCCATGATCTACCGCGCCATGGGGTGGGAACTGCCGCACTTCGCCCATCTGCCCCTGATCCACGGGCCGGACGGGGCCAAGCTGTCCAAGCGGCACGGGGCGCAGTCCGTCGTCGAGTTCCGGGAGATGGGCTACCTGCCCGAGGCCCTGAACAACTACCTGCTCCGCCTGGGCTGGGGCCATGGCGATGCCGAAATCCTGTCGCGTGAGGAACAGATCAGGCTGTTCGACCTCGATGGCGTGGGCCGCTCGCCCTCACGCATGGATTACGCCAAGCTGCTGCACATCAACGGCGTATGGATGCGGCAGGCCGATGATGCGCGCCTGACCGGCGACGTGATGGAGCGGCTGGCGGGCATGGACGGCGTGGATACGGGCGAACTGACCCGCAGCCGTGTCCTGGCCCTCATGCCCGGACTGAAGGAACGCGCCAAGACGCTGGTGGAACTGACCGATAACGCCGCGTTCCTGGGCCGCGCGGTCCCGCTTCCCTTCGATGCCAAGGCCGAAAAGCAGCTTACGCCGGAAAACCGCGTGATGCTGGGCCGGCTGGCCGAAACGCTGAAGGCGGTCGAACCCTTCGCGCAGGAGGGAATCGACGCCGCCCTGCGCCAGTTCGCCCAAACGCATGACATGAAACTGGGCAAGGTGGCGCAGCCGCTGCGCGCGGCCGTGACCGGCAGCACCATGTCCCCCGGCATCGACGATACGCTGGCCGCCCTTGGCCGGGATGAGGTCGTGGCCCGCATCAACGCGGTCGCCGCCCATGAGTGAGCGCAGCGGCCATGGCGGCAACATGTTCCTGAACCGCCCGGCGCGGCACCTGCTGGGGGTGCAGGGCATGCATCCCAGCCGCATCACGCCCATTCTCGACCTTGCGGAAAACTACACCCTGCTCAACCGCTCGCGCAAAACACCGCGCGACCTGCTGCGCGGCCGCACGCTCATCAACCTGTTCTTCGAGGACAGCACGCGCACGCGTACCTCCTTCGAACTGGCGGGCAAGCGGCTGGGGGCGGATGTGGTGAACATGACCGTGGCCAGTTCCTCGGTCAACAAGGGGGAGACGCTGCTCGACACGGCAGCGACGCTGAACGCCATGCACACCGACCTGCTGGTGGTGCGCCACGCGCAGTCCGGCGCGCCCGCGCTGCTGGCGCAGAAAGTGCAGGCCAGCGTGGTCAACGCCGGTGACGGCACGCACGAACACCCCACGCAGGCGCTGCTCGACGCGCTGACCATCCGCCGCCATTTCGGCGCGTTCGAGGGGCTGACCATCGCCATCTGCGGCGATGTCAGTCACAGCCGCGTCGCGCGCTCCAACATCCACCTGCTGACCGCCATGGGCTGTCAGGTGCGCGTGGTGGGACCGCCCACGCTGGTGCCCGGCGCGATCGGGGCGCTGGGGGTCAGTGTCCACCACACGATGGAGGACGGGCTGCGGGGCGTGGATGTGGTCATGATGCTGCGCGTGCAGCGCGAACGGATGAAGGGCACGCAGGTACCCAGCGCGCGCGAATACTTCCGCTTCTACGGGCTGGACAGCAGGCGCCTGGCGCTGGCGCGGCCGCATGCGCTGGTCATGCATCCCGGCCCGATGAACCGGGGCGTGGAAATTGACAGCCGCGTGGCCGATTCCGACCAAAGCGTAATCCGTGAGCAGGTGGAAATGGGGGTTGCGGTGCGCATGGCCGTGCTGGACCTCCTCTCCCGCGGGGGGGATGGGGCATGAAGCCGGTCGTATTTGAAAATGTCCGCCTGATCGACCCCGCCAGCGGGCTCGACCGCGCCGGTCGCCTGCTGGTGCGCGATGGCGTGATCGCGGGCACCGACCTGCCGGGCGCCGAAGGCAGGCCCGAAGGCGCTGAAACCATTGACGGGCAGAACCAGCTAATCCTGTGCCCCGGCCTGGTGGACATGCGGGTCACGATTGGCGAGCCCGGCTTTGAATATCGCGAGACCGTGGCCTCCGCCGCGCGTGCCGCGGTCGCCGGGGGCATCACCACCATCGCGGTGCTGCCCAACACCAGCCCGACCATCGACAACCCGGCCCTTGCCCGCCTGCTGCGCACGCGTGGCGAGGAGACGGGCATGATCGACATCCTGCCCTATGGCGCGCTGACCCGCGACTGCGCGGGCGTGGAAATGGCGGAGATCGGCCTGCTGGCGGAAGCGGGGGCCATCGCCTTCACCGACGGGCCGCACGCGATTGCCGACAGCCGCATGATGCGCCAGATGCTGACCTATGCCAAAGGCTTCGGCGCGCTGATCGTCCAGCACCCCGAAGACCCGTCACTCGCACGCGGCGGATGCGCGACCGATGGCGAACTGGCGACGCGCCTCGGCCTGCCCGGCATTCCCCCCGCCGCCGAGGCCATCCTGATCGCGCGGGATCTCCGCCTTGCGCGCATGACGGGGGGACGGCTGCATTTCGGCCATGTCTCCACCGCCGAAGGGCTGGACCTGATCCGCACCGCCCGGGCCGATGGCCTGAAGGTGACGTGCGACACGGCCCCGCCCTATTTCGACCTGAACGAAACCGTGATCGGTGATTTCCGCACCTACGCCAAGCTGTCCCCGCCGCTGCGTGCCGAAGCGGACCGCAGGGCGGTATGCGCCGCGCTGGCGGACGGGACCATCGACGCCATAGCGTCCGACCACATGCCGTGCGACGCGGATGACAAGCGCCAGCCTTTTGCCGTGGCGGCCGCCGGTGGCACCGGCCTGTGCACCCTGCTCGCGGTCACGCTGGCGCAGGTGCATGCGGGCAATCTGGGCATGAGCGACGCCATCGGCCTGCTGACCCACCGCCCGGCCCGCGTGCTGGGCAGTGACGCGGGCACGCTGGCGGCGGGCCGGCCCGCCGATCTGTGCCTGTTCCACCCCGATACCGGCTGGATCGTGCGCGCGGGCGAACTGCCCGGCAAGGCCCAGAACACCCCGTTCGACGGGCGTGCGCTGGAAGGCCGCGTGATCGGCACGTGGAAGAACGGCCGCCGCGTGCATGGGGCGCGCGCCGCATGATCTATGGCATCCCTACCTACGACCTGCCGCTTATGGGGGGGGTCGCGTTCCTGTCCTACCTGATTGGCAGCGTGCCCTTCGGGCTGGTGCTGACCGCGCTGTCGGGCAACGGGGACATCCGCAAGATCGGGTCGGGCAATATCGGCGCGACCAATGTGCTGCGCACCGGGCGCAAGGGGCTGGCGGCGGGCACGCTGGCGCTGGATGGCACCAAGGGGGCGTTCGCCGTTTTCTGCGCCTTCGTACTGTGCCCGTTCCATACGCTGGCCGCCGAATCGCTTGCCGCGCTGTGTGTCGTGCTGGGGCACTGCTTTCCCGTGTGGCTAAAGTTCAGGGGCGGCAAGGGGGTCGCCACGGGGCTGGGCAGCCTGCTTGCCCTCATGCCCGTTGTGGGGCTGTGCTGCTGCGCGCTGTGGCTGATCTTCGCCAAGGTCACGCGCATTTCCTCTGCTGGCGCGATCCTGGCCTTCGCGATGCTGCCGCTGCTCATGATCCGGCCGGGAGGCGTTGCGTTTTCATCCCCCGCCTACCTGGCGGGCGCGCTGATCGCGGCGGTGATCGTGCTGCGCCACCATGCCAATATCAGCCGCCTGCTCAGGGGCACGGAACCCCGGATCGGCCGCAAGAACGCATGACCATCCCCGATGCCGAAACGCTTCTGGCCTGCCTGCGGCTGGCGCGGACGGACGGCATCGGCCCGGTCAGCTACCGCCGGCTGATCCAGACCCATGGCAGCGCCCAGTCCGCGCTGGACATGCTTGAACGCGGGGCGACGCGCATGAGCCGGAACGTGGGGCCACCCTGCCCGCGTGATGACGCCGTGCGGGAATATGAACGCCTGCATGCCATGGGCGCGCACCTGCTGGTTCATGGCCATGCGGGCTATCCCGCGCTGCTGGCCCGTCTGCACGATGCGCCGCCGGTGCTGGCTGTCCTGGGCGACCCGGCGCTGCTGGCGAGTCGGATGGTGGGCATCGTGGGGGGGCGCAATGCGTCATCGGGCGGCATCCGCATGGCGGAAAGCCTGGCCGCCCTGCTGGCGGCACAGGGCGTGGACACCATATCGGGCCTTGCGCGCGGGATCGACGCCGCCGCCCATCGCGGCGCGATGACCGCGGGCCGCACCGTGGCCGCCATCGCGGGCGGGCTGGACTGCCCCTATCCGCCCGAACATGGCGCACTTCAGGACCAGATTGCCCGCACTGGCGCAGTTGTGACCGAAGCGCCGCTGGGCACGGTGCCGCAGGCCCGGCATTTCCCGCGTCGCAACCGGCTTATCGCCGGATTGGGGCTGGGCTGCGTGGTGATCGAGGCCGCGCCGCGCTCGGGCAGCCTGATTACCGCGCGCATGGCGCTGGAATACGACCGGACGGTATTCGCCGTTCCCGGCTCCCCGCTCGATCCGCGCTGCCGGGGCAGCAACGACCTGCTGCGGCAGGGCGCGATACTGACGGAAAACGAGCGCGATATTCTACGCGAACTTCCTGAATATATTGAGGAAACAGACCTGTTTCCCCTTCACGCCCAACCCCCGCGCGCATCCCCCGCGCCCCATGGGCGACAGCCCGCCCCCCGCCCGCAAACCAGCCCGGCATCACCCCCCGCCCCACCCCCGGAGGGGGAGGAAGACATTTGTAAAAGAGTGGAGGGATTTCTATCTTTCACGCCATCGCCTGTTGACGATCTTGTACGGCGCTGCCAGTTCTCCACAGCAGCAGTCCTGCGTGTCCTGTCGGAAATGGAGATTGCGGGCATGATCGAATTCCTTCCGGGGGATATGGTCGTGCGGCGTCCACCCCCGGCCTGACGGCAGGGAGCAGAGCAAGGTTTGAGAATCGTGATCCGGAGACAGAATGACTGACGTCGTGGTGGTCGAATCGCCAGCCAAGGCGAAAACGATCAATAAGTATCTGGGTGATAACTACACGGTTCTTGCCTCGTTCGGGCATGTACGTGACCTGCCGCCCAAGGATGGAAGCGTGCGGCCCGATGAGGGCTTCGCCATGGTGTGGGAAACCGATGAGCGCGGCAGCCGCCAGATCGCGGCCATAGCCAAGGCGCTGCGCGGGGCGCGCCATCTCTACCTCGCCACTGACCCCGACCGCGAAGGGGAAGCCATTTCATGGCATGTGCGCGCCATTCTGGAGGAGAAGAACCTCCTCAAGGGCATCGACGTACAGCGCGTCACGTTCAACGAGATCACCAAGAGCGCCATCAAGACCGCGATGGTCCATCCGCGTGAACTCGACTTTCCGCTGATCGAGGCCTATCTCGCCCGGCGCGCGCTGGATTACCTGGTCGGCTTCACGCTTTCACCCGTCCTGTGGCGCAAGCTGCCCGGTTCGAAAAGTGCCGGGCGCGTGCAGTCGGTCGCGCTGCGCCTGATCTGTGAGCGCGAAGCCGAGATCGAGGTTTTCCGCCCGCGTGAATACTGGTCGGTCATCGCCCACATGACCACGCCCGCCGGGGCGGCCTTTACCGCGCGGCTGACGCATCTGGACGGCCACAAGCTCGACCAGTTCGACCTGGGCGACGAAGCTGGCGCCATGCGCGCGAAAGCGGCGGTGGAAGCGGGCGACTTCAGCGTGGGCAAGGTCGAGCGCCGCAAGGTGCGCCGCAACCCGCCGCCGCCCTTCACCACATCGACCATGCAGCAGGAAGCGTCGCGCAAGCTGGGCATGGGCGCGCAGGTGGCCATGCGCACGGCCCAGCAGCTTTATGAAGGCATCGACATCGGCGGTGAGACGGTCGGCCTGATCACCTATATGCGAACCGACGGCGTGCAGATGGCGGGCGAGGCGATCAGCGCCATCCGCAGCCATATCGGCCACAGTTTTGGCGAACACTACGTGCCCGAGAAGGCGCGCATCTATTCCACCAAGGCCAAGAACGCGCAGGAAGCGCATGAAGCCATCCGCCCGACCGACGTGCGCCGCACGCCAGCGGACATGGCCCCCTACCTGTCGGCCGAGCAGAAGAAGCTGTACGACCTGGTGTGGAAGCGTTCGGTCGCAAGCCAGATGCAGTCCGCCGAGCTGGATCAGGTGGCGGTGGACATCATGGACCGCCAGCAGCGCACGACGCTGCGCGCCACCGGCTCCATCATCGCCTTCGATGGCTTCCTGCGCCTGTACAGCGAAGGCCGTGACGATTCCCCCGCCAAAGCGGATGACGATCAGGACCGCATGCTGCCCGCCATGAGCGAGCGCGACGCGATCGGCCGGGGCGATGTCGTGGCGGACCAGCACTTCACGCAGCCGCCGCCGCGTTATTCGGAAGCGTCGCTGGTCAAGAAGATGGAGGAAATCGGCATTGGCCGTCCCTCCACCTATGCCTCCATCCTGACCGTGCTGCGCGACCGCAATTATGTGCGCCTCGAGAACCGGCGCTTCATACCGGAAGATCGCGGGCGGCTCGTCACGGCGTTCCTCACCTCCTTTTTCGAACGCTATGTCGATACGCAGTTCACCGCCGGGCTTGAAGAACAGCTTGATGACATTTCGGGCGGCCGGGCCAACTGGCGTGATGTCATGGCCGCGTTCTGGAGCGACTTTTCCCATGCCGTGGACCAGACCAAGGATCTCAAGATATCCGACGTCATCACGGCCCTTGACGCGGATCTCTCGCCCTATTTCTTCCCCCAGCGCGAGGACGGGCAGGATCCGCGCGTCTGCACGGCGTGCCATACCGGCCGGCTGGGGCTGAAGCTGGGCCGCTATGGCGCGTTCATCGGCTGTTCCAATTATCCGACCTGCCAGTACACCCGCAAACTGGTGGCCGACCCGAATGAAGGCGCCGAGGCCGCGTCCCTCAAGGATGGGCTGCGCGTGCTGGGCACCGGCCCGTCGGGTGAGGAGATTACCGTGCGCCGCGGCCCATGGGGGCTGTACGTGCAGCAGGGCGAACCCGACCCCGAGGACAAGAAGGCCAAGCCGAAGCGCGCCACCATTCCCCGTGGGCTGGAAGGCGATTCGATCACGCTGGAACAGGCGGTGGGGCTGCTGTCGCTGCCCCGGATCGTGGGTATCCATCCCGAACTGGGCGAGCCGATCGAGGCGGGCCTGGGCCGGTTCGGGCCATATGTGAAAATGGGCGCGGTCTATGGGTCGCTGGACAAGGATGACGATGTCCTGACCGTGGGCCTGAACCGCGCGGTCGATGCGCTGGCCAAGAAGCTGGCCTCCATCCGCACCATCGGCCCGCACCCCAAGGATGGCGAGCCGGTGCTGGTGCGCAAGGGTCGCTTTGGCCCCTATGTCCAGCACGGGTCGATCGTGGCCACCGTGCCGCGTGGGCAGGACATGGCTGATGTAACCATGGAAGAGGCCCTGACGCTGCTGACCGAAAAAGGCAAGCCGCTGAAGCCCAAGGGCGGCAAGAAAGCCCCGGCCCGCAAGCCCGCCGCCCGCAAGACCAAGGCAAAGACGGCGGAAACCCCCGAAGAGGGCGCGGCCCCCAAGAAGAAACCCGCCGCGCGCAAGACCGCTGCCCGCAAGACCACGACACGCAAGAAGACCAGCACCGAAAGCGGGACTGACTGACCATGAAACGGCAGCGTCCAGCAGCTCCCGAGATGCCGGACCGCCTGCCCACGGGCACTACCCCGGCCCGGACGGGTGGCCTGCCCGAGCGCGAACAGCTCCGCGCGTTTATCGAAAACGCGCCGGGCCGGATCGGCAAGCGTGAGATCAGCCGGGAATTCGGCCTGGGCCCGGAACACCGGCGCCCCTTGCGTGAAATGCTGCGCAGCATGGCGCTGGACGGCACGCTGGCCCCCGCAGGCGCCCGGCGCTTTCGCGTATCGGACCGGTTGCCCGAATCCGCCGTGGTGCAGGTGACCGGCACCGACGCGGATGGGGATCCCGTCGCGCGGCCCGTCCAGTGGGATGGGGAGGGCGCGCCCCCCGTCGTGTTCATGCACCCCGAACTGCGGGGCCGCGCCGCTCTTGCGCCGGGCGAACGCGTGGTCGCGCGCCTGCGTCGCATCGGCCCCGGCCGGTACGAAGGCCGCACCCTGCGCCGCCTGACCGATGCACCGGTGCAGATCGTGGGCCTGTTCCACAAGCTGGATGAAACCGACCCCGCCCTTGCCGCGCCCGCCCGTTTCCGCCCCGTGGGCCGACTCACCCCCGCGGACCGGCGCGCGAAGGCGGAATGGATCATTCCCGCGGGCGAGGACGATCACGCGCCGGACAACGAAGTCGTCATCGCCACGCCCCTGCCCCAATCCGGGCCGGGCCTGCACCCCGCGCGGATCATCCAGCGTCTCGGCCCGCAGGGCGATGCCCGGACCATCAGCATGGTCGCCGTCGCCATGCTGGGGATTCCCCACGTCTTCCCCACCGAGGCGCTGGCCCAGGCCAAAGCCGCGCGCGGTGTGACGCCCGATGGCCGCACCGACCTGCGCGAGGTGCCGCTCGTCACCATAGACGGCGCGGATGCCCGCGACTTCGATGACGCCATTTACGCCGAACCGGACGGGGACGGCTTTCGTATTACGATCGCGATCGCGGACGTGGCGTGGTACGTCCGCCCCGGCAGCGCGCTGGACCGAGAAGCGCGGCTGCGTGGCAATTCGGTCTATTTCCCCGACCGGGTCATTCCCATGCTGCCTGAAGACCTCTCCAACGGCTGGTGTTCGCTCCGCCCGGATGAGGACAGGGGCTGTCTTTTTGTCGATATGCGGGTCGCGGCCGATGGCGGCGTGTCAGGCGCGCGCTTTGGCCGTGGCGTCATGCGCAGCGCGGCGCGCCTGACCTACGAGCAGGTGCAGGCGGCCCGCGACGGCGCACCCGATGCGACCATGCAGTCCCTGCCCGATGGATTGCTGGACAGCCTGTTCGGGGCATGGGGCTGCCTGTCGGCAGCAAGGGCGCAGCGCGGCACGCTGGATCTGGAACTGCCCGAGCGTCTGGTCCACCTTAACGATAGCGGCCAGATCGCGGCCATCCGGCCCCGAATCCGTCTCGACAGCCACAGGCTGGTCGAGGAATTCATGATCGCGGCCAATGTCGCCGCCGCACATTATCTTGAGGGGCGGCATATCCCCTGCCTTTACCGGATTCACGCGCCCCCCGCGCCGGAACGGCTGGAAACCCTGCGCCGCGCGCTGGACATGATGGGGCTGCCCCTCCCCAATGCGGGCAGCCTGCACGCGACCGACCTGGACCGCGTACTGCGCCAGGTCAGCAATACCGATCAGGCCGGACTGGTGAACGAACTGATCCTGCGCGCCCAGAACCAGGCGGAATACAGCCCCGAGCCGGTCGGGCATTTCGGCCTGTCCCTGCCCGCCTATGCCCATTTCACCAGCCCCATCCGCCGCTATGCCGACCTGCTGACCCACCGGGCCCTGCTGGTCGCCACCGGGCTGGAACCCGGCCCGGCGCCGGATCATGACACGCTGGAGGAAACCGGGCAGGCCATCACCCTGACCGAACGCCGCGCCGCGCAGGCCGAACGTGATACGCTGGAACGCTACGCCGCCACGTGGCTGCAGACCCGCGTGGGTACGGTCATGGAGGCGCATATATCCAGCCTGTCGCGATTCGGTATTTTCATGGTGCTGGACGCGACCGGCACATCCGCCCTGCTGCCCATGTCTGCCCTGCCGCAAGATCAGTGGCATCACGACGAAAAAACGCAGACATTGCAGTCATACGACAAGACCATGGTATTCCGGCCCGGTCAGGCCCTGCGCGTACGGATAGAACAGACATGCGCCATCCGGGGAACGGTCCTGCTGGCACTTCCCGACGCCTCGCCGCCGCGATGGAGGCGGCGGGCATGACACGCCGCCAGTTCGCGGCCATCATACTGCGCCCGATGGGCAGGGGGGGCGAACCCGCGCCGACATGGCGGCGGCGCATGTGCACGCTGGGCCATCTCCCGCGCGACACCATCATCCTGCTGCTGGTCATGGTCCGGCTGACAACCTCCGCCTGCGCCGAGGATGCGCCCGCCTTTCCCCGCGCGCCCACACCGCCTCCGCCGCCCCATGAAGACAGGGTGGACACGCCCGCCGGGACGGGAATGAACCTGGCGGTCATTTCCTCCGTCATTCAGGCGAGTCTGGCCTTCCTTCAGCCCCGCACGCTGGAAAGCCATGAAATCCATGATTTCGCCCTGTGGGGGCTGAACGGCGTGAGCGCGATCGACCCCTCGCTCAGTATTGAGGAGCAGCAGGGCTTCCTGCAACTGGCCGCCACCCAGCGGACCGTCATGGCGCTGCCCGTGCCCCCGGCCAACGACCTGCCGGGGTGGAGCGCGGCCATAACCCGCATGCTGGACGTGGCCTGGCAGCATTCCGCCGCCATGCGCAGCACCGGGCAGGATGGCGTGCTGCAGGGCTTTTTTGATGAACTGTTCAACCATCTCGACCCCTATTCCCGCTACATCGCGCCCGGCGCGGCCGTCTCGGACCGCAGCACGCGCACGGGTGGCGAGGCCTCGGCCGGGCTGACGCTGGGGCTCGACAGGCACGCCATCATCATCACCGCGGTCAACGCCAATGGCCCCGCATGGCCGACCAGCCTTGCCGCCGGGCAGATCGTGCGGGCCGTCAACGGGCGCTCCACCGCGTCGCGCAGCCTCGATACCGTCAATTCATGGCTTGGCGGCCCCGCAGGCAGCCTTGTACGCATCACGGTGGAGGTGAAGGGGCGGCAGAACACGGTCACGCTGCACCGCGCCTCCACCCCGCCTGAAACCGTGTTCGCCTATACCAGCGGCAAGCATGTCATCCTGCACATCACCGCATTTTCCGCCAACACGGCGGAGGAAATGAGCCAGTACCTGGACGAGGCGATGAACGTGCCTGGCATTTCGGGCCTGATCCTGGACCTGCGCGGCAACCGGGGCGGCGTGCTCCAGCAGGCGGTCACCACGTCGGCGCTCATGCTGGACCACGGCGTGGCGGCGATCACGCAGGGCCGCGACCCGCAGGCCAACCATGTCTGGGCCGTGCAGGGCGGGGACATGACCAATGGGCTGCCCATCATCGTCATGGTGGATGGACGCACCGCCAGCGCCGCCGAGATTCTGGCCGCCGCCCTGGCCGACCAGAAGCGGGGCGTGGTGATCGGCAGCGCCACGCTGGGCAAGGGACTGGTCCAGACCATTGGCCAGATGCCCAATGGCGGCGAGCTTTACGTAACATGGAGTCGCGTGCTCGCCCCGCTGGGCTGGCCGCTACAGGGGCTGGGCGTAATGCCGCAGGTCTGCACCAGCCTGGGGGAAAGCGCGCTTGAGCGCCAGCTCCAGAACCTGGCCGAAGGCACGGTGGACAGTCGGGAATGGATCACCGCCACCCGCCAGATCCGCTACCCCGTGGACCCCGCGCGCATCCTGAGCATCCGCAAGGCCTGCCCCGCCGCCATCGGCACAGACAGCGACCTTGATGCCGCGCGTTCCCTGCTGGACAACCCGGTCGAATACCGCGCCGCCCTGTCCGCCATACCCGAGGAAAGCGCCGTCCCGGCCAGTGGCGGCTAGAATATCACCATGGGAAACCGTGCTATTCCTGCATGTCTCCCTTTGCCTTTCTGCATTACCGGAGATGTTCACCCCATGGAAGAATCGCGCCTGAAAACCGGCATATGGGTCCGGGCAATGCTGCGTCAGGCTGGACAAAAGGGAAATCCCGGCATGGTCCTGCACCGTGGGGACGAAGATGCGGGCAGCGTGCTGATCGTACTTCTGGGCCGGGACAGGCGCATGTGCGTGCTTGCCCCCACCCGCACCCCCGATGGACGCCGGGCATGGTTCCGCGCTACAGGGGAGGCGGCTGTGGATCAGGACAGTGTCGATACCTACGTCGCAAGACAGAGGGAACGGGACCCCGATATATGGGTCCTTGAATTCGACGCACCCGATCTTGCGCCACCGTTTGAAGCAAGGCTGATATGAAAGACGTGATTCCACGCGATTAAAGGCATAGAAACCAGTCCGGCGTATGGGTGTGGCATCTGGCACACACTCGGACAGGACAGTTGGCCCCACCGCCCGAAGCGGTGGATTAGGCAGTGACAATGGATTGTCAGGGCTGGTTTCTTTAAGCAAAAGAATGCTGATGCTGCTGATCCGAAGGAATATGGCACGCGCACCCGACCGGGCCGATACGCCACCAGAGGCCCGTCGAAGGGAGAAGAAGAGTATGAATCTGCGGTACGGATTGCTTGCAGGGTCTTTATTGGCTGCCTCGGTTACCCTGGGTCCCGTACTGGTCTCCGCCCCGGTATTCGCCCAGCCCGTACAGGGGCTGTACATGAGCGGTGAAGGTGGTGCGACCTTCAACCAGGGCCAGGTCATACGGAATTCCTCGGCGCGCGATCAGTTCCGTACCGGCGCCATCGGCGAGGGCGCCATCGGCTGGGGGCTGGGCAACGGCTTCCGCGTGGAACTTGAGGGCCATTACCGTAACAACGACCTGAAAACGGTGGGGGGCAATGCCGCCTATCATGCCCATGCGGATGGCCGGCAGCAGGAATCGGGCCTGATGGCCAATGCCCTGTTCGACCTCGATATCGGCAAAAGCTGGCTGTTCCCGTATTTTGGCGCGGGTATCGGCTATGGCTGGCAGAACATGAACACCACCATGACCGGCAACGTGAATGGCGCGAATTACAGCCAGCATGTGAGCGGTACGTACGGCAACTTCGCCTATCAGGGCATCTTTGGCCTCGCCTTCCCCATGCCATGGGTTGTCGGCCTGTCCGCCACGGCGGAATACCGCTTCTGGACCATGCTTGGCCCGCAGTCGCACCATTCCTCCATGAGCGGCAGCGACAGCGCGCTGACGGCCATGAACAGCGATTACGGCTTTCGCAACGGCAACCGCGACAGCCGCACCGACTTCAATCATTCGCTCATGCTCGGCCTGCGCTACGAGTTCAATCCCGCCCCGCCGCCGCCACCGCCGCCTTCAAGCGTCGCGGCGCCAGCCCCGGCGGAGAATCGGACCTATCTCGTATTTTTCGATTGGGACCGCAGCGAGCTGACCGATCGCGCCCGTTCGATCGTGGCGGTTGCCGCGCAGGCCTCGACCAATACGCAGACCACGCGCATCGAGGTCAACGGCTATACCGACAACTCCGCCGCCCATCCCGGCCTGCGGGGCGAGCAGTATAACCAGGCGCTCTCGCTCCGGCGCGCGGAGGTCATCAAGGCCGAACTGGTGCGCGACGGTGTGCCCGGCCCCGCGATCGACATCCATGGCTTTGGCGACTCCAACCCGCTGGTCCAGACCATGGCCAATACGCGCGAAGCGCAGAACCGTCGCGTCGAGATCATCCT
Source organism: Komagataeibacter sp. FNDCR2 (assembly GCF_021295395.1). Taxonomy (NCBI): domain Bacteria; kingdom Pseudomonadati; phylum Pseudomonadota; class Alphaproteobacteria; order Acetobacterales; family Acetobacteraceae; genus Komagataeibacter; species Komagataeibacter sp. FNDCR2. The sequence continues at coordinate 1,511,282 of NZ_JAIWOU010000001.1, forward strand.
GCACTGATCGTGCTGTCACCCGCCTGAATATGGAAAAGAAAAAAGCAGCGCCACAAGGCAGCCGCTTTTTCCATATGGGCCTTTCTTCGCGCCGGATGGTCCGGGATCAGACCAGCCCGGTAAACAGCGAGGTGGACAGGTAACGCTCGGCAAAGGACGGGGCGATGGTCACGATGGTCTTGCCCCCGTTCTCCGGCCGTGCGGCAAGCTGTATGGCCGCATGCAGCGCCGCACCGGATGAAATGCCCACCGGCACGCCATCAAGCCGCGCACAGCGGCGGGCGGCGGCAATGGCCTCACGTTCGGAGACCGGCAGCACCCCCGCCAGCGCCGCGAGATCCAGCGTGCGGGGGCAAAATCCCGGCCCGATTCCCTGAATGCCGTGCGGTCCCGGTTCATCACCGTTCAGAATGGCGCTTTCCATCGGCTCAACGCCGTAAACCTCGATGTCCTTCTTGTAGTCCTTCAGGCGGTGGGCAATGCCGCTGGCGGTCCCGCCGGTGCCCAGCCCCGCGACGACAATATCGACCTCACCCGCCGTATCGGCCCAGATTTCCTCCGCCGTGGTGGCGGCGTGCACATCGGGGTTGGCCGGGTTGTCGAACTGCCGCGGCATCCATGAATTGGGTGTCTTTTTAAGGATTTCCTCGGCACGGGCGATCGCACCGGCCATGCCCAGCCGCATGGGCGTAAGCTCCAGCCGCGCATCGAGCAGGCGTAACATCTTGCGCCGCTCGATCGACGCCCCTTCCGGCATGGTCACGATCAGCCGGTACCCACGCGCCGCCGCCACGAAAGCCAGCGAAATGCCGGTATTGCCGGAAGTCGGCTCCACCAGCGTGGTCTTGCCCGGCTGGATTTCGCCCCGGCTTTCCGCATCCTCGATCATGGCCGCGCCGATGCGGTCCTTGACGGAGGCGAGCGGATTGAAGAATTCCAGTTTCATCAGCACGCGGGCCTGCAACCCGTCCTCACGGGTCAGGTGCGGCAAGGCCACCAGTGGTGTTCCCCCCACAGTGTCCACGATGGAGTCGTACACCTTGCCGCGCGGCGCGGCAAAACCGTAGGTGGAACCCGCCGGGGTGGTCTTGTTCATCCGTTATCACTCCTTGTTACGGAAATGGCCTATTCACGCGTACAGTCTGACATAATCCACCATCCTCCTGAACAGAAGCGTGGATCAATCCGGCAATTGCTGATAAACGGTGCAAGGCACTTTTCCGCTCCACTCCAAGCAAGGCTGAATGATATGCTCCTCCGGCGTGACAGAACCATGATCGCCATACTGATCATGCTTGATGTTGCTTTTCACGCTGGACGGAACGGCACCATAAGCGCGGCCGACATTGCCGAGCGGGCCGGTCTGGCCCGCCGGGGCATCGAGCCGCTGCTCCAGTCCCTGTCACGCTCGGGACTGCTGGAAAGCGTGCGTGGCCCGCGTGGCGGCTACCGGCTGGGCCGCCCCCGGCGCGACATCCTGCTGGCGGATATCCTTTCGGTCATCACGGCGGAAGACAATACGGATGATGGCCCGATCGGCGGTCTGTTCCAGAAGGTTGTCGAACCCTGCTGGCAGGAATTCGACAGCATGATTGACGAGAAATGTCGTGAAATCAGCCTTGATGACCTGGTGCGCAAGGCGGAACACGCGGGCATGCGCCGCCCCCAGCCCGAACCCATCACCTTCTCGATCTGACTGCGCCGCCCCGCTTCCGGCAGGGCGGACCCCGGCCCGTCAGGGCCGGGGCGGTATCATTTTGCGCCGGGTACGACAGGGGCCGTGACCGTGGCCGTCACGTCGATATATTCACGCGGCTCGCTGCCGCCACGGATCAGGACGACACGGAATTTGTCCTGACCGGAATAGGATGTATTGGGCGTATAGGTCACATAAGTGTGATCATTATAGTTATAGATGAAAGCCTTGCCATGCTCCGGCGCGGGCGACACCCCGAACGAGGGATAGGGATGCCCGCCGGACATACGCGTCTCGATCGCGCAGTAGCCGTCATCGCTGCGCACCTGCATGGTGGCGCTTTTCGTGTTCTGTCCCGCGGGCGTCAGGTTCCCCACCTGACACAGGCCGGATGACTTCATGTAATTGTACGGGTTGGGGGTTATGCCGATTCCACCAAGGTTCACGGCCGGTTTGTTGTCACATCCGGCGAGCAGAATGCCCGTCGTCATCATGATTGCAGACAGTCGCAGTCGCACTCGTCAGCTCCGCTGTATTTGATACATCACCTGTTATGAGGACAGTTTCGCCCGCGCCGTCCCATACGGTCTGGATCGGCACAACGGCAAACCGCTTTGGCGTGTGCTGTAGAGCAACGCACCCAGGCGGGAAAGACCCGTTGGTCCTTTTACGCAAGCGGACAGGCCCTGCCCATGTGGCATAGCCGGACCGATGGCCGCTGTCATCCCATCGAACGTTCATGGCTCCCCTTTTTAAGGGGGATACCGTCACTCTCCCTTTTGGCAACAGCAAGTTTGCGCTATAGACCTGATCCGGATTTCATTTCCGCCGGACCATGCGGGGCCGCGTGCACCCCCCGTTGGCAACAGCCCCAATATCTGGAGAACCTTCCTGATGTCCATGTCGATCTGGCGCGCTGGCGCTGCCGCACTTGCCCTGGCCGGGCTGGTTAATGGCGGGCAGGCACTGGCCGCCGGCCCCTGCTCCCCTTCCCCCGCGCATGAGGCCTTCGATGTGCAGGGCCTGAAAAGCGAGCTTATGGTCACGGCCCTGTCATGCAACGCGCAGGAAAAGTATAACAGTTTCGTCATCAAGTTCCGCAACAAGCTGACCAATGAGGAACACGTCCTCAACACCTACTTCCGCAGCACCTATGGCCGCAACGCCCAGCGCCAGCATGATGACTACATCACGCAGCTTGCGAACGTGCAGTCCGAGCGCGGCCTGCATTCCGGCAGCGCGTTCTGCCAGCAGCGTATCTCCATGTTTGACGAGGTGCTGGTGCTTGACAGCGCATCCGACCTGTCCAGCTACGCGCAGGCGAAGGATATTCTCCAGCCCGCGTCCTACCTGACCTGCACCGCCCCCAACCGCCCGGTTCGCCCGGCGGCGTCCACCACCAGCCGTGGCCCGGCGCGCCATACGGTCCGTAGCTGAGCACGCCGGTCGCGGCCGGATAAAAGAAAAATAAGGCCGGGCCAGCGTCCGGCCTTTTTCATGCCCGCAAGTGCGGGCATAGTGCCTGCGCGTGATCGGGCCTTGCAGCCTGACTGGACGTGATGCGACAAAATAAAGAACGATTCATGAACGACGATCTTTTTTCCACGCCTGCCAGCCCCGGCAAACCCGCCCGACGCAAGGTCTCCCCCGCCCCCATGCCAGACAGCACCACAAACACCCCCGATTCCTATGACGCCAGCGCGATCGAGGTGCTGGAGGGGCTGGAACCCGTACGCCGCCGCCCGGGCATGTATATCGGCGGCACGGACGAGACGGCCTATCATCACCTGGCCTCCGAAATTCTGGATAACGCGATGGATGAAGCCGTCGCCGGCCATGCCACCACCATCGACGTGACGCTGGAGGCCGGTGACCGCCTGACCATACGCGACAATGGCCGTGGCATACCGGTGGACCCGCATCCCCGCTTTCCCGACCGCTCGGCGCTGGAGGTGATCCTGACCACGCTGCATGCGGGGGGCAAGTTCTCCGGCAAGGCCTATGCCACATCCGGCGGGCTGCATGGCGTTGGCTCGTCCGTGGTCAATGCGCTGGCCGCCCGCATGGAAGTGGAAATCGCGCGCGACCGGGAACTGTGGCGGCAGGTCTATGAACGCGGGCACCCACTCAGCGGCGTGGAAAAAATCGGCCCGGTCAATAACCGGCGCGGCACGCAGATCCGCTTCACCCCCGACCCGCAGATTTTCGGCCGCCTGCATTTCTCGCCCGCCCGGCTGTACCGGCTGTGCCGTTCCAAGGCGTTCCTGTTCCGTGGGGTGACCATCCGCTGGGCATGCGATCCGGCGCTGATCAAGGGGGATGACGTACCGGCGGAAGCCGTGCTGCACTTTCCCGGTGGGCTGGCGGACAGCCTGCGTGACGAACTGGGGGAAAAGGCAGCCCTGCTGACCGATCTGTGGGCGGGTGACGCGGACCTGCCCACCGGGCCTGATGGCCATGACACCGGGCGCATGGAATGGGCCATTGCCTTTCAGGAAACGGGTCCGGCGGCCCTTGCCTCCTATTGCAACACCATTCCCACCCCCAATGGCGGCACGCATGAGACGGGGTTCCGCAACGCGCTGCTCAAGGGCCTGCGCAACTGGGGGGAGCAGCGCTCCAACAAACGCGCCGCCAGCATCAATGCCGATGATATTCTGGGCTGCATCGCCGCCAAGCTGTCGGTCTTCATCCGTGACCCGCAGTTTCAGGGCCAGACCAAGGAAAAACTGACCAGTGGCGAGGCGAGCAAGCTGGTGGAAACCGCCCTGCGCGACCGTTTCGACCACTGGCTGGCGGGCAACCCGCCGCAGGCGGATAACCTGCTGGCCTTTGTGGTGGAACGGGCCGAGGAACGCCTGCGCCGCAAGGAACAGAAGGACACGCCGCGCAAAAGCGCCACCCGCCGCCTGCGGCTACCGGGCAAGCTGACCGACTGCACGCGCGAAAACGCCGCCGAGACGGAAATCTTCCTGGTGGAGGGGGATTCCGCCGGTGGCTCCGCCAAGCAGGCCCGCAACCGCGAAACACAGGCCGTGCTTCCGCTGCGGGGCAAGATCCTGAATGTGGCCAGCGCCTCGACCGAGAAGCTGCGCGGCAATCAGGAACTGCGCGACCTTGTGGAAGCACTGGGCTGCGGCATGGGGGAGCGTTTCGACGCCACCAAGCTGCGTTATGGCCGCATCATCATCATGACCGATGCCGATGTGGACGGCGCGCATATCGCCTCCCTGCTCATGACGTTCTTTTTTCGGGAACTGCCCGGTCTGATCCGCAACGGGCATCTCTACCTGGCCCAGCCGCCGCTGTATCGCCTTACGCAGGGTGGCAAAAGCATCTACGCCATGGATGATGCCGACCGGGAAAAGAAAATGAAAACCGCGTTCAAACCCAACAGCAAGGTCGAGGTCTCACGCTTCAAGGGGCTGGGGGAAATGCCGCCGGGCGACCTGAAGCAGACCACCATGGACCCGAAGCACCGCACGCTGCTCAAGGTCATCACCCCGCCCGAAGACAGGGCCTTCACGCTGGAGCGCGTGGAACACCTGATGGGCCGCAAGGCGGAACTCCGCTTCCGCTTCATTCAGGAACATGCCAGACAGGTCGATAACCTTGATGTATAAGCAATTTTCCAAAAGGGCGGCGTTTCCTGAAGCTTTTTGAAGAAAGCTTCACCAAAACGTCCTTACAGAACAAAAAAAGCCCGGTCATCCTGTTGGGATGACCGGGCTTTTCCTATCAAGGGAGAGACGTGGTTCAGCCCGCGCCGGTCAGCGGCGCGATCACCTGCGGCTCAACCGTGGCGACAGCCGCCACGGGGTGCAGGAGGCTGGTCACGGTCGGATCGAACATCCGCAGGAACGACCCCGGATGTACCCCCATCCACAGCGTCACCACCGCCAGCGGCACCAGCACAGCCAGTTCCGGCCCCGTCAGGTCGCGCAGCAGGGCGACAACCCCGCCCTTGTTCGCCCCGAACAGCACCCGGCGGTACAGCACCAGCATGTAGACCGCACCCAGGATCATGCTCGAACCACCCAGGAAGGCCAGCCAGAACGAGACATGCAGCGCACCAACCATAACCAGGAATTCACCCACGAACGCCCCGGTGCCCGGCAGGCCGATATTGGCCATGACGAACAGCATGGCGAGCGTGGCCAGCACCGGCATCTTGTGCGCGACACCGGAGAATGCGCTGATTTCGCGCGTTTCGGCCCGCCAGGACACGGCGGAGACACAGAAGAACAGCGCCGCGATCACGATACCATGCGACAGCATCTGGAAAATCGCGCCGTCAATTCCCTCGGGCGTCAGGGTGAACAGGCCGATCGCGATCACCCCCATATGCGAGAACGAGGAATAGGCGATCACGCGCTTCATGTCCGTCTGCGCCAGCGCGATGATGGCGGCGTAGATCACCGCGATCACCCCCAGCGTCAGCACCACCGGCGCGAACAGGCGCGCCGCATCGGGGAACATGAGCACGCCAAAGCGCAGCAGGCCGTAGGCCCCGGCCTTTGACAGCACGCCCGACAGCATGACGGAAGCCGGGGTCGGGGCCTCGGTATAGGCATCGGGCAGCCAGGCATGCAGCGGGAACAGCGGCAGCTTCACGCCAAAGGCGATGATGAACCCGGCCAGAAGCCAGCACTGCATGGCATGGCCGAAACCGTGATGCTGGAGCGCCACGATATCGGTCGTACCCGTTGCGTTCCACATGGCCAGAAGCGCCAGCAGCATGAACAGCGAGCCGCCAAAGGTGAACAGGAAGAACTGCAGCGACGCCCATACACGACGCGGGCCACCCCATACGCCGATCATGAGGCTGGCGGGCAGCAGCGTCGCTTCATAGAACACGTAGAACAGCACCAGATCGAGCGCCGAGAACAGGCCGATCAGTGTCGTTTCCAGCAGCAGCATGGCGATCATGTAATCGCGCACCCGCCCTGAAATCAGTTTCCAGCCGCCAATGATGGAAAGCGGCGTGAGGAACGTGGAGAGCAGCACGAACACGAGGCTGATGCCATCAAGCCCGGCATGATAGGAAATGCCCGCGCCGCTGGCCCATCCGATCCGCTGTTCGAACTGGACGCCAACATGGGCAGGGTCGAATTCTGCCCACATGATCACGGACAACGCGAACACGATGCCACTGGTCCATAACGCCACCCATCGGGCGGCGGTCTCGACCGTCTGGGTCGTGCCACGAGTCAGCAATATGGCGACAACCCCGGCAAGAGGCAGGTAGGTAACTAGAGGGAGCAGGATCGGATGCACACTGGGTCTCACATCATCCATGGACAATGCGTGACCCTAAAGGGGTTTTGTATCAGGGATCCAGTGCGCAAACGGTCACATTCTACCGATCATGCGCCCTGCCATGCCCCGCAATGCGTCAGGCGCATGCCGCACGCCCCTCCGGACCGCGCGGTCAGCGGCGTCCGAACAGCCGTTCGAGATCGCCCTTTTCCAGCCGGATCCATGTCGGCCGACCATGCGAACACGTGCCCGAGCGGGGGGTACGTTCCATGTCGCGCAGCAGGGCGTTCATTTCCTCATGCGTCAGCCTGCGGCCCGCGCGCACGCTGCCATGACACGCCATGCGCGCGATCATCGCGTCCATGCGGGCCTCCAGCGCATCCGCCTGCGCCGGGGTGGCCAGATCGTCCGCCTCCAGTTCCTCCGCCAGATCCCGCAGCATGCCCGCCGGGTCTTCCTTGCCCAGCAGCGCGGGCATGGTACGGATCAGAACGGCGGTCCCCCCAAAAGGTTCGATCTCGATTCCCAGCCTGGCCAGCGCGGGCGTGAAGGACAGAAGTACGTCCACCTGCCGGGGCACGAGATCCACCACTTCGGGCAGCAGCAGGCGCTGGGCACGAATCTCGCCACCCATATATTGCTGGCGCAGCTTCTCATGGGTCAGGCGTTCATGGGCGGCGTGCTGGTCCACCAGCACAAGCGCGCCATCGGCTGTCTGGGACAGGATGTACGTGCCCAGCACCTGCGCCATGGCGGCGCCCAGGGGGTGATCCTCCGCACAGGCGGCGGTCTCGTCCATGCCAGGCGACGACTCCACCGCGGCGGCATGGCGGGCCAAGGGCGGGGCGACGAGCGGCAGGGTGGAGTCGCCAAACCCGGCGGGGAATCCGGCCCCATCCTGCCGGGGCGGATCGGGCGGCATGGCCAGGCGGGTGGAAATGTCCGGTGCGTTGCCCTGCTGCTCCGGCGGGTACCAGATACGCGCGGGGGAAGGTCCGCGCGACTGAAGCAGGTCGGGCCGCACCCCCGCGATCCCCGCCCCCGTGCCAAGCGCGCGCCCCAGCGATCCGATCACCAGCGCCCGTACGGCGGCCGAGTCGGCATAACGCAGTTCCGTCTTGGCGGGGTGTACGTTCACATCCACCTGTTCGGGCGGGATTTCCAGCGATAGCGCCACCACCGCGTGCCGCCCGTGTTCCATGACATTGCGGTAGGCCACCCTGACCGCCGTGCGCAGCACCGGATCGACCACGGGGCGGCCATTGACCAGCAGCATCTGTCCATTGGCCGTGGCGCGATGGACCGAGGGGGCGCAGATGAAGCCGCTCAGTTTCAGGTCACCGCGCTGCCCTTCCACGGGCAGCAGGCCATCGGCATGACCGGATTCAAGAATGGCGGCGACACGCGCGGCCATGTCCTGCACCGGCAGGTCAAGGATCACGCGCGTGTCGAATTCCAGCCGGAAGGCGATATGCGGGGCGGACAGCGCCAGACGTCGCACCACGTTTTCGGCATGGCCGGATTCGACCCGGGGACTTTTGAGGAATTTGCGTCGCGCGGGCGTGGCGAAGAACATGTCCTCCACCAGCACGCGGGTACCCGCTGGCCCGGCGCAGGGTTCGGGTTCCCCCACCACGCCGCCTTCCACCCGGATGGACCATGCCGACTCCGCGCCCCGTGGCCGGGACATGACCGTAAGCCGCGCGGCCGCGCCGATGGAGGGCAGCGCCTCCCCCCGGAACCCAAGGGTGGAAATGCGCACCAGCGTCTCGTCACGCAGTTTGGAGGTGCAATGCCGCTCGACCGCGAGAAGCAGGTCATCGGGCGACATCCCGCAGCCGTCATCGGTGACCTCGATGCGGTCCATGCCGCCCCGGTCGAGACGGATGCGGATGCGCCGCGCCCCGGAATCAATGGCGTTCTCGACCAGTTCCTTCAGCGCCGCCGCCGGGCGCTCGATCACCTCGCCCGCCGCGATGCGATTGACCACCTGTTCGGACAGCCGACGGATCACCGGCTGGCTGTTGCCTGAAGACATGTTCATATCCGCGACCGGATTCCCGTTTCCGCCCACCAGACGGACACCGCCTTGTCTGGTGGGACTTATTTGGTGGGGCCGCTTACGGTTGGGGTGGCACCCTGCGTCAGGTTGCGGCCAAGGGCTGAATCCTCGCGCAGGCGGGCGTTTTCCGCCTTGCCGTTGACAAGATTACCCGCCCCGCCACCGTGCCAGAACATGAGCTTGTCCACAAAGCTGGTATCCGCGCGCCCCATCTCGCCCTTGTCCGGGTCGTTGGCCGCCTGCCGCGCCGACCCCACCAGGGCGGCCTGCCCCGCGCTGTCGGGCCCATCGGCCCCCTGGAGCGCCACGTTGGGCGAAAGCGTTTCCAGCGCCTGCATGCGCGGGTTGGTGTCTTCCGCACGCTGGACGGCGTTGCTGTTGGGCGCGCCCAGTTCATCGGATGGCGGCATGGACAGCGGCGCACGGGTGGTGACGGTGTATTCGTCCGGCAGGCTCCGCTCCAGCCCGAAGGCGCGCGAGACATCAGCGCCCGAGCAGCCCGACAGCATGAAGCCGCTCGCCATGAGCAATGCACAGGAAAGGGGTCTGAAAGCTGGAATCGCCATATCTCGCCTATTACCGTTAGTGGAACGCTTCGGCAAGCATGCGCGGGCCGCTCCAGCCCCTAGTTTGCATCGCGCATGCGCAGGTTGTCGATAATCAGGATCGCAACCCCGCAATCAATCAGGGCGTCCGCGATGTTGAAGACCGGCCACGACCAGCCAAAGGCATGGGCATGGATGAAATCGACCACCGCGCCATAGCGCAGCCGGTCGATCACGTTGCCAATGGCCCCGCCCATGATCATGCCCAGCGCCACCGCCACCCATACCCGTGGCGTGCGCGCCAGCCAGACGCCAAGCCCCGTCACGATCGCAAGGGCTGCGACCGAAAAGATCACGCGGCCGGCGGCCCCCGCCCCCCCCAGCATGCCGAAGGTGATGGCGTGGTTCCAGACCATGGTCAGGTTCAGCACGGGCAGCAGGGGCACGCTTTCACGCGCGGGCAGGTCATAGACATCAAGTATCCAGAACTTGCTGGCCTGATCCGCCGCCAGCGCGCCCAGCAGGCAGGCCCCGCCCACAACGCGGTTGTTCATTGCCGTTACGCCTTGCCCTGCACCACATCGACACAGCGCAGGCACAGTTCGGGGTGGGTACTGTCGCGCCCCACTTCGTCCAGCACCTTCCAGCAGCGCGCGCATTTATGCCCCTGCGCCACCGTAATGGCGGGAATGCCATGCGGCGTGCCTTCCTGCGCCCCGTCCTCGCCCAGATAGATCGAGCCCGCGCCCGCGATGATGCTGACCCCGGCCTGTGACACGATGGTCAGTTCCGCCCAGTCCACGCCTTCAAACCGCGCGGCTTCCGCCTCCGACAGGGGGAGTTCGAGCGCCGCCTGGAGCGAGGACTTGACCAGCCCGTCGCGGCGCGCGCTCTCGATCTCGGTGGTGATGATACGGCGCACGGCGCGCAGCATGGCCCAGCGATCGCCCAGTTCGGGATCATTCCACTCCGTGGGCAGGTCCGGGAAGGACTGAAGATGCACGCTTTCGGTATTGCCGGGGCGGGCGAGCCACGCCTCTTCCGCCGTGAAGACCAGCACCGGCGCGAGCCAGGCGCACAGGCTGCGATGCAGGTGGTCGAGCACGGTGCGCGCGGCGCGGCGCTTCAGGCTCGACGGACCATCGCAATAGATGGTGTCCTTGCGCACATCGAAATAGAAGGCGGACAGGTCGGCGGCGCAGAACCCGTGCAGGGCGGGATACACGCCCACCCATTCATGCGTTTCCACCGCGCGGGCCACAAGCCCGCCCAGTTCGGTCATGCGGTGCAGGACCCAGCGCTCCAGTTCCGGCAGTTCGGCATGGGGCACGCGCTCGGCTTCGGTAAAGCCGTCCAGCGCGCCCAGCAGCCAGCGCAGCGTGTTGCGCAGGCGGCGATAGAGTTCGCCCTGCTGCTTGAGGATCTCCTTGCCGATGCGCAAATCCTCGTTCGTGTCGGAATTCATGACCCACAGGCGCAGGATGTCGGCGCCCAGGCTGTCATTGACATCCTGCGGCGCGATGACATTGCCAAGGGACTTGGACATCTTGCGGCCCTGCTCATCCAGCACGAAGCCATTGGTCACCAGCGCCCTGTAGGGCGCGACACCGCGCGTGCCCACGCTTTCGAGCAGCGATGACTGGAACCAGCCGCGATGCTGGTCCGACCCTTCCAGGTACAGATCCGCCGGGAAGGGCATGTCCCCATGCCCCAGCACGAAGGAATGGGTCGAGCCACTCTCGAACCAGACATCCACGATATCGAACACCTGCTCGTAATCTTCCGGATCGCGCCCTTCACCCAGGAAGCGCGTGGCGGGCGAGCTGTACCAGGCATCGGCCCCTTCGGCGCGGAAGGCAGCGACGACACGGGCCATCACCTCCGCGTCGCGCAGGACCTCGCCGGTGCGTTTTTCCACGAACACGGCAATCGGCACGCCCCATGCGCGCTGGCGGCTGATGCACCAGTCGGGTCGCCCCGCCACCATCGAGGTCAGCCGGTTGCGCGCCTGCGCGGGCACGAACGTCACCTTTTCCAGCGCGGCGAGGGCGCGATCACGCAGGTGCCCCTCCCCATCCATGCGGATGAACCATTGCGGCGTGGCGCGGTAGATGATGGGCGCGCGCGAACGCCATGAATGCGGATAGGAATGAACCAGCGTGGCGCGCGCCACCAGACCGGACGGCGCGGTGCCCGCCGCCACGGCGCGCTGCATGGATTCAAGCAGGGCCTGACAGACCGGCTCCGCCGCCTTGAACACATGCCCCCCGCCGAACAGCGGCACCCAGTCGGCATAACGGCCATCGTCCAGCACCAGTTCGGTGATTTCCAGCCCGAAGGCGCGGCCGAGGCTGAAGTCGTCCTCGCCATGGGCGGGGGCGGTATGGACCAGCCCGGTCCCGGCCTCGGTCGTGACATGCGCGCCGGGCAGCAGCGGCACGTCGAAATCATAGCCCTGCCCCCGCAGCGGATGGGCGCAGACCGCCCCCTCCAGCGCGCTGCCGGGCAGGGTGTACAGGACATGGTGCGCGGTAACGCCCGCTGCCTGGCAGAACGGCCCGATCAGGTCTTCCGCCACCAGAACGCGCGATTGCGGTTCCAGCATGGCCTCGTCGCTTACGCCGTCAACACGCAGCACGGCGTAGGTGATTTCGGGGCCGTAGGCGATGGCGCGGTTGGCGGGGATGGTCCACGGCGTGGTGGTCCAGATCACCGCCGCCACGTCTTCCAGCGCCTGGGCGGGGGTGGGATCGGTTACAAAGGGGAACGCCACGTGGATGGCTGTGGATTCGTGATCGCGATATTCGATCTCGGCCTCGGCCAGGGCCGTTTTCTCGACCGGGCTCCACATGACCGGGCGCAGGCCACGGTACAGCAGGCCGTTGAGCAGGAATTTGCCGATTTCACCCGCGATCGCCGCTTCGGACGAAAAATCCATGGTGGCGTAGCGCCGCGCCCATTCCGCCTGCACGCCCAGCCTGCGGAATTCGCTGGCCTGCGTATCCAGCCATTTCTGCGCATAGGCACGGCATTCGGCCCGGAACTGGAGAACGGGCACGCTGTCCTTGTCCTGCCCGCGCTTGCGGTATTCTTCCTCGATCTTCCATTCGATCGGCAGGCCATGGCAGTCCCAGCCCGGCACGTAATGGATGCCATAGCCCGACATGCGGTGGGCGCGGTTGATCACGTCCTTGAGGATCTTGTTCAGCGCATGACCGATATGCAGGTGCCCGTTGGCGTAGGGCGGCCCATCGTGCAGCATGAACACGTCACGCCCGCGCGCCTGCGCGAACAGGCGGTCATCGAGCTTCTCGCTCTCCCATCCGGCCAGAATCTCAGGTTCCCGTTTGGGCAGGCTGCCCCGCATGGGAAAGGAGGTGGTCGGCAGGAAGACCGTCTCCCGATAGACATCCTGTGGTTTTGACTCGGACATGGCCTGTTCTGTTCTTCTGGCAAGGGGAAGCATGCGGGCCGCGAAGGGCCCGCGTGCGAGGCAACCTTATGGAGACCACGGTGGCGCGTGGTCAAGTTCTGGTGGGTATGGTCCCGGACTGGCGGGCGGCCAGATAGGCGGTGGCCTGCTCGGAATCACGCGCGATCTGATCCTTGAGCGCGTCCAGCCCGTCAAAGCGGCGTTCGGCGCGCAGCAGGGTATGCAGCGCGACCGACAGGGTCTGGCCATACAGATCGCCTGAAAAACCAAGCAGATGCACTTCCAGCCGGCTTTCCTGCCCATCATTGATGGTGGGCCTGCGCCCGATATTGGCCACACCGGGGCAGACCGTGCCATCGGCCATGCGCACGCTGACCGCGTACACCCCGCGCGCAGGCTCCAGATGGCGGCCAAGGGCTATGTTGGCGGTGGGGAAACCCAGCAGGCGGCCGCGCTTGTCACCATGCTGCACCACGCCGCGAATCGACCAGGGGCGACCCAGTTCCTCCGCCGCGCGTTCGGGGTAGCCATCCTGCAGCAGCCTGCGGATCCGGCTGGAGGAATACGGCCCCAGCGCATCGGCCAGCGCGGGCACCACGGTCAGGCCGATGCCCAGTTCCTCGGTCCGTTCGGCCAGGAAATCGACATTGCCCCGCCTGCGGTGGCCGAACGCGAAATCCATGCCGCAGGCCACATGGTGCAGGCCAAGGCTTTCATGCAGCACGCGGGTTACGAAGTTCTCCGCGCTCATGGCGCTGAATTCACGATCGAAGGGGATCTGGAAGACATGCTTCACCCCCAGCGCGGACAGCGCCGCGAAACGTTCCTGCGGCAGGGTAAGGCGAAAGGCCGGATCCTGCGGGCGGAACAGTTCGCGCGGGTGGGGCTCGAACGTCACCACCGCCAGTTCCCGGTCCGGGCGCGCGGCATGCGCCGCCTGCACCAGGTGGGCGTGGCCCACATGCACCCCGTCAAAATTGCCCAGCGCCGCGACCGCGCCACGGGCGCTGTCGGGAATGTCGCGCCAGTCCGTGTGGAGATGCGCCTTCATACCGCCTCCGGGCGTGGCAGGCCGAAGCGGGTGGCCACCTCATCCAGCGTGACGGCCACGGGGTGGGTGGCGCCGGGCTGCGTGCCATCCTGCGGGCGGGCGATCTGGCAGGTGCGCAGGCCCGCGCTGGCCGCCGCGTCAAGCTCGGCCACGACATCGGACAGGAACAGCACGTCGCCCGCCTGCCAATGGGCGTCATGCACGATGTGGCGGTAGCTGTCCGCCTCCCGCTTGCTTCCCATCGCCAGGTCATAGAAACCCACGAAAACGCTGCTCAGGTCGCCCTCGCTCGTATGGCCGTAGATCAGCTTCTGCGCCGCGACCGAACCGGACGAATAGACCGCCAGCGCCACCCCCGCCGCCGCCCAGCACCGCAACGCGGGCACCACGTCGGGATACAGCACGGCCTTGAGCACGCCATCGGCGTAACCCTGCGCCCAGACCATGCCCTGCAGCGCCTTCAGCGGCGCGACCTTGGCGTCCGCGTCCATCCATGCCTCAAGCTGGCGCAGGGGGGGCACGCCGGGGGCAAGGCGGGCGATTTCCGCGATCTGCGCCTTGACCTGCGGGTCATCGGCACGGCTGCGCAGCAGGGCGGGCAGCGCCTTGCGGGCGTAGGGGAACAGGGTGTCATGGACAAAGGAAACCGGTATGGTCGTCCCCTCGATATCCAGCAGCACCGCACGCACGGGCGGCTGCGTGGCCTGGGTCACGTTCTCATCTCCTTCAGTGCGGCTCAGGCTTCAACGGGGAAGCGGGCCGCGATGTCGCTGCCGGTATATTGCGCGATCCAGCCATCGGGGTTGGTGAAGATGCGCAGCGTCACGAAATCCGGCGTCACGCCCCCATCGAACCAGTGCGGCGTGCCGGCGGGGACCGAGATCAGGTCGCGCGCGGTGCAGCGCACGTCATAGACATGGCCATTGGCGTGCAGCACGAAATTCCCCTGCCCATGGACGAAAAAGCGCACTTCGTCCTCGCTATGGACATGTTCGGACAGGTATTTGCCCCGTGCCTGCGCCCAGCCCGCCGTATCGGGGCCGACGCGGATCACATCCGCCGAACCGGCCCCCGTCTCGCCCATCAACTGGTCGAGATAGGGACGATAGGCGTCCAGCACCTCGGCTTCCGCGGCTTCACGCGGGGGGGTGACGGGGCTGTCCCACTGTTCGAAACGCACGCCGATCCGGGCCAGCTCGGCCGCGATGCGCGCGGGGTCGGTCAGGTGCAGGCTGGCCACGCCGGGCCGGTCATCGGCATAAACGCTCAGGCTGCTCATCGGGCCTTCCTTCTTTCCAGTTCGCAGGCCAGCAGGAATTCGAGCCCCTCCAGCCGGGCCAGCGCCACATCCATGTCCGCGCCCCATACATACACACCATGCCCGCGAATGATGTAGCCCGCGCGCATGCCCGCCAGATGCGGTGCGACCACATGGGAAAGGCGGGCGATGTCCTGGTCATTGTCGAATATGGGCACATGCACCCCCGCCGCATGCGTGTCCTGCCCGGCAAAGACCTTCTGGACTTCATACCCCTCCAGCACCAGCGCGTCCCCGCCCGTCATGGACAGCACGGTGGAGGCGACGGAATGGCCATGCAGCACCGCGCCCGCCGTGGCGTCATGGGCATAGATCTGGCAGTGCAGCAGGGTCTCGGCGCTGGGGCGGTCGCCGGGGGTGCATGGCGCGCCCGTGGCGTCCACGCGGATGACCCCATCATTCCCCAGCAGCCCCTTGTGCCCGCCCGAGCGCGTGATGGCGAGCGTGCCGTCGGGCAGGCGGATGCTGATATTGCCCGCCGTGGCGGGCACCCAGCCAAAACGGTCCATCCGCTGGCCCGCGGCAATAATCCGGTCCACCGCGTGGCAGTACGCGCCAGCGGGAAATACTGTTTCATCCATCACGCCGTCCGCCCGCATGCATGTGGCATGCGGCCCATATCATTTTACGTTATTGGCGGAACGCTGCGGCGCTTCGGTAAAGGCGGCGTCCTTTTCGCGTGCCGGACCCTGTATATGGCCGGTGGGCACCGGTTCATCGGGCGTGTCATCGGCCATGTTCTTCTTGAACGACTTGATGCCGCGCGCCATGTCCCCCATGAGCGAACTGATCTTGCCGCCGCCGCCGAACAGTACCAGCACCACGGCCAGTACGATCAGCCAATGTCCCCAGCTCAAGCTACCCATTGCATTCCTCAATCCGCGTCCATGACGCAAAAAGCCGTTTCCGCGCCCGCCATCCCATACGGCGGACAACCTGCCCTTCCCCGCCTATGTGAGGGGGGCACCCATGATATGCAAGCATCCATGGCAGCCAGATCAGCCCGTCGGCAGGATAAATCCATATGCAGGATAGACGGTTTTGCCCATGTCGTGAATGGGGGCCCACCATACCTTTACCCGCGACCAGTCGTTGCGGCCCGATACGTCGATGACCGGCTCGGCCCGGCCAACCCGGCCCGGCACCCAGTTGGCCTGATCCACCAGCACCTCACGCGGGCCACGCACCGCGCGCACGACGGAGACATGCCCATCGGGCAGACGGCCGGTGGAGCGGAACACCAGCACGGCGCCGGGCCGGGGCACGGCGCTGCGCGGGTAGCGCCCGCGCGCCTGCGCCCACCACGACGCCGCATCCCCCTTCAGTTGCACATGCGTCATCTCGCGCGCATAGGGCGCACATTGCAGCCGCCCGTTCCACCCGCCGCCACAGCCGGCCAGCGACACGAGCAGGGCCGCCGCCATGATCCGCGCCACACCCCTCTTCATGCCGATCTCATGCGCATGATCCTGTCCTCCGCCTCGCCCACGTCCATTTCCAGCGCCTGCCGCGCGATGTCGCGTGAAAAGCCCGCCCGCGCCATGGCCTCCATCGCGCGCCGGTCGCGCCGCGCCGCCTCATCCCCATCCGCGTCGGGACGCAGGAACGGTCCCGCCCGCCGCTTGCGCACGAATACGAGGGCGGCGGCCAGTTCCGTCTCCCGTCCCTCCCCCTCACGCGCGCCCAGCGCTTCCTCCATCGCGTGGCCGGCGGTGGCCTCATCCACGCCACGCGCGCCCAGATGGGCGGCGACCATGCGGCGCGAGCGCCCGGCACGCGCGAGGGAACGGGCGCGGGATTGGGAAAAACGGGCGTCATCCACCGCGCCCAGCCCTTCCATGTCGGCAACGATGGCGGGGATCAGCTCACGGGCGGGGGCGACGGCATGGGCCGCCGCTTCCGCCTCCATGCCGGTGGCGAGCGCGCGGCGCACCCAGCGGTCGATGTGGCGGTGGAGCATCTGCCCGACCGCCGCGCGCGTGGCGGCAAAGCGGGCCAGATAGGCAAGTGCTACCGCGCGCAGCACGGCGGCATCCGGTGCGGGGGGAAGCGGGCGCGGAGCGGAGCGGGACGGGCGGGCCACCATAACGGATGGACTGTGCCATAACGCCCCGCCGCCGCCCATAGCTGACTGGCTGGCGGATGGCTGCCATGGCGGAACCGCAGGGGGATACGGGGTTAAGGTTGCATTTCGCACGCCCCGATCATATCCTCTCCTGCTTCCGGGTTGAAATATGCAAGGCGGATGCCCCGACGCACCGCATGCGCGCATGGCCCGGAAAATTCGGGAAAGAAAATATGCCCACCCCACCGGCGGTGGGCCGTTTTCGTTTCTGAGCCTGCCATCCTTTTCCTTGAAACGAAGTACAAGGCCATTCCATGATTCCCGCCCTGATGCCGAATTACAATCGTGCCGACCTCGCTTTCGAGCGCGGCGAAGGTGCTTGGCTGTATACGGTGGACGGGCGACGATTCCTGGATTTCGGCTCCGGCATCGCCACGTCTTCGGTCGGCCATAACAACCCGCATCTTGTCGGCGCGATCACACAGCAGGCGCAGCGCGTCATGCATGTCTCCAACCTGTACCGCGTGCCGCAGGCCGAACGGCTGGCCGCGCGGCTGGTCGCCAGCAGCTTCGCGGATACCGCCTTTTTCTGCAATTCGGGCGCGGAAGCGAACGAAGGTATGATCAAGATGATCCGCCGCGCGCAGGCCAAGTCCGGCCACCCCGGGCGCACCCGCATCATCTGCTTCAACGGCGCGTTCCACGGGCGCACGCTGGCCACGCTGTCCGCCACGGGCAACCCGAAATACCTGGATGGCTTCGGCCCCCGGGTGGAAGGCTTCGATCACGTCGCCCTCAACAACATGAACGCGGTGCGCGACGCCATCACGGCCGAGACCGCGGGCATCATGGTCGAGCCGGTGCAGGGTGAAAGCGGCATCCATGTCGCCACCCCGCGCTTCATGCAGGACCTGCGCGCGGTGTGCGATGAATATGGCCTGTTCCTTGGCGTGGATGAGGTCCAGTGCGGCATGGGCCGCAGCGGCCGCCTGTTCGCCTATGAATGGTCGGACATAACGCCCGACATCCTGTCCACCGCCAAGGGCATCGCCGGTGGCTTCCCCATGGGCGCCGTGCTGACGACCGAGACCATCGCCCGGCACATGACACCGGGCAGCCACGGCACCACGTTCGGCGGCAGCCCGCTGGCCTGCGCCGCCGCCAACGCGGTGCTCGATATCCTGCTCGCCCCCGGCTTCCTTGAGGGCGTGCGCGCCCGCGCGGCCCAGATCGACGCGGGGCTCGACCGGCTGGTGGCGGCGTACCCGGATGTGTTTTCCGGCCGTCGGGGCCTTGGCCTGCTGATCGGGCTGAAATGCCGCGCCGATGTGGCGCTGGTGCAGGACGCGGCCCTCGCGGAAGGGATGCTGAGCGTCACGGCGGGCGACAATGTCCTGCGCATGCTGCCCCCCCTGACCGTGACAGAGAGCGACTGCGCCGATGCGCTGGCCACACTGGACCGGGCGGCCCGGCGCGTGCAGGCCCATCTGGCCGCCGCCAAGCCGGAGAACGTGGCATGAACGCGCTCAACACCCCCACCCAGGCTTCCCCCCGCCATTTCCTCGACCTCCGGGAACTGGACGGGGCCACGCTGCGCGCCATCCTGGATGTCGCGGCCGCCATCAAGCGCATGCAGCGCCAGCGCGCCCGCCCGCTGCACCCCGCCCAGCCGCTGCGTGGCCGCGCGCTGGGGCTCATGCTGTCCAAGCCCTCCACGCGCACGCGCGTCTCGTTCGAGGTGGGGATGCAGCAGCTTGGCGGCAACGTGATCCTGCTTGCGCCATCGGACATGCAGATTGGCCGGGGCGAGAGCATTGCCGATACCGCGCGCGTGCTGTCGCGCTTTGTCGACGCCATCGTCCTGCGCACGGGCAAGACGGAAAACCTGCGCCAGCTCGCGCGCTGGAGCAGCGTGCCGGTCATCAACGGGCTGACGCCGGATTCCCACCCCGTGCAGATCATGGCCGACATCATGACGTTCGAGGAACATCGCGGCCCCATTACCGGGCGCACGCTGGCCTGGGTGGGGGATGGCAACAATGTCGCCACCTCCTTCATCGAGGCCGCCGCCCTGTTCGGCTTCCGCCTGCGTCTGGCCACCCCCCCCACCCACGCGCCCAGCGCCGCCGCCGTGGCGTGGGCGCGCGAACATGGCGCGGACATTACGGTCACGACCGACCCGGTCGCCGCGGTAGAGGGGGCGGACGCGGTCATTACCGACACATGGGTCAGCATGTCGGACAAGGCTTCGGACCAGCGGCTGAACGCTTTCGAGCCCTACCGCGTGAATGGCGCGCTTATGGCGCATGCCGCACCCGATGCCCTTTTCCTGCACTGCCTGCCTGCCCATATCGGGGAAGAAGTGACGGAAGACGTGTTTGAAGGCCCGCATTCCGTCGTGTTCGACGAGGCCGAGAACCGCCTGCACGCGCAAAAGGGCATCCTTGTCTGGGCGCTGTGTGGCGAGGACTGGCAGCAATATGGAAAGGAACCCACGGCATGACCGGACCGGCCGAACAGCCCGCCCTGCCCTCCTCCACCGAAGACGCGCCGGAAATTCCCGGCTGGGCTGAAAAAAGCGTGCGCGACATCTTCGCCTCCGCCCTGCCGGCGGGGGATGGACGGGCTGCCGCCATCCGCGACGCCTATCTGGACTGCCTTGCCGGTGCGGGCCGCACGGAAGATCTGGACATGGAACATGACCGCTGCCGCCGGCGCGCGATCGCAGCAGTACAGGAAGCGGGCCTGCTGCCCGCCGCACGGCTGACGGATCTCGACCAGCGCCTTGCCGCGCTGGAAGCGGACATCACCGCCAATCTCTGACCACACGCGGGTTTTAGCATGACCACCCCCATCCCTTCCCCCGCCTTTCTCGATTCCAGCCGTCCCGACACCCCCGATCTGGTGGTGCCGCAGGGTATCGTGCCGTTCTATCTGGACCAGCGCCCCGTGCGCGGCCGTCTCGTGCGCCCTGGCGTGCTGACCGACACGCTGCTGACCCGCCATGACAACCCCGATGTCGTGCTGCGGCTGGCGGGGGAGGCGCTGGCGCTGGTGGCCGCACTGGCTTCATCACTGAAATTCCAGGGTTCCTTCTCCCTTCAGGCCAAGGGCGATGGCCCGGTCAGCCTGCTGCTGGCGGACTGCACGGATTCCGGCGCCCTGCGCTTTCACGCCCGCTCGGACGATGACCAGGTGGCCGAACTGCTGGCCACCTGCCCCAACCCCACGGCGGGGCAGCTTCTGGGCAAGGGCTACCTGGCGTTCAGCGTGGACCAGGGGCCGGATACCGACATCCATCAGGGCATTGTCGAGATCACGGGCGAGAGCCTGTCGGACATGGCGGCGCATTACTTCACCACCAGCGAGCAGCATGCCTGCTGGGTCAGGCTGTTCTGTGAAAAGACGGAGCTGGGCTGGCGCGCGGGCGCGCTGGTGATGGAAAAGATCGCAAGCGATGGCGGGATCGAAACCGACCTCAGCACCGAGGAAGGTGATGACGCCTGGGAGACGGCGACAACGCTGGCCACCACCCTGACCGCGCATGAAATCCTGGATGACGGCCTTTCCTCCGCCACGCTGCTGCACCGCCTGTTCCATGCCGAAGGGCTGATGATGGGCCAGCCGCGCGCGCTGGCCTTTGGCTGCCGCTGCTCACGCGCGCGGCTGTCGGGCATTCTGGAAACCTTCACGCTTGATGATCTGGACCACATGGCGCAGGACGGCACCATCACCATGAACTGCTCGTTCTGCAACCACAGCTTCCATTTCCAGCGTGGCGAGATCGCCGGCAAGACCACCTGACGCCCGGCCTGCCCCTTTGCGCCGGGTGCGGATCATGGCACGGTCATAATCCTGATCTGTTGACCGCGCCCTGTGCGCCCGCTGTTATCGGGATATATTTTTCATGCGACCGAACCGTCCGCCCTTTTCCATTCCCTCGCTGCGTCGCGGCCTGCGCGTGGTGCTGGCCGCCAGCCTGCCCCTTATGGCGCTATCGGCCTGTGACCATGCCGATAGCAGCCCGACCACCAGTTTCGCACCGCCCCGGTTCAGCAGCCAGCCGCCGCTCAACCTCAATGTCGCCTCCATTTCCGTGGTGGACCGGGGGCAGCCGGGCGTCATACCGGGCGACCTGTCGGCCCGCGCGCCCTTCCCCCCGGACCAGTCCCTGGCCCAGATGGCGCATGACCGGCTCATCGCGGCGGGCAGCGGCGGGCAGGCCGTGTTCACGATCGACCGCGCCTCCATCCTGCATCAGCCCGGCGGCGTGCTGGATGGGCAGTTGAACGTGCATCTGGACGTGACCTCCACCGATGGCCGCATGACAGGCTACGCCGTGGCACAGGTCACGCGCTCCTATGACCCGAAAACACGGCACGGCAACAGCGATACACCTGAAAACCTGAACACCCTGACCGACATGATGTTGCAGGACATGAGCCAGGAACTGGAAAACCAGATCCGCAGCCATCTCGGCAACTGGCTGGTCACATCGCAGCCACCCGGCAGCGTGGCCGTGCAGCCGCTTGATGCTGGCGCGCCCGCCACCGTTACGGCGACCACACCGGCGGCCAGCCAGCCCACCAGCGGGTCCATGACCATTGGCGGCGGCCCGACGGACAGTCCGCCCACAGCCCCGGCCCAGCCAGCGCCCGCGACTCCCGCAGCCCCTGCGGCACCCAGGGATGAAGGGCCTGACGCCATCTTCCCCACCGGCTATCCATCGGATGATGCGACCACGCCTGCCCGGCCCGTAAAACAGCAACCCCAGCTTCGTTCCCCCCCGCCGGGCAGCCTGACCCTGCCGGGCGGCACGGCAAACTGACACCACCAGACGGAGGGGAGGCACACAGGCCGCCCCCCTTCCGTTTTTTCACTCCCCGCCCGTCATGCGCAGGACAATGCCGGGGGACAGGATTTCAGGCAGGATCACCTCCGCCCCATGCGCGGGATAATAGGCGTAGAACGGCACGCCATCGCGCCCATGGGCGTGCAGGAAAGCCGTGATGCCCGCATCCCGCCGGGTCCAGTCCCCTGTCATGTACACGATCCCGCGCCGCGCGAATGACTCCCGCACGGCTTGGGTGGACAGGGCCACCCGCTCATTGACCAGGCATGAGATGCACCACGCCGCCGTCATGTCCACAAACACCGGGTGCCCCTGCGCGCGCAGTTCCGCCAGCCGGGTCGCGGAAAATACCGAACTGCCATCGGCAACGCGGCCGCTACCCTGCCCCGCCAGACTGGCGGGCGGCAGCACGCCGCCACCCACAAAAGCCACCAGCAGGGCCAGAACCGCCACGGCGCGGTAAACACCCGCACGGTCTGGCCGGTCGCCGCGCATATCCGCGTTTTCCGCCATGCGCAGGAAGACGCAGCCAGTCGCGACCAGCACCAGCCCGGCCCCCAGCAAGCCAAGGGCGTACGGTCCCCCCTCCAGTTCGCTCACCCATGCCAGCCACACGCAGGTCGCCAGCACCGGCAGGGCCAGAAGATGGCGTACCGTTTCCATCCATGCCCCGGGGCGTGGCAACCAGCCCAGCAGCCCCGGCATGGTGGCAAGCAGCAGGTACGGCGCGGCCAGCCCCAGCCCGAGGGCCGCGAAAACCAGTAGCCCCACCACTGGCGATGCCGCCAGCGCACCCGCCACCGCCGCCCCCATGAAGGGCGCGGTACACGGTGAAGCCAGCACGACCGCCAGCACGCCGGTCAGGAAATCCCCCATATGCGTGGGCAGGGCATTACCAAACCGCATGAGCCGCAGGCCCGCGCTGAACACGCCCAGCAGGTTAAGCGCCACGACGAACAGCAGCAGGCAGATGACGATGACAAAACCGGTGGACTGGAACTGGAACCCCCACCCCGCCTGCTGCCCCGCCACCCGCAGGCCGGCAATGCCTCCCCCCAGCACGACAAAGGAGCCAATCACACCGCCAGCATAGGCCCCCGCCCCGGCCAGCGCCGCCTTGCGCGCGCCGCGCGCCATACGCTCCAGCGCCAGAACCTTCATCGCCAGAACCGGAAAGACACAGGGCATGAGGTTGAGGATGAGCCCCCCCGCAAAGGCCATGAGCAGCAGCCACCCGACAGGCGCGGCATGGGCCGCCGCATCCGGCGCCAGCACCTGCACGTCCCCCGCCACGGGGCGCACCTGCAGGGCCCTCTCGCGCCCCGTGGCGTCACGCAGCACGACAATGCCGGGCAGGGACGCCCCGCCATGGAATTCCGGCCCGGGACGCAGCGCAAGCTGTACGATCCCGTCGCGCACCGTCAGCACCTGTGGGGCGTCGTGGTCAATCACGCCCGCCGTCTCCGGCATGAACCATGCATCGCGCACCGCGCCCGGCGTCAGTTCCGGGCCGGAAAGCTGCAGGATCCCGGCAGGGGAGATACGCGCGGCGAAGGGGGAGATCACGGGCCTGCTGGCCGCCGCCTGCGCAAAATCCGCCGCCTGCGCCGAAGGTTTCGGGTCGCCACGGGGCAGGGTCAGGCTGAAGGTGCCCTGTTCGGGCACGCAGATATCGGCACAGACCAGCCACTCCGCCACGGCATGCAGGTCCATCGCCCCCGGCTGCGGCCCGGCCACGGGTACAAGCGTGACCGGCAGCAGCACATCGCCGGTATAGGCATAGGATGTGAGCGGTCCATCATGCAGCACGCGCGGGGTTGGCCATTCGATCGTGCTGGCCTGCCCGCTGCCCCCGCCCTGCGCGTTTACCGCCACGGTGGGGGCGGCCCCGGCATCGCCGGGATTGAGCCAGTAGGTGTGCCAGCCGGGCGCAAGATGCAGGCGCAGCCCCACATGCAGCGCGCGACCGGGCATGAAGGTGTCATCCTCCGTTACCAGCGTGGCGGTGGCGCGGGTGGTGGTGACGGGATCGCTCTGCGCCGCGCGGGCGGCGGGCATGGCCGCCACCAGCAGGCACAGGATCGATACAAGCCGCAGAAAGGGCACGGACAGCACTCCACCAGACGGATAAGGAAAAAACGCACCCGTGCCGCATGCCAAGGATTGCCCCCCTGCCGCGCCGGACGCCATAAGATCAGGATATGTCTTTCGATCCCACCTTGCAAAACCGGCTTGCCGCACTCCTGTCCCAAAGCGCGGAGGCGCTGCCGGTTGCGGCTGCCCTTCCCGCGCTACAGGCCGCGCTTGAGCGCACATCCAACGCCGTTCTGGTCGCCCCGCCGGGCGCGGGCAAGACCACGCTGGTACCGCTGGCGCTGCTGGACGCCCCATGGCGGGGCGACGGGCGGATCGTGATGCTGGAGCCACGCAGGCTGGCCACCCGGGCGGCGGCGCAGCGCATGGCGGAACTGGTGGGCGAACAGCCCGGCGGGCTGGTGGGCTACCGCACCCGGCTGGATGGCGCGACATCGGAGCGGACCCGCATCGAGGTCATTACCGAGGGCCTGCTGGTGCGCCGCCTGCTGTCCGACCCCATGCTGGACGGGGTGGCCTGCGTCATTTTTGATGAAATCCATGAGCGTTCCGTCGATGCGGACGCCGCGCTGGCCTTCTGCCTTGACCTGCAACGCAGCCTGCGGCCCGAGCTGAGGCTCGTGGCCATGTCCGCCACCATGGACGGGGCGGCGCTGTCACGCCACATGGCGGCGGAACTGGTGGAAAGCGCGGGCCGGATGTTCCCCGTTGAAATCCGCCATGCGAAGCGCGACCTCGTTCACCGCCGCGACCTGCCCGACGCCATGGCCGCCGCGATCCGCGCCGCCGTGGGCGGGGATGCGGGCGATGTCCTGGCCTTCCTGCCCGGCGTGGCCGAAATCCAGCGCACACGGACGGCGCTGGCGGGAATTGATGCCGATGTCCTGCCGCTTTATGGCGAACTGCCCCCGGCGGAGCAGGATCTGGCGCTGACGCCCCACCCGGCAGGCCGCAGGCGGGTCATCCTGTCCACCTCCATTGCCGAGACATCGCTGACCGTTCCGGGCGTGCGCATCGTGGTCGATGGCGGGTTCCGCCGCGTGCCGCGACTGGACCCCGGTACGGGGCTGACACGGCTTGAAACGGTGCGCATTTCCCGTGCCGCGGCGGCCCAGCGCGCCGGGCGCGCGGGCCGCGTGGCCCCCGGCATCGCCATACGCCTGTGGACGGAAATGACCACCCGCGCCATGCCGCCGCATGACCGCCCGGAAATGATGGAAGCCGAACTGACCGGCCTGCGGCTCGACACCGCCGCGTGGCAGGAGACGATGGGAACGGAACCTGCCGACCTCCCCTTCCCCGACGCCCCGCCCAATGGTGCGTTCGAAGCCGGGCGCAGCCTGCTTCAGGCCCTTGGCGCGCTGGATGAGGACGCCCGCATCACCCCCGGGGGCACGCGCATGGCGGCCCTTGGCGCGCATCCCCGCCTTGCCGCCATGATGCTGGCCGCCCGCACGCCCCCCGAGCGCGCGCTGGCCGCCGACCTTGCCGCCATGCTGGAGGAACGCGACCCCCTGCGCCCGCGCCGCGTCGGGACGGGACGGGGCGCGCCCCCACCCGCGCCGGTGGATATCCGCCTGCGCCTTGACCTGCTGGCGGGCGCGGACCACCCGGATGCCGACCGCGCGGCGTTATCGCGTATCCGCCATGCGGCGCGGCAGTATCGCAGGCGGCTGGGGCTGGCGCGGGACATCATGGCCGAAGGCGACTGCGCCGCGCTGATCGCCGCCGCCTTTCCCGACAGGATCGCGCAGGCGCGCGGCGAGGCCGGGTCCTTCCGCCTTGCGGGCGGCGGCAGCGCGCGCCTGTCCAAAACCGATGACATGGCGAAATGCGGCCTGCTGGCTGTCGCGGGCCTGCATGTGCGCAAGGCCGCCGAAATCTGCCTGGCCGCCCCGCTGGACCGTGACGCCCTGCCCGACAGCGTTCTTGCGCGCGCGAAGGAACAGGTGGAGACCACGCTCGACCCCACGACCGGCAACGTGCTGGCGCGCCGCAGGCTGCGGCTGGGCAATCTGGTGCTGCGCGACCGCACGGTCAGCGCCAGCGCGGATGAGGTCTCGGCCCTGCTCTGCGCGCAGGCGGCGCAGAACCTTGCCGCGACCTTCACCTGGGGGGATGCCTGCCGCCAGCTTCAGGCGCGCGTGGAACTGGCCCGCGCCCGGCTGGACCGCCCGGACCTGCCCGACCTGTCCGATACGGCACTTGCCGACACCACGCAGGCATGGCTCGCCCCCTGGCTTGCGGGGGTGAACCGGCTGTCCGTGCTGGCGGAAATGGACCTGCTGGCCATGCTGCGCGCCACCATGGACCATGCGACGCTGAAATGGCTGGACCGGATGCTGCCCACCCATCTCGACCTGCCGGGGGGGCGGGCGGCGGTGGATTACCTGCAACCCGTTCCGGTCGCGGCCGCGCGCGCCCAGACCTTCTACGGCGTGACCCAGACACCCCGGCTGGCCGATGGCCGGGTGGAGCTGCGCATCGCCCTGCTTTCCCCCGCGGGCAGGCCGCAGGCGATCACCGCCGACCTGACCGGGTTCTGGGCCGGGTCATGGGCGGACATGCGGCGCGACATGCGCGGGCGCTACCCCCGGCATGACTGGCCCGAAAACCCGGCGACAGCCAGTCCGCCGCCCCCACGGCAGCGACGCGGGCCATAAAACCCCATGCGTTCACATCCAAGATGGTATGCAGACATGGCATTGCCACTTTTTTAAGATAACATGGCCACCATGAACGCCTGTCCCAGCCGCCATACATGGATACCGACCGCCATGCGTCGCCCGGCCTCGCGCCTGTTACCCGTACTCCTGCTGGGCATGCCTGGACTGACCATGGCGGTCGCCACGGCCTGGGCGCAGGACGCGAGCATACCCGCTCCACCGCCCAACCCGTCGCTTTTCGCCGCCCCCGTGGCGCCCGTGGTCTCGTCCGGTCCGCTGACCTTCGCGCCGCTGGTGCGGCAGGTGGGGCCTGCGGTGGTGAATATCGCCGTCTCCCAGTCCTCACAGGACAACCGGCAGGCGAACGGCCACCAGCCCCTGCCCCCCAGCGTGAAGGGCACCCCGTTCGAACATAAGTTCCGTGAGCGCATGCGCGCCCATGGCGAGGAAATGCTGGGCGCGGGCTCCGGTTTCCTGATCGACCCGGGCGGCGTGATCGTGACCAACGCGCATGTGGTGGGCGGGGCGGACCAGATTACCGTATCGCTGGCCGATGGCACGGAGTTTCCCGCCCGGCTGGTCGGCAGTGACGACCTGACGGATATCGCGGTCATCCAGATCCACGCGCCCCATCCCATGCCCTTCGTGCCGTGGGGCGACAGCAGGCTGGTCAATATCGGTGACTGGATCATGGCGGCGGGCAACCCGTTCGGTCTGGGCTCCTCGGTCACGGCGGGCATCGTCTCCGCGCGGGGGCGCGATATCGGCACCGGCCCGTTCGATGACTTTTTCCAGATCGACGCGCCCATCAACCCCGGCAATTCCGGCGGGCCGTCGTTCAACCTGGGGGGGCAGGTGGTGGCGGTGAACACGGCCATCGTCTCACCAACCGGGGGGTCGGTCGGGATCGGGTTCGGCCTGCCGTCCGAAATCGTGGCCCCGATCGTGGAGGAATTGCGCCGCAAGGGCCGCATCGACCGGGGCTGGCTGGGCGTGACCCTGGCGGACGGGCCGGGACATGGCGGCGTGCAGATCGTGGGAATCGACCGTGACGGCCCGGCCATGAAGGCGCACCTGCATATCGGTGATGTCATTACCGCCGTAAATGACGAACCGATTGACACTTCGCGCATGCTGATCCGTTCAATAGCGGCGAAGCAGCCGGAATCGACCGTGGTGCTGCATATTCACCGCCACCGTGAGATACTCAGCCTAAATGCCTGCGTGGGCCACCGCCCCGACGAGGACATGGAAGACTGACCGACCCCGCCAGAAACGACGTGAGGCAACGTGCATATTCTTGTAGTCGAAGACGACCCCACCGTCCGCAACTTCGTGGCCAAGGGCCTGAAGGAAGCGGGACACCTGGTCGAACTGACCGATAACGGCAAGGACGGCCTGTTCATGGCCGTGAGCGAGAAGTTCGACCTGATCATACTCGACCGCATGCTGCCGGGGGGTATCGATGGCGTGCGCCTGCTCGAGACCATCCGCGCGCAGAACAATGCCACCCCGGTGCTGCTGCTTTCGGCGCTGGCGGATGTGGATGACCGGGTGCAGGGCCTCAAGGCCGGGGGGGATGATTACGTCACCAAGCCCTTCGCCTTCAGTGAGTTGCTGGCGCGGGTGGAAGCCCTGGGCCGCCGAGGCCGGACCGAGGCGGCGCCGCAGACCAAGCTGGAACTGGCCGACCTGGAGATTGACCTGCTCTCGCGCACGGTGCGCCGCGCGGGACGCAAGATCGACCTCCAGCCACGGGAATTCCGCCTGCTGGAATACCTGACCCGCCACGCGGGGCAGGTCGTGACCCGCACCATGCTGCTGGAAGGCGTGTGGGACTACCATTTCGACCCGCAGACCAACGTGATCGACGTGCATGTCTCGCGCCTGCGCCAGAAGGTGGACAAGCCGTTCGACACGCCGCTCATCCACACTATCCGCAATGCCGGGTACATGCTGCGTGCCGAATAGGCCGCGCGGGGCCTGCCGGTCGCGAACGCGATGGTGAGCGATTTCGCCCCCCCCACCCCCCGCCGTTCGCGCTGGCGGGCATGGCGGTCGGCCAGCCTGCGTTTCTCGCTGGCTTACGGCATGCTGTTCGCCCTGTCCTCGGTCCTGTTCATGTCGTTCATGTGGTGGGGCACGATCGGCTTTCTGGACCGTCAGGTCGAAACCGCCATCAACGCCGATGCCCGCGCCCTGGCCGAACGCTGGGTCATGGGCGGGCTGCCCACGCTGGCGCTCACGATCGAGGACCGGCTGGAACAGAACCTCGATGACGATGCGATCTACCTCGTCGTCGATCCGCAGGGGAATTACCTGACCGGCAATGTCTCCGCATGGCCCGGGCGCGTGCAGTACACCGACCGGTGGTACACCCTGCCCGATACGCGCGCGGGCCTGCGCGGCATGGCGGAACTGCATGGCTACCGCCTGCCCGGCACCGCGCAGACCCATACGGCGGGCCAGCTTGACAGCGGCTACCGCCTGCTCGTCGGCCGCGATGTCCGCTCACGCGGGGTGCTGCGCCACCTGCTGACCGACTCGCTGCTCTGGGCGTGGGTCATGGTCTCGCTGCTGGCGGTGAGCGGGGCGGTGCTGGTGCATGGCATCTTCCGCCGCATGGTCAAGACGGTCGCGCGCACCACCTCCGCCATCGCGCATGGCGACCTGAGCCGGCGCATGCCGCTGGTGGGCAATGGCGACGAGATGGACCAGGTGGCCGAAGCCATCAACGAGATGCTGGACCGCATCGTACGCCTGATGGACGGGGTGCGGCAGGTCTCCAATTCCATTGCCCATGACCTGCGCACCCCCATCGCGCGGGCGCGCACGCAGCTTGAGGACGCGGCCCTTCACGCCACCACGGCGGATGAACTGCGCGGCGCGATCGAGCGCGCGGTCGGTAATCTGGATAACGTGACAGCCGTGTTCGAGGCCCTGCTGCGCATCGCCCAGATCGAGGCGGGCGCGCGTCGCTCCGCGTTCATGACATTCGACCTCGTGCCGGTCCTGCGCGATGTAGCCGACCTGTACGAAGCCGTGGCGGATGAGCATGACATCGCCCTTGCGCTCGACCTGCCCGCGCACCTGTCCTTTTATGGTGATCGCTCACTGGTGCAGCAGGCGGTCGCCAACATGCTCGACAACGCCATAAAGTTCTCGCCACCCGGTGGCACGGTCCACCTGCGCGCGCAGATACGCGAACTTTCCCCCGGCCGCACAAGCGGGCCAACGGGCGAAGGGATGCTGGACCTGTCGGTCAGCGACGAGGGAATCGGCATGAGCGAAGCCGACATGGCGCGGGCGACGGAACGCTTCTTCCGCGCCGAAAAGGCCCGCCATACGCCCGGCGCCGGGCTGGGTCTGGCCATGGTGCGCGCCATCGTGCAACTGCATGGGGGGCGGATGCATCTGTCCGCCCACAACCCCGGGCTCACGGTTTCCATATCCCTGCCCGTAGCGGCGTGCGCGCTGGCGGCGGGGGAAGATGATTTTCCATCCGGCCAGCACATATCTGGCATGACGCAAACGTCACCTTTCTCCCATCAGCACGACATGAACAGTAGCGTAGAGTAACGCCATGAACATGCACTCCGCCGTGACGCCAGCCATCGTCGTGATGGGCTTCTGCCTGTGCGGGGCCTCACCCGTTCCGGTGGAACCAGGGGACATGGCCCGCGTGATGGCCGCACGGGACGGAGCGGACAAGCCTGTCATCATCACCAGCGACACGCGGGCCTACTGTAACCGGCTCCTGAACATTATCGACGCGTATGGGCCTGCCCTGCCGCAGGATGTGGACAGCCTGCGCATGCAGGGCGAAGGCATGTGCCGGGAGGGACGCATCCGCTCGGGAATCGTCCGGCTCCGCCGCGCGCTGGTCGAATTGAAGGAAACGACACATTCATGATGACCAGATACTTTCGCCCATCCGCACGCCGCGCCCTGCCAGCACTCGTACTCGCGGCGGCCCTGTGCCCGGCGGCGGTGATGGCGCAGACACCCGCGGCCGATAACGCCACCCCCGATGAAACCACGCTTGACCTGATCGCGTCCGGCACCGTGCAGGCCCGGCCTGATGAACTGACCGCCTCGTTCTTCGCCGAATCCCGGGCCGACACGGCGGCGGCGGCACAGGCGCAGGTCAATGCCCTGATCGCGAAGGCCATGGCGACCACCGCCCATGTGGACGGGTTGAACGTCAATGCCGAGTCGTATTTCGTCCGGCATGATGATGGCGACCCCCGCCAGAACCGCAAACCGGGCTGGGTCGCCCGCCAGACCATTCGCCTGACCGCGCAGGACGGCAAAATCCTGCTGCCGCTGATCGGGCAGTTGCAGGCCGAAAACCTTGCCCTGACACAACTGGACTGGTCCCTGTCGCGCGCGCGGCGGGCGGAACTGACCCGTCAGGCCGAATCCCTTGCCCTGCAGGACATGCAGCAGCGCGCGCAGGCGGCGGCCACCACGCTCAAGCGGAAAGTTTCGGTCATCATGTCCGTCGTGCTGGAAGACCAGAATACACCGCACCCCATGCCCATGATGATGATGGCCCGCGCCAGCGCCGACAGCATGGCGCCATCCGCCCCGGCGGGCATGGAAGATGTGACCGCCACCGCCCATGGCACCCTGCTTCTCAAACCCTGAGCACTGCCGGTCGAGATATGAAAAAGGCCCGGAAGAGATCATCTCCGGGCCTTTTTTCAAACCTGATGACAGGAGCGGGACACCTCAGCGCGGCGCCAGCACCATGATCATCTGACGGTTTTCAAGCTTGGGCATATGCTCAACCTTGGCCAGCTCGTCCATTTCCGCGCGGATACGCTCCAGAACCTTCACGCCCAGATCCTGATGCGCCATTTCACGGCCACGGAAGCGAAGGGTCACCTTCACCTTGTCGCCCTCGCCAATGAAGCTTTTCATCGCGCGCATTTTAACCTGATAGTCATTTTCATCAATGTTCGGGCGAACCTTGACTTCCTTGATTTCAATGACTTTCTGCTTCTTGCGCGCTTCGTTGCGCTTCTTCTGCTGTTCGTATTTGAACTTCCCGTAATCAAGCACCTTGGCCACCGGCGGCTCGGCGTTCGGGCTGATTTCCAGCAGGTCAAGACCGACGGCATAAGCGCGCGCCAGCGCATCACGGGTGGACATGATGCCGAGCATCTCGCCCGCTTCGTCGATCAGACGTACCTGGGGTACGCGAATCTCTTCATTGACACGGGGGCCCTCTCGATTCGGCGGAGTGGGCATGGGGGGTCTGGCTATGGTCAGCTCCTGTAACTGTTTCATTCAAACGGCAGGCAAGGCCGCCCGCCCGCCTGTGCGCCGGTGGCTGGAGCCAGCCGGACGCGCCGCGAGCATGGAACGGCCTTACATTATGGAAAGATATGTGACGCAAACACACGCCACAGATCAAGTACTGTCTTGCTCCGCCCCGCGAAAACAGCCATGCGCTCGCGGCACGGTGCCATTACGCCACGGGGCGCTTCAGCCACGCATGCGGCGGATATCGGGTGGCAGCGCCTCATATGCAAGGGCGGACACCGCCTCCTCCATCGGAAGGACCTCCTGCGCCTTGCCGCCCAGGCGGCGCATGGCGACGGTATTTTCCTCCGCCTCCTTGCGGCCCACGACCAGAATGACCGGCACGCGGGCAAGGCTGTGTTCGCGAATCTTGGCGTTGATCTTCTCGTTGCGCAGGTCGGCCTCGACCACCAGGCCTGCGGCGCGCAGGCTGTCCGCCACGTGCCGGGCGTAATCGGCCGCGTCGGTCACGATCGAAGCCACGACTACCTGCGTGGGCGCCAGCCAGAGCGGGAAGCGGCCCGCATGCTGTTCGATCAGGATGCCGAGGAACCGCTCGAACGAGCCCAGAATCGCGCGATGCAGCATGACGGGCCGGTGGCGCGCGCTGTCTTCACCCACATAGGAGGCGTCCAGCCGTTCGGGCAGCACGTAATCGACCTGCAACGTGCCGCACTGCCAGTCACGGCCAATGGCGTCGCGCAGCACGAATTCAAGCTTGGGGCCATAGAACGCGCCCTCCCCCGGATTGTGCTCGTAGCTTACGCCCGCCATGTCGCACGCGACTTTCAGCGCGTTTTCCGCGCGGTCCCATGTCGCGTCATCGCCCGCGCGCTGTTCGGGGCGGTCGGCAAACTTCACACGGAAATGCTCGAAGCCGAGATCCTGGTACACATCGGACAGCATGCGCACGAAACGCGCCGTTTCATCCGCGATCTGGTCCTCGGTGCAGAAGATGTGGGCGTCATCCTGCGTGAAGCCGCGCACGCGCATGATGCCATGCAGCGCGCCGGAGGGTTCATAACGGTGGCAGGCGCCGAATTCCGCCATGCGCAGCGGCAGTTCACGGTAGGAGCGCAGGCCATGGCGGAAGATCTGCACATGGCACGGGCAGTTCATCGGCTTCAGCGCGAGGGTCTTGTCCTCGTCCTCGACGGTGGCGATGAACATGTGCTCGCGGTATTTGTCCCAGTGGCCGGAGGCTTCCCACAGCCCACGGTCCACAAGCTGGGGGGTGCGCACTTCCTGGTAGCCGTTGCCGTTCTGCGCGCGGCGCATGTAATCCTGCAGCACCGAGTACAGCCGCCAGCCCTTGGGGTGCCAGAAAATCTGGCCCACGGCTTCCTCCTGGATATGGAACAGGTCCATCTCGCGGCCGATGCGGCGGTGGTCGCGGCGCTCGGCTTCCTCAAGCTGGTGCAGGTGCGCCTCAAGTTCCTTGCGATCGCGCCATGCCGTGCCGTAGATGCGCGTCAGCATGGGGTTGCGATGGTCACCGCGCCAGTAGGCCCCGGCCACCTTCATGAGCTTGAAGGCGGTGCCCACATCCGCCGTGCCGCGCAGGTGCGGCCCCCGACACAGATCCAGCCATTCGCCCTGACGGTAGATGGAAATTTCCTCGTCTTCCGGCAGGTCGCGGATCAGTTCCGCCTTGAAGCGTTCGCCACGTTCCTCGAAAAACGCGATGGCCTGCGCGCGGGGCCAGGTCTCGCGCACGAAGGGCGTGTCGGCGGCTACGATCTCGCGCATCCGCTCCTCGATGGCGGCGAAATCTTCCGGCGTGAACGGCTCGTTCCGATAGAAATCGTAATAGAACCCGTTTTCAATGGACGGGCCGATCGTGACCTGCGTGCCCGGCCACAGCGACTGCACGGCCTCGGCCAGCACATGGGCGGCGTCGTGGCGGATCATTTCCAGCGCCTGCGGATCCTTGCGCGTGATGAAGCGGAGGCTGGCGTCATGGTCGATGGCCCGACCGATATCCATAAGATGGCCGTCCACCTCCATCGCAAGGGCTGCGCGGGCCAGACCGGCCCCGATGGACTGCGCCACCGTAGTGCCCGTCACCGGCCCGTCAAAGCGGCGAACGGATCCGTCAGGCAGGGTGATGGCAGGCATGGTTCATTGCTCCGGTAAGAAGATATTGCGCTGTAATGGCGTTACGGGAGCATTGCCGCAACCCTGTCCACGCGCAGAGTCGCCAGATCCTGCACATAAATGACCCGTACCTGCCCCACATACCGCCCCACCGGGGCGTTGAGTGCCGGGTTGCCGACCGCGCAGAACAGCACGGTGGACGGCACGCCCAGGGCGGCGGCCATATGCATCGGCCCCGTATCATTGCCCACCACGCAGGCGGCGCGCGCGATCACGCCGCCCAGTTCCAGCAGGGAAGTCCGGCCTGTCAGGTCAAGCGCATCGGGGCAGGACTGGCGGATGACACCGGCAAGGGGGCTTTCCTCCGCCCCGCCCACGATAACCGGACGGAGCCCGCGCGCGTGCATGCGTACGGCAAGCGCCCCGTAGCGTTCCACCGGCCAGCGCTTGGCCGGATGGCGCAGTGACGCGCCGGGCACCAGCACGCCATAGGGGCCATCCAGCACCGGGCCGCCCCCGGCCAGCCACGACAGGTCTGGCACCGGCAGCCCCGCCCCGAGTCCCGCATGGCGCAACTGGTCGCGCTGGCGGCTGCTGTTATGCATTGACCGGCGCTGCGGGCTGTCATGCCGCGCCTGCGCGCCGCGCCCGATTCCCGACCACGCCTTCATGCCTGACAGGTGGAAGTAGCGGGTACTGCGGCGCGAGGTCTGGAGGTCGTAGATAAAATCATATGACCGCAGGCAACGCCGCAGCGCCATCATGGCGGGCAGGTCATGCCAGCGTGGCCGGGAATCGATCCGCACATGATCGAACCATGGCGCGTGTTCCCCCAGCCCGGCGAAGGGGCGCCGGGTCAGCAGGTCCACCTCGTCATGGGCATGGTGGGCGCGGATGGCGGCGAAGGGCGCGAAGGACTGCACGAAGTCGCCTAACGCGCCGAGACGGATCACGAGAATACGGGCCATGGGGTCAGGGCGCCTCGGGGTCGGTTTCCAGCAGGGAAAGATCCTGCCGCGCCAGGTCGGCCTCATCCGAATCCGGCGCCAGCGTCACCACGTCCTGCCAGTCGGCGCGGGCGGCTTCCATCTCGCCGCGCCGCATGTACAGGATCCCCCGCTCCAGCAACGCGGCCCCGTTATGGGGCGCATCCTTCAGCGCCGCGTTGATATCCGCCATGCCCAGATCAATGCGGCCCAGCCTGCGCCATGCGCTCGCCCGCGTCACCAGCGCCTCGTCACGTTCCGCCGGGGCGTCGGGCAACGGCGTGAGCGTGGCGATGGCGCGGGCGGGCTGGTCCAGCTCCACCGCGACGCGCGCATAGACCAGCCGCAGCGTGGGGCTGCCCGGCGCCAGCGTCAGGCCGTAGGTCGCGCTGTCCAGCGCCTGTTTCGGGCTGTCATCCGCCTGCCATGCGCGGGCGGCCTGTTCGGCCAGCGCGGCGCGGCGCGGGAGCCAGGCCCGGTTATCCGTGCCCGTGGTCCGCGCGCCCGTCGTGTCCCCCGCGGGCCAGTCGGCCATATGGGCCAGGCGGTCCAGCTCGGTGGCGGCGCTGGCCACATCCCCCAGTTCCATCCGCGCCATGGCGTCGCACTGTTCCGCTTCCAGCCCGCCGCCATGATTGTGCCAGTCGGCGGCATAATCACGGGCGCCATCGGGGTCATCGGGCAGGGTGGCGGTACAATGCGGCAGGCTCCAGTCCTCCGGCGCGGGCGCGGACTGGAGCGGGACGGGCGCAAGCGCGGGCTGGGCCATGGACGCGGCCCCGGCCCGCCCACCGGCCAGCGCCGCCACCAGCAGCACGCATCCCCCCGCCACCGCCGGTCGCGCCGGGCGTGTCCACCGGCCCGGTTCAATGGCCGGAAAAGCACGCCGCGCCAGGGCGGTTCCCGGCAGGACAAAACGGCGGACAGGCAGGCAGGCGAAGGCTTTCATCGGCCCATTCGTCGGGCCGCCCAGCCCCAAGGTCAAGGGAAAACCCCCTATTCGTCGCATGGCCGTGCAGTTCCATTGCGTTCGTGATATGGTGAAGGGTGATGCAAACCGTTACCGACCGACCCGTTATCCTTCAGGCCCTGCCCGCGCTCGAATCCGGTGGAATTGAACAGGGCACGCTGGAAATAGCGCAGGCCGTCGTACAGGCGGGGGGCACGGCCATTGTCGCCAGCGCGGGCGGGCGGCTGGTCGCGCGGCTGAAATATATCGGCGCCATCCCGGTCGAGATGGAACTGGGCGCCAAGAACCCCATCTCCATCATGCGTAACGCGGGCCGCCTGCGCCAGGTCATGCGGCAGTTCAATGTCAATCTGGTCCATGCGCGTTCGCGCGCGCCCGCATGGGCGGCGTCGCTGGCATGCAGGCGGGTCGGCATTCCCCTTGTCACCACGTGGCATGGCGTCCATGCGGCCAATTTGCCGGGCAAGCGGCATTATAACAGCGTGCTGGCCTCGGGCGCGCGGGTGATCGCGATAAGCGACTACATCGCGGGCCGCCTGCGCGATGAATACCACGTCGGCCCCGACCGGCTGCGCCTGATCCCGCGCGGGGCGGACATGGCGCGCTTCGACCCGCACGGCGTGCGCGGCAACCGCGTGCAGGCCCTGCATGACCAGTGGAACATTCCCGATGGCGCCACCGTCATCATGCTGCCCGCGCGGGTTACGGCATGGAAGGGCCATGCGCTGCTGGTCGAGGCACTGGCCCATCTGCACCGGGCGGGCGGTTTTCCCACCGACTGGGTCTGTGTCTTCGTGGGCGAAGCCAATGCGAAACAGGGCAGCGAACTGGTCAGCCTGGCGCGGCGGCACGCCATCGCCGCCCACCTGCGTTTTGCCGGGCACTGCGCGGACATGCCCGCCGCCCTGATGCTGGCGGACATGGTTGTCGTGCCCTCGCGCAGGCCCGAACCCTTCGGGCGCGTGGTGGTGGAGGCGCAGGCCATGGGCTGCCCGGTTATCGTGGCGGGCCATGGCGCGGCGCTGGAAACGGTGGAAGATGGCGTGACCGGCTTCGCCTTCCCCCCCGATGATGTCGGGGCGCTTGCGGCGTGCCTCCATCATGTCATGGCCATGACAGCGGACCAGCGGGCCATGCTGGCGTGGCACGCGCGCGAGAACGTACGCACGCATTATTCCACGCAGGCAATGCAGCATGCGACCCTCGCGGTTTATGATGAACTGCTGCACACCCATCTGGCGGACAGTTTCCTCCATGCCACGGGCGCGGACGAAAGCGGGGATGGCGAAATGCTGCCACAGGCAGGATAGCCCAAGGCCGGATAACGATTGTGCCATGCCCGCAAACGGATTTCCTTGATCTGTCTCATAGCTGCCCGAAAACCCCGCACGAGCCTCCTGCATTAAGCATGGGCCTTATGCAACGCGTGGTTTTACAGTCGACAACACCGCTGGAATTCGCCACCCATTGCGCACGTTCATTTCTGGCATACGGGTTCTGCCCGCTGCCTGCCGTTTCAACGCGAACACTTCGGGACTGCACCGCATGAACCAGATTTCCCCCGCCCTGGCAGACACCGCAACGGAGGCCCGCCAGCCCGACCTGCGCCGGGTCAACTCCAATCCGGATTTCTGGTATCCGGTCGCATGGTCTTCCGACGTGCCCAAGGGCAAGACCGTAGCCGTCAGCTTCGCCGGCATTCCCATTGCCCTGGTCCGCCCCGAGGAAGGGGGCATCTTCGCCCTGTATGACCGCTGCCCCCACCGGCAGGTGCCGCTGAGCCAGGGCATCGTGAACGGCCAGACCGTGCGCTGCTGCTACCATGGCTGGGCCTTCGGCCGGTCGGGCCGCTGCATCGACGTGCCCTATCTGGGCAAGGGCAAGCTGCCCAACGGCGTGCGCTCCTACCCGGTGCGTGAGGCTGGCGGCCTGATCTTCGTCTTCCCCGGCGACCCGGAAAAGGCCCGCACCGTACCGTTCCCCAAGCTGGCCCAGACGGACAACCCCGCCTTCAAGACCCGGCGCTTCAGCCCGCGCGTGAACTGCCACTACACCTTCATGCACGAGAACCTGATGGACATGAACCATCAGTTCCTGCACCGCCGCCAGATGGGCCAGATCAAGGCCCGCTTCCTGGGGCAGGACCGCGGTGACGACTTTATCGAGGCCCGCTACAGCTTCATGCGCAGCGGCGGCCAGCAGCCGCTGGCCGAACGGCTGATCTTTGGCAAGCACAAGGATCTCAATGGCCGCGAACAGCCCGTCGAGGAAGTCGTGACCATCCGCACCGAATATCCGTACCAGACCCTGCGCATCACCGACAAGGACGGTGACCTGATCATGGATCTGTGGGCGGCCTACGTGCCGGTGGACAAGGACCAGCGCGTCACCCAGTCCTTCGGCCTGCTGTCCGTCCTGCGCCCGAAGACCCCGCTGCTGATCGACGTGATCTGGCCCGTGCTGGGCTGGTTCACCAACCGCATTTTCCTTGAGGACAAGGACATTGTGGAAATGGAGCAGGCCGCGTGGAACGAAGTCGGCCATGACCGCAATGTGGAAATCTTCCCCATCGTGCGCGAACTGCGTGAACTGCTGGTCCGCTGCGGCTGCCCGCAGGACGTGAAGCCCGCGCCCGAGCCCGAGAAAACCCCGGCCTGACACCCCGGACCGTCCCGCCCGCCCCCATTCCCATGATCAAGGGGGGCGGGCACCCCTTCCAGCCCCAAGAAACACGACCGATGACCGAACGGCCCGATCCCCCCCGCCTGACCGACCGGGCCGAGGCCGCCCGTCGTGAGCGCCTTGAGCGTGAAGCCGCGGCCCTGCGCGCCAACCTGCGCCGCCGCAAGCAGCAAAGCCGCGCGCGCAGCACCCCGGACACCGACACGGACCAACCGGCGGAGAGTGACATATCCGGCAACGAAAGGTGATTGCCGGTTGCGGTCGGCTGGTCACTTCGCTAGTGGTCGCGCAGCGGCTGGCGGCTTTTCCGCCCGCGCGCCCGCAATGCCGAAGGAAGGGACACCATGCCAATAATGCCTGATACGTGGATTCGTCGCATGGCCACGGAACATGGCATGATCGAACCCTTCGTGGAGAAGCAGAACCGTAGCGGGGTCATCTCCTTCGGCCTGTCGTCCTACGGGTACGACGCGCGCGTGGCGAGCGAGTTCAAGATTTTCACCGACGTGGACAACGCGGTCGTGGACCCCAAGAACTTTGCCGAAAACAGCTTCGTGACCCGCCGGGGGGACTGCTGCACCATCCCGCCGCACAGCTTCGTGCTGGCGCATACGGTCGAATATTTCCGCATACCGCGCGACACGCTGGTCATCTGCCTGGGCAAGTCAACCTATGCGCGCTGCGGCATTATCGTGAACGTGACCCCGCTGGAGCCGGAATGGGAAGGCCAGGTCACGATCGAGATCAGCAACACCACCCCGCTGCCCGCGCGCATCTACGCCAATGAGGGGATCTGCCAGTTCCTGTTCCTGCAGGGCGCATCCCCGTGTGAGACCAGCTACGCCGACCGCAAGGGCAAATACATGGGGCAGGTCGGCGTCGCCCCGCCGCGCATGTAAGGGCAGGGAATACAAGGCATGGACCGTTTCATCATTCACGGCGGGCACCCGCTGCGCGGCGACATCATTATCGGGGGGGCGAAGAATTCGGCCCTCAAGCTGCTGGTCGCCGGACTGCTCACGTCCGAACGGCTCGTGCTGGACAACGTGCCCCGCATTGCCGACATCCGCACCATGCGCAGGCTGCTCGAACAGCACGGCCTGACGGTGGAGGACGTGAACGGGGACAGCGGCACCATCGCGGTGGGCGGCAGCATCACCAACACGGAAGCGCCGTACGACATCGTATCGAAGATGCGGGCCTCGATTCTCGTGCTCGGCCCGCTTCTGGCGCGCTGCGGGGTGGCGCGCGTGTCACTGCCCGGCGGCTGCGCCATCGGCACCCGCCCCGTTGACCTGCACCTCAAGGCGCTGGAAACGCTGGGGGCCCGGATCACGCTGGAAAACGGCTATATCCACGCCTCCGCCCCCGATGGGCTGAAGGGGGAGCGGGTGATCCTGCCCTTCGCCTCGGTCGGGGCCACGGAAAACCTGCTCATGGCCGCCTGCCTGGCCAAGGGGCGGACCGAAATCGTCAACGCCGCGCGCGAGCCGGAAATTGGCGACCTGGTGGGCTGCCTCAACGCCATGGGCGCGCGCATTACCGGCGTGGGCAGCGGCAAGCTGGTCATTGATGGCGTGGAGGAACTGCATGGCGCGCGCTACCGCGTCATGCCCGACCGGATCGAATGCGGCACCTATGCCTGCGCCGCCGCCATTACCGGGGGGGAGCTGCGCCTTGTCGGTGGCCAGATCGAGCATCTGGGCGCGGTGGTGCGCGCGCTCGAGGAAGCGGGCGTGGAAATGGTGCAGGAAGACGGGGCCATCCGTGTCCAGCGCACCGGGGCGCTGCGCGGGGTCGATATCATGACCGAGCCCTATCCGGGCTTCCCGACCGACATGCAGGCCCAGTTCATGGCGCTGCTGTCGGTAGCGGAAGGGGCGTCCATGGTGACCGAAACCATTTTCGAAAACCGGTTCATGCATGTGCCCGAACTCAACCGCATGGGTGCGCGCATCAACGTGCATGGCTCGTCCGCCATTATCCGGGGGGTCCATTCCCTGTCCGGCGCGCCGGTCATGGCGACGGACCTGCGGGCCTCGTTCTCGCTCATTCTGGCGGGGCTTGCCGCCCATGGCGAGACGATCCTGAGCCGGGTCTACCACCTTGACCGCGGGTATGAGGCGGTGGAGCGCAAACTGGCCCAGTGTGGCGCGCATATCGAACGGGTGGCCGGCTAGTCGCCGCCACGGCATGAGAAAAGCGCCCTTCCTGCATGATGGCTGAATGTGGTATGCGCGCATGTCACGAAAAAGCGCCCTGCCCGCCGGGGTGCGCCCGCTCTCATGTCGGAGAATGCATTGACCGTCCTGTCACCGGCCCAGTCCCCCGTTCCGGAAACGGATAGCCCGCTGGTACTGGCCCTGCCCAAGGGCCGTATCCTCAAAGCCGCGGCGCCGCTTCTGCATACGGCGGGCATTGTGCCCGGCCCGGATTTCAACGACGAGAAAAGCCGCCTGCTGCGTTTCGAAACCAATGACCCCGGTGTCGACGTGGTGCGCGTGCGCTCGTTCGATGTCGCGACCTTCGTCGCCTTTGGCGGCGCGCAGGTCGGCATATGCGGCGCCGATGTGCTGATGGAATTCGACTATCCCGAAATCTATGCCCCGCTTGACCTGGGCATTGGCGGCTGCCGCATTTCCATCGCCCAGCCCCGTGACAGGAGCGGGCGGGAGGATAATCCCAACCGCCTGTCGCAGGTGCGGGTGGCGACGAAGTATCCCTCCCTCACGCGGCGGCATTTCGCGGCGCGCGGCATCAACGCCAGCATCGTCCACCTGCATGGCGCGATGGAACTGGCCCCGGTGCTGGATCTCTCGCACCTGATTGTCGATCTGGTCGATACGGGATCCACCCTGCGCGCCAACGGGCTGGAGGAAACCCACGTCATCGCCCATGTCACCAGCCGCCTGATCGTGAACCGCACGGCGCTGAAAACCCAGCCCGAGCGTATCACCGCCCTTATTAACCGTTTTCGTACGGCGCTGGCCTCCCGCCCGGCGCAAGCCAAGGACCAGAAGGCATGAAGCGCCTCGATACCACGCAGCCTGATTTCCGCACGCAATTCAGGGGCCTGCTGGCCGAACGCGACAGTGACACCGCCAGCGTGGATGCCCCCGTGGCTGAAATCCTGGCCGCCGTGCGCGCGCGGGGCGATGAGGCGCTGTGCGAGTTCACCCGCCGCTTCGACCGCATGGACGTGACACCCGCGGACCTGCGCATCACGCCCGATGAAGTCGCCGCCGCCTGCGCCAGCGTATCGACCGAGCTGCTGGCGGCCCTTGAACTGGCGGCGACCCGTATCGAGTCGTTTCACAAGGCGCAGATGCCCGACTCCCTGCGCTATACCGACGCGGCCGGGGTCACGCTTGGCATGCGCTGGACGGCGCTGGATTCGGTCGGGCTTTACGTGCCCGGCGGCAAGGCGGCCTATCCCTCCTCCGTGCTGATGAACGCCATTCCCGCCCATGTCGCGGGCGTAGGGCGCATCGCCATGTGCGTGCCCACGCCCGATGGCACGCTCAACCCGCTGGTGCTGGCGGCGGCGCGGCGCGCGGGCGTGACCGAAATCTACCGCGTGGGCGGCGCGCAGGCCGTGGGTGCGATGGCCTACGGCACCGCCACCATCGCCCCGGTGGACCGCGTGGTGGGGCCGGGCAACGCCTATGTGGCCGAGGCGAAGCGTCAGGTCTTCGGCACGGTGGGAATCGACTCCATCGCCGGCCCTTCCGAAGTGGTTGTGGTGGCGGATGGCAATAACGACCCGCGCGCCATCGCACTCGACCTGCTGGCGCAGGCGGAACACGACCCCATGGCGCAGTCCATCCTGCTCACGCCCGATGCCGGCATGGCGGAAAAGGTGGCGCGCGCCGTAGCGCTCGAACTCGAGACCCTGCCGCGCGCGCAGATCGCCCGCACAAGCTGGGATGCGCACGGGGCGATCATTACCGTACGGAACCTGGATGAAGCGGCGGATCTTGTAAACGAGATCGCGCCGGAACATCTGGAACTCATGGTCGATGCGCCCGCGCCGGTCTTCGAGCGGGTGCGTCACGCCGGGGCCATCTTCGTCGGGCGGTACTGCCCCGAGGCCATTGGCGATTACGTGGGTGGTCCCAACCATGTGCTGCCGACCAGCCGCACGGCACGTTTTTCATCCGGCCTTTCGGTGTTCGACTTTATCAAGCGCACCACGTTCATCGAGGCGCAGGCCGAGTCGCTACGTGAAATCGGCCCCGCCGCCGTAAGCCTGGCGCAGGCGGAAGGCCTTGACGCGCATGCCCTGAGCGTGGCCGTAAGGCTTGCCGCGCTGGACCGCGCGCATGATGGAACTTGACCACCGCCGTTCACATCCCCACATAAACCAACCGTATTGCGCTGCGGGCCCGCGGCGAAACGGCAATTCTAATGATCGAAGGACACGATGTCTAAAGAAGACATGATTGAATTCAGTGGCACGGTAACCGAACTGCTGCCCAACGCCATGTTCCGCGTCACGCTGGATAATGAGCATACCATTCTGGCCCACACCAGCGGCAAGATGCGCAAGAACCGCATCCGTGTCCTTGCGGGGGACCGCGTGAATGTGGAAATGACGCCCTATGACCTGACAAAGGGTCGCATCACCTTCCGCTTCAAGTAAGCCGCGCATTGTCGGTCATGACCGGAACCCCCACCCCAGCCGGGGTGGATGCGGGCGCACAGATGGTCCTTGCCTCGGCCTCCCCCCGGCGGCTGGAACTCCTGCG
This sequence comes from Komagataeibacter sp. FNDCR2, assembly GCF_021295395.1. Classification (NCBI taxonomy): domain Bacteria; kingdom Pseudomonadati; phylum Pseudomonadota; class Alphaproteobacteria; order Acetobacterales; family Acetobacteraceae; genus Komagataeibacter; species Komagataeibacter sp. FNDCR2. Next base: position 1,555,116 of record NZ_JAIWOU010000001.1, read on the forward strand.
CCAGATCGGGCTCGTCCCGAACCAGATATACCCCGCCGATATTGACGAAACGCCCCGGCGCGACGAACTGCCCCGCCCGTACGCCCAGCGTCTGGCTGCTGAAAAGGCGGACCACGTGGCGGCGGCGCTTGATATTCCGGCACTCGTCATCGCCGCCGATACGGTTGTCGCACTCGGGCGGCGCATCCTGCCCAAGGCAGAGGATGCGCAGACCGCGCGCGCCTGCCTCAACCTGCTGTCCGGCCGCCGGCACAGCGTCCATACGGCTGTCTCCATCCGTCCGACCGCTGCGTGGCGGGACGGGCGTGCGGGCAACCGTCTGGTCACCAGCACGGTCACGTTCTCGCGCCTGACACCCGCGCAGATCGAGGCGCTGGTCACGGCCGGGGACTGGCACGACAAGGCGGGCGGCTATGCCATACAGGGGCATGCGGCGGCCTTCGTACGGTTTCTGTCGGGCAGTTACACGGGTATCGTGGGCCTGCCCCTGTTCGAGACAGCCCAGATGCTGCGTGGGCAGAAGGGGAACTGGCTCCGTTGAACACGCGCATCTGCGCCAGCAGCGGGCCGGGGGAGATCCGCATTGCCGTGACCGGCAATGGCCGGATGCTGGACTTCGCCCTGTGGCGGCCCGACATGGCCGATGGGGTGGGCGATATCTACCGCGCGCCCGTCAGCGCCCATGTACCCGCCCTTGGCGGCACCTTCATCACCCTGCCCGGGCAGGAACAGGCGGGTTTCCTGCCCGATTCCGAGGGGCTTGGTCCCCTGACACAGGGGCAGGCCGTTCTTGTCACCGTCACCCGCAGCGCGCAGGGTGGCAAGGGCGTGCGACTGGGTGCGCGCAACCTGCCATCCAACCTGCCGGGCGGGGCCGAACCGAAGCTGCTGCGGCGCGGGCTGACACCGCTGGAACGGCTTGCCCACCAGTACCCCGATGCGCCCATCGTGATTGACGACGCGCATGTCGCCACCCTGATACCGGCTACCCTGCACCCCCGGATCACACGCGCCACTTCCGCGTTTGACAGTGAATTACGCGCACAGGCCGATGCGCTGGAAGACCCCGTCGTGGCGTTGCCCGGCGGCATGTCGGCCAGCATCACCCCCACCCCGGCGCTGGTGGCGATCGACATGGATGGCGGGGCCACCAGCGCGGACAGGCGCCCCAAACAGACCGCCCAGTTCGCCGCCAACCGCGACGCCCTGCCGGATCTCCTGCACCAGTTGCGGCTGCGCAACCTGTCCGGCGCGATTATCGTGGATGTCGCCGGTCTGGCCATCCGCAAGCGCAAGGCGCTGGGAGAGACGTTCGGGGCCGCATTGGCGCATGATCCGCTGCGGCCACGCTTCCTGGGGTTTACGGCGCTGGGCCTGGCCGAAATCGTGCGGCCGCGCGTGCATCCGCCGCTGCATGAACTCCTGCACGCCCGCGAGGGCCGGCTGCTGCGCGCCCTGCGGGTGCGGATGCAGGCCGACCGTGGCATGCCGTCCAGCGGCCAGCCTGTCAGGCTGGGGTGTGGTTATGGTATCATGCAGCTCTTGCAGGACCATCCCGCCTGGATGGAGGATTTCACGCGCCTGACCGGCCGCATGCTCCAGCCTGTTACGGATCAGACCCTGCCCGCCAATGGCTGGAGATTTGACCATGACTGAACCATCCGCCCTTCCGCCCTGCCCCATCTGCGGCCAGCCCGCGCAGGCGCGCTACCGGCCGTTCTGTTCGCGACGCTGCGCCGATGTTGATCTGGGCCGCTGGTTCTCCGGGCAGTACCGCGTACCCTCGGCAGAGATTTCCCCTGACACGGATGAAAAATACACAAGACGGGTTGATCCCGACGATGAGGTGGGTTAAACGCTTGTCCATCGTCACGGCGGCCAGACTGTCGTGACCTGCCGGGTAACGGCCCGGTGCCCAAGTAGCTCAGTTGGTAGAGCATGCGACTGAAAATCGCAGTGTCGGTGGTTCGATCCCGCCCTTGGGCACCATTAATTTCCTTGAAAAAACAAGCCTAGACAGAAGTTCGCTTCCTATATCGGAACGGACCGTTCTGCGAACCGTAAAGAAGTTTTTGGTGAAGCTTTTTTCAAAAAGCTTCAGGGAACGCCGCCTTTTTGGAAAAAGGCGACGCCCAAGGACTTTTATTGGTTTTGGGAAGCTCAGGTACCCTGCGGGCGATCTGTTGCCTCAAAACGCAGGGGCGCGCCCTGTGCCGTGGGGGCAAGTTCGTTTTCCCACATGGCGACATTGCCACGGATAATCGTGCCGATGGGGCGACCCGTCAGTTCGCGCCCCACAAAAGGCGACCAGCCGCACTTGGACGCCAGCCATTCCTGCTGGACCGTCCAGCGGGCAGCCAGATCCACCACCGAGAAATCGGCATCATACCCCACGGCAATACGTCCCTTGCCCACCAGCCCGAACAGGCGCTGCGGCCCGGCGGATGTCATGTCCACCACCCGGCGCAGCGACAGCCGCCCATGGGCCACATGGTCGAGCATCAGCGGCAGGAGCGTCTGCACGCCCGGCATGCCGGACGGCGAGGCGGGATAGGCGCGCTGCTTGGCTTCCAGCGTATGGGGCGCATGGTCGGACCCGATGATGTCGGGCACCCCCTGCCCCATCCAGTACCAGAGCCCGTCCCGCCATTTACGGCCGCGAATCGGCGGGTTCATCTGCGCCAGCGTGCCAAGCCCTGCATAGGCTTCTTCCCCCGCCAGCGTCAGGTGCTGGGGCGTGACCTCGCAACTGGCGATATCCTTATGCGCCGCCAGGAATTCCATCTCCACCGGGGTGGTGACATGCAGTACATGAATGCGCCGCCCCGTACGCCGCGCCAGATGCACGATGCGCTGCGTGGCACGCAGGGCCGTCTCGTCATCGCGCCATACGGGATGGCTGGATGGATCATCCGCCCGCCGTTCGGAAAGGCGTTCCTGCAGCCGGGTCTCATCCTCGGCATGGATGGCGACACGGCGGCGGCCCGAGCGCAGCACGCGCTCCAGCATCGAATCGTCCGATACCAGCAGGTTGCCGGTGGATGACCCCATGAAGATCTTGATCCCCGCCGTACCCGGCAGCATTTCCAGCTCACCGCACCGATCGGCATTGTCCGTTGTCGCGCCGACATAGAAGGCATGGTCGCACCACATCCGCCCGCGCGCGCGCTCCAGCTTGTCCAGCACGGCTTCCGGGCAGTCGGTGGCGGGGCGGGTATTGGGCATCTCGAACACGGCGGTCACCCCGCCCATCACGGCGGCCATGCTGCCGGTGGCCAGATCCTCCGCCCCGGTCAGGCCCGGCTCACGGAAATGGACCTGCGTATCGATCACGCCGGGCAGGATGGTCAGACCAGTACAGTCAATGACCCTGCCGGCATCGCCCTGCCCGCCAATACGGGCGATACGGCCGTCGCACACATACACATCGGTTACGACCGTGGCGTCGGGCAGGACAACACTGCCATTTTTCAGACAAAGATCAAAAACGGGTAAGGTCATGGGATCATCCTGTGGCCATACACCCGCCCACCATCACCTGACGGGAGCAGGAGCAGGAAATGTCGTGCCGGGCCAGAGCGACGCCCCACACATCTTTCCCCCGATGTAGGGCATGCGCCCCCTGCCATGCAAACCGCTGAGGCCCGTGAAACATCCTGTTTCAGAAAGCTTTGAGGAATGCCACCTTTTTGAAAAAAGGCGGCACCCAAAAACTTCCGTTACCTATCAATGGATTATGCTGAAGAAATGTCTTAGGGTTGGGACGTAGGCAGCGGGTCGGGACGCCAGGGGTGTGGCTGGCGCGACCAGGCCAGCATGTCCTGGGGTGTCATTGGCCGGGCGAACAGATAACCCTGCGCCACGTCGCAGTTCAGGCCCTGAAGCAGCTTGAGCTGCTCCTCCGTCTCGACCCCCTCGGTCACGACCGTCATGTTCAGCCGGTTGCCAATGCCGATGACGGCGGTGGTCACCGCCTGAGCATTGGCATCCTGTTCCAGATTCATGATGAAGCTGCGGTCAATCTTGATTTCGGTCAGCGGCAGGCGCGTCAGGCGCGACAGTGATGAATAGCCCGTACCGAAATCATCCATCGACAGGCCAACGCCCAGACTGCGGATCGCGGCCAGTCCTTTCATCGTTTCCTCGTTCTCGCCCATCATGACGCTTTCCGTTATTTCAACGGTCAGGCGCCTGGGCTCGACGCCGTGCTCGCGCAGGATACGCTCGATCAGGACCGGCAGATCCCGGTTGCAGAAATGGACCGCCGACAGGTTGACCGACACGGCGGGAACATACAGCCCTTCCCCGTCCCACCGGACGATCTGGCTGACCGCTTCCTCCAGCGACCACGCGCCGATGGTCTCGATCTGCCCGGTATCCTCCGCCACGGCAATGAAGCGGGAGGGATAGATGTTGCCCAGCGTGGGATGGTTCCACCGCGACAGGGCCTCCGCCCCGTACAGCTTATTGGTCCGGATATCGACCTGCGGCTGGTAATGCAGGTTCAAAAGCCCCCGCGCCAGCGAATCACGCAGGGCCGACCCCAGCAGGAGCCGGTCTTCCGCCGCACGGTTATCCGCCGTGCTGGAGACGCAGTACCCCCCGCGCCCCGCCTTCTTGCACCGGCGCATGGCGCTTTCGGCATGACTGAGCAGGGACTGACCATCAGGACCGTTTTCAGGGAAGATGCTGATCCCGATGCCCAGCGATACAACCAGCAGGTTCCCCGCGATCTCGACCGGCTCCTGCATGCCCTTGATCAGACGGTCCGCGAAGATCACGGCGCGCGCCTCATTGGTGTCGGGCAGCACGATGACGAATTCGTCCGCCCCCGAGCGGCTGAGGATATAATTGGAGCGCGACAGGGTCTTGAGCCGCTGGGCAATGGCCTTGAGAAAGGCATCGCCGTTCATGTGGCCCAATGTGTCGTTAATATCGCGGAAGCGGTCGATATCGACCATGAAGATCGCGAAATTATTATCCCCCGGCAGGTCGATCATCGACCTGATGACCTTGTGAACGGCGGAACGGTTGAGGAACCCGGTCAGCGAATCATAATTCGCGAGCTGCGAGATATGCTGTTGCGCCTCATAATTCTCGATCACCACGCCGCAGAACGAGACGGAGCCGGTCACGATCTTCTGTGGCCAGTCGCTCAGTTGGTACTGATTGCGTGAATAGAGGGCGAAAATGCCCGATATCCGGCCATTGCGTGACTTGATGGCCGAAGCCCAGCAGTTATGCAGACCCAGCGAAATGCCAAGCGAACTGTAGCTGTCCCACACGATGCGCCCCACCGCCAGCGGATCGCGGGCGATGGTGGCAAGATCATCCTCGCTCAGCACCACATTCTCAAGGGCCGTGGCGTAATGGCGCGGCAGGCCCGGACCCGACAGGATGCGCAGGCGGTTGTTATCACCCAGCAGGATGATGACCGCCACCGTGTTCGGTACGAAGCTTTCCACCTCACGGCAGACCAGATCGGCCACATCCGGGATCACCATGTCGTTCGAAATGGCTTCGAACACCGTATTCTGCAGGTCGTGCAGCTTGCGGCGGTGGCTTTCCTCGGTCACGCCCTTCATGATGGCCATGTAGTAGCGTTTCTTATCCGGCCCCAGCACGGCGGTCGAGATCGACATTTCGCCCGAAATGTGGTCTCCGGCCTTGTTCTCGAAGGTCACCTCGCGCGATGTGCCGACAATCCGGTCCTTGCCGGTCTCGCGGTTCCTGTCGATATAGCTGTCATGCTCATGGCGATAGACCGAGGGCACAAGGCGGTTGACATTCTCGCCCAGCACTTCGCTTTCGGTATAGCCCCACAGCTTTTCCGCCGCCGGATTGAAGAAAACCACCTCGTTACGCTCATTGATGATCACAACGCCATCAGTGGCCTGCTCAAGCAGTTCAAGGCTGACATCCGCCGTCATCCCCAGTTCCCGGCCTGCGCGCTTTCTGTCCTTCCTCCTGGGTGTTTCGGGCGGCGTGGTCGCGTCCTCATACTGCTTCATAGGATTCCAGAGCTCTCAAATCGCGGAACAAAATAGGCGGAAGAATAAAATCGGCGGCTTTTCTGCCCGGCAAGGCCGCGCGGGGAGTCCGCCGCACCCACGGGACGGGCCGCCAGGGCCACGATGCCATTGCCGGGGGGGCCGATCAGGTAACCCTGCCCTTCATCGCACCCTTCGGAATAGGCCAGGGCCAACTGGTCGCCCGTTTCGATTCCCTGAACCAGAACCGACATATGCAGGACATGACCGGCGATTGTCACGGCACGGACCAGTTCCGCCACTTTCGGGTCGGTCGCGACCTGCTGCATGACCAGACGGTCAAGCTTGATCTTGTCAAACGGGAAATCACACAATGCGGAGAGGACGGACCCCTTCCCGCCAAACTGGTCCAGCGCGAAACGGACGCCAAGGGCATGCACCTTCTGCGCCATGCCCAGCGCGCGCACCCGGTCGCGCTGCACGGTTTCCTCCGTGATCTCGATGACAAGGCGGCTGGCCGGCAGCCCCGTGCGCGCAAGAACCGCCTTCACGGTCCCGGCAAAGCCGGGTTCGAGAAACTGCGAGGCCGACATGTTGACCGCGACGCAGATATTGCCTTCCCACCCGGCGGCCGTCCGGCAGGCCTGCTCCAGCACCCATTCGCCAAGCTGGATGATCAGGCCGTTCTCATCGGCCAGGTCAAGGATTTCCAGTGGGGGAACATGGCCACGGGTGGGATGGTCCCACCGCAGAAGCGCCTCGTAACCCGAGACCTCGCCGGTCGCGACCACGGTCTGGACCTGATAGTGCAGGGAAAGCTGGCGCGTCGCCATGGCCTGTTTCAGATCGTCGCCCAACGCGCGGCGTTCACGTATGTTCTGGTCGAGCGAGCTTTCGTAAAACCATACGGTCTGGTGCAGGTCGTTCTTGGCGCGGTACATCGCCATGTCGGCACGCGAGATCAGGGTTTCGCTGTCTGTCGCATCAATGGGGTAAACCGCCACGCCGATGCTGCCCCCGCTCGTGACCATATAGTCGGCAATCGGGATGGGCTGGTTCAATGCCTGCTGGATACGCGCGACAAAACCATGCAGTTCGCTGTCATCCACCATGCGGTGGAGGGCGACGAATTCATCCCCCCCAGACGGGCGACGAACTCCCCCTCCCCCAGCAGCGCGCGGAACCGTTCCGCCAGGGTGACCAGAACGGTATCGCCCGCGGCATGGCCACGGGTATCGTTGATCTCCTTGAACTTGTTGAGATCGATGCCGATGATGGCGAAGGGCCTGTCGTTCTGGTCGGTCCGGGACACTTCCTCGGCCAGCCGCTCGTTGAAGCTTATGCGGTTGGGCAGTCCGGTCAGCGCGTCCGACATCGCCATGCGATGCAGTTCACCATATGATTCCCGGCGCAGGCTGCCATCAATGATATAGCTGGCGATGCCGGTAATGATGGTCAGCAGCGAACCGCCCAGCACCGCGAAGCCGATCATCTGGAACTGCTGGTTGTCGTGCATCATGGCCATGGAGGGCCGCATGACGACATGCATGGCCGCCATGCCGGTAAAATGCAGCCCCGCCACCGCGCCGGACATCGCCAGCGTCATTTCAATCTCGCGCCGCAGGGTGCCGGGTTGCAGCGCCAGCTTCAGCGCCACGGCGGACAGCCCGACCCCGATCAGGATGGACAGCGCCACGAGCGGCATGTTCCACGCCACCGGCGCATCCAGCCGGTAGGCCTCCATGCCGGTGTAATGCATGCCCGCGATGCCCAGCCCCAGGATCGCCCCCCCGATCAGGCAGCCGCCACGTCCGCACAGCCTGATGGCCGCCGCCACCGCGCAGGGTATGGCCACAAAAATAACCAGCAGCGATAGCGCGGTCCTGATCGGGGCGAGATGCCCCGCCGCGCTGGAATGATAGGCCAGCATGCTGGCGAAATGTGTGCACCAGACAAAGGTGGAGCCGGCCACGGCCGCCATCAGGTACCACCCGACACGCTGGCCGCCATGCGTTTCGGATATACGGGCAACCAGCCGCATGGTCACCCACGCGCCCGTTATACAGACAATAAATGCACCGATCAAAAGGAAGGGGCTGTAGACCTTCAGTTCATAGACAGGATTGCTCATAGATTCCATTTTGAACGATCAATACCATCCGATTACTGACAGAACACAGGTATATAACTGGCTCCACATGCAGGAATGCGGAAAAAACATCTGGCATCAACCGCGCACAGCAGGGGCGTTCCAATAAGTTGATCAGCGGATTATTTGCGTTGGCTGATATTAAACCAACAATAATAAACACCTAAATGAGATGCAACAGAAAACATACATGTATGTTTTCTATATATCCCCGCGCTCAATCCCAATTATGTGAATATGCAAATGACCCTGCCTATATGACTGACAGGACGGGATAAATTACCTATTATAGGTTTGTATTCCTACTCTATACTTTATAACACACCGTCCCTCGCCGGTCCATTCGCGGTTTCCGGTTACAATACTCAATAGGTATATCGTCCACCCTTACGGTAACATGCGCTGAAAAACCTGATCACGACAGAACAGAAGATGGTAAAACCCGGCGCAGGCATGAAACAGCGCCACCCAGAACAGCATCCACGCACCCCAGTGATGGAGCCACGAAAAAAAGTGGTGTGTTTCATGCGTCATGGCAGGAAACGGGGAATTGATGGGCACGCCAAAGGCGATCACGGGGTGCCCGCTGGACCAGCGTGCCATGTAGCCAAGCGCGATCTCGGCCGCCAGCAGCACATAAAGCAGGTGATGGACGCCACGCGCGGCCCGGTCCTGAACCGTCACGGCGGGGAAACGGATCGCCCGTCCCCCCGTCACCCCCCAGGCCACGCGCGTAATGAACACGGCGGCCAGCAAGACCCCCAGCGATGTATGCGTCACCACCATGAAAGGCCGGAGTGCCGCGGTGCGCGCCATGAAATGCCAGCCGATCTGGCCCACGACAAACTGCTCGACCACCAGCGCAGCCGTGATCCAGTGCAGCCAGCGGGTCTCCCAGCTGTAATGGGTCGGTGCGGGGGACGCGATGGGAGAAATTACGCTCATTCCGATCACCTATACTCCACGAAACCAGATCGCCAGGGCCGGGAAGAACGCGCGACATCCGGAACCAGCCATATTGTTGCAAAAACCGCCCTATCTGACCATCCGGTTTCTCACCCATGCCCGCGCGGCGTGGGCCATTGCGCATGCAGCACCCCGGTCCATGCGGCCCGACCTGCCACGCGGCAGGCGCGCAGGTGCCATGGCCCCATGGAACATCATGCCCGGCATGCGGTTGTCATGACACCGAACGGAGCGCACAGTCTGCCCAGTCCGCCCCGGTAGATGTCTTGATGGAGAATGAGAGATGACCACGCTCGCCACCCTTCCGCTGACGCAGATGATCGTGGTGCCCGACCTGCTGGCAGCAAAAGTCGGGACCGTGATGCTGGCCTCGGAAATTTCGCGCGATGACCAGAAACTCGTCATCCGCAGCCGCCTCGTATCGAACGAGGGGATCCGGCCCGGCCTGATCCTGATGACATCGAGCATGCGCGGCTATTTCGCCCCGGATCAGGACTGCACGGAATTCGTGCGCACCGCCATTGACGTGACGGAAGTCATGCCGCCGTTGCTGGTCAAGATCGTGCCGGGCTTTCGCTATAAATATGACGCGGTCGTGCGGGGCGACATCTGGCAGCTCAAGGACGACGCGGGCAACCAGTTCGCCGGGCTCGCCATCGGGTCGGACGAGGAAGAGAGCAAGGTTTACGGCTACGCCCGCATCGAGGGCGGGCGGATTGGCGATATCATCCCCGCCACCCGCGTCGCCTATCTGGGCCAGCTCGATTTCGGGGCCGGTCCCGTCTCGCCCACGCTGGGCTAGGAACGATGCCCCTCATCCCCCACCACAGGGGGGATGAGGGGGACGATGGTCAGGCCGCGCCGGGCTGGCTTTCCAGCATGGCGGAGTTGGGCGTGCGCTTGAGGAAGAAGCGCAGGAAACGCGCGAGGTTGGGCGCAAGCTTGGGCCGCAGCAGGCGCGCGTCGTACCCGGCGAAACGGCGCTCGTTCTCGATCAGGCACATGTCGAGCATGTCACGCAGGGGAACATCGACATTGGCGACGTCCTTGGTGCCATTCACGGTGAAGTTGTTGTCCTGCTGGTGCTTGTTCCCGTCCGCATCGAAGGTCGTGACCATGCCGATGCGCTCATAAAGCAGGAACATCCATACGCCCAGCACCCGCATCTCGAACCACGGGCGACGCCACAGCGGCAGGGTCGCGCGGTACCAGGCCAGCCAGTTGGCGAACAGCAGGATGTGACGGCATTCTTCCTGCATGACCGGCTCGAACGTCTCGATCAGCGCGGGCGGGAAGAAAGCGGATTTCCGGGCGATGGCGAACAGGCCGAAGGCGAAGAAGCTGTCCACGCATTCCGAAAAGCCGGTGACCATGTAGGCCCATTCCACATCGCGCGGTTCGATGTACGGTGGTTCGGACGCCAGCGGGATGCCGTAGGCTGCGACCATGTTGGCCAGAACCTCCTTATGGCGGTTCTCCTCCCATGCATTGCGTGAGAGGGCGTCCTTCATGTCGGGGTCTTCGACCAGGCGGGCATAGGCGGCCATGCGCAGCCGGGCCTTGCCTTCCGTCTGCACCGCGATGTCCCACACCGGCAGGGAGGTGACGCGCCGGAGCGTATCGGGATCCAGCTTCGGCCATTCGATGACCGAGGGCTTGTAGGGGTTGAAGGTGTCGCGGAACATGTCCGCAACCGCCTTTTTATGCTCCGCCGATCCGGGCTTGAGCGGGCCGGGCACGGGGCTGGACCAGTGGCGGGCGTTAAAATCGGCCTGCGCCACCGCATCCGGCGTGGCGGCACCCGGGTCCTGGGCTTCAGGCAGGCTGGTATAGATTTCAGAAAGTGATTTCGTCATATCGGCTCGCTGCTCGGAACGGTGTCACGTGGTACGCCGGCCGATGGGGCATTTATCGAAACAGCCTGACATCCCATTGCCGGTCCACTTATCATAATCAACAAGAAGTGCAGAACTGTTATCTGGAATTTAAGGGAGCCGCCAGAGGCGGCTCCCCCAAACGGAACGCCAGATATTATGAACGTGCCGAAACCTGCGCTTTGCCCTGGATCAATGAAGATCCGAGATTTTGTCGATTACGCGCGTCACCAGCCCGTATTCGATGCCCTCGGCGGCGGACATCCAGTAGTTGCGGTCCGTATCCTTGCGCACCTTGTCGTAAGGCTGGCCCGTCACATCGGCGAACAGCCGGTTGAGACGCTCGCGCATCTTGATGATTTCCCGCGCCTCGATATCGATATCGGTGGCGGGACCGCGCACGCCGCCCATGGGCTGGTGCAGCAGGAAGCGGGTGTTGGGCAGGCAGAAGCGCCGGTCCTTGTGGCCCGCCGCGAAAATAAGCGCGCCAGCGGAGGCGACCCACCCGGTTCCGATCATGTTGACCGGGGCGATCGAATCGACAAAGCGGATCATGTCGTGGATCGTGTCACCACTTTCGACATGGCCGCCGGGTGAGTTCACGTACACATCGATCGGCTTGTCCGACGTACCGGCCAGCGCGAGCAGGCGGCCGGTCACGTCACGGGCGATCTTGTCGTTGATCGGGCCGAACACCAGCACCTTGCGCTGGTCGAACAGGCGGCTTTCCAGCTCCCCTATGGGGGAGGAGAGGGTACGGTTGCGATCCGGTTCCTCGGTTTCCGGGCCCTGGGGTTCGGGGATATCGGGATCTCTCGGATCTTCGTCATCCATGCGGACACGGTGTTTCGGCTGCATGCCGTTCATCGGGTTCTCCCTTTTCTCCGGGACTGGCCTAGTCATGCCCTTATCCTGCGCCGCCTTGCGTCCGGTGCCAAGTCCCGACCTGACAATCCGGGCGCGGCAACCCCGGCGGCGGGCGCCAGCCCCCCCTCGCTAAGATCGGCATTGCGGGTTAGTTTGCCCCGGCCATGTCGTATTCAGGGCCGCAAAGGGCCACGGGAGCTAGAGATTGGAAAAACCGGCGCCATCACCAAGTCCGGAAAGATTTTTTTTTCCACCCCCCGGATTCGCCCCCGCCATCCGGGGCGTGCTGCTGGCCGTGATCGTGACGGGCGCGACCGGTTGCGCGCACCATCAGGACACGGTTGATACCGTAACCGACTGGTACCACGCGTATCAGGGCGGCGTGATCGGCCAGCAGCGGCCACCGCCGCCCGGCGCGCACCAGCCCTATCCCAAAATCGGGCTTGGCCCGCACAAGGCGCCCGAACTCCCCTCGCCCGACCTGCGTGAGGATATTACCACCGACCTCGAGGCCCAGCACGAACTCGGCCAGCGCCAGGACGCGATCATGGGGACCATGCCCTCGATCGCGGATATCCCGCCCGTACCCAGGCTTAAGGGCGGCGGCGCGCAGTCCGCATCGCTCCGGGCGGCGGATGGCGCGCCTTCGGGGGATGGTGCCGCCGCGCCGCCCACCACCGGCAGCGGCACCCGCAACCCGCCGGGCATGACCCATCAGGCCGCCCCCGTACGGGACAGCAGGGGGCAACTGGTCATGCCCGAGATCACCACCACCGTGCCCGACCAGCCCGAGGCCATACCCGCCAACCTGCCGCAGATGGCCGACGCACCGCCCGCCCTGCCCGCCATCGCCGGGATCAGCCTGCCGGACAACGCGCAGCGCGATGGCATGGACCTGCCATCCTATAACCTCGCCACGCCCGACGATGGCGATGAGATACGCTTCCTGTCCGGGTCGGACCAGATCGAACCGGGGGAGGAGGATGTGGTCAATTCCATCGTGAACGGGCGCGGCAACCGCTTCGTGATCGTGAACGGATATGGCAACGCCGCGACCGCCACGGCGGAAGGTCAGGCCACGGCGCTGAACCTGGCCCTGCTGCGCACGCGCACCCTGACCCGCCTGCTTATGGCGCGCGGGGTGCCCGCCACGCGCATTGCGGTACGCGCCCATGCCTTTGGCAATGGTGCAAGACTTGCCATCGTGCGCTAGAGTGTCGTGGCAGTCACGCCGCGCGCGGGCTGTCACGACCTGATTTTTCAACCCGGCGCACAGCTTCGCGCCCTCAACAGAGCGTCCCATGACCGAAGAATTCCATCGTATCCGCCGGCTGCCGCCCTATGTCTTCGCCGAAGTCAACAAGGCCAAGGCCCAGGCCCGAGCGCGGGGGGAGGATATTATCGATCTGGGCATGGGCAATCCCGACACCCCCACCCCGCCGCACATCGTGCAGAAGCTGGTGGAGACCGTGTCCGACCCGCGCGCGCACCGCTATTCCGTCAGCCGTGGCATTCCCGGCCTGCGCCGGGCGCTGGCGGGGTATTACGAACGCCGCTTCAACGTGAAGCTGGATCCGGAAACGGAAGTGATCGCGACCCTTGGCTCAAAGGAAGGGCTGGCCAACCTCGCCTCCGCCGTGACCAGCCCGGGCGACACCATTTTGGTACCCAACCCGTCCTACCCGATCCATCAGTTCGGCTTCATCATCGCCGGGGCGTCCGTGCGCTCGATTCCCGCCACGCCGGATGACGAGATGCTGGAGGCCCTGGACCGCGCGGTACGCCATTCCGTGCCGAAGCCCACGGCGCTGATCGTCAACTTCCCGTCCAATCCCACCGCCTACCTGGCCGATCTCGATTTCTACCGCAAACTGGTGGCCTTCGCCCGCAAGCACGAAATCTGGATCATGTCCGACCTTGCCTATGCCGAGATCTATTTTGGCGACAAGGTGCCCCCCTCCATTCTGGAGGTGCCGGGGGCGAAGGACATCGCGGTGGAGTTCACGTCCCTTTCCAAGACGTATTCCATGGCGGGCTGGCGCATGGGCTTCGCGGCGGGCAACCCGCGCCTGATCTCGGCGCTGACACGCATCAAGTCCTATCTGGATTATGGCGCGTTCACCCCCATCCAGGTCGCCGCCGTCGCCGCCCTGAGCGGCCCGCAGGACTGCGTGGCCGAAATTCGCGACATCTACCGCAAGCGCCGCGACGTGCTGATCCAGGGCCTGCACGCGGCGGGGTGGGACGTCCCCTCGCCCGAGGGGTCGATGTTCGCGTGGGCGCCGATCCCCGAACGCTTCCGCCATCTGGGCAGCGTCGATTTTTCCAAGCTGCTGCTGAAGGAGGCTGGCGTTGCCGTGGCGCCGGGCCTGGGCTTTGGGGAACATGGGGAAGGGTTCGTGCGCATCGGCCTGGTGGAAAACACGCAGCGCCTGCGCCAGGCCTGCCGTTCCATCCGCCATTTCATGACGGAACATGGCGGCATCAGCCCGACCTCGCAGCAGGCCGCCCCCCTGCATGATACCCACTCCGCCCATTCATGACGGCCCCATCGGTTGACGGAAAAGAAATGACTCCTACTTCCCACTCCACCCCCGAACCCAAGCCCCTGCGCATCGGCATTGCCGGGCTGGGCACGGTTGGCGCGGGCGTTTTCAGGCTGCTGCGCGAAAACGCGGCGCTGATCCGCGCCCGTGCGGGCCGCGAACTGGTGGTGACCGCCGTCAGCGCCCGCGACCGCACGCGTGACCGGGGGATCGACCTGTCCGGCGTGGCATGGTGCGACACGCCCGAGGAACTGGCCGCCCACCCGGATGTGGATGTCGTGGCCGAACTGATCGGCGGGGCGGAAGGCCCGGCGCGCCTGACCGTCAGCCGCGCGCTGGAAAACCGCAAGCCCGTCGTCACCGCCAACAAGGCGCTGATCGCCATTCATGGCGCGGCGCTGGCCTGCACCGCGCAGGAAGCGGGCGTGCCGCTCATGTTCGAGGCGGCGGTCGCCGGCGGCATCCCCGCCATCAAGACCGTGCGCGAAGGACTGGCGGCGGACCGTATCCTCAAGATCGGCGGCATCCTGAACGGCACGTGCAACTATATCCTGAGCGTCATGCACGAAACCGGGCGGGATTTTGCCGAAATCCTGGCCGATGCGCAGAAGCTGGGCTATGCCGAGGCCGACCCCTCCACCGATGTGGATGGAATCGACACCGCCCACAAGCTGGCGATTCTGGCGGGGCTGGCCTTCGGGCGGCCGGTGGTGTTCGCCTCCGTCTATATCGAGGGGATCCGCCGCATCGGCGCGCTGGACCTGCAGTTCGCCCGCAAGATGGGCTACCGCATCAAGCTGCTGGGCATTGCCCGCCAGCATGAAAACGGGATCGAGGCGCGGGTCCATCCCTGCCTCGTGCCGCAGGATGCGCCCATCGCGCAGGTGAACGGCGTCTTCAACGCCGTAGTGGCGGAAGGGGCCTTTGTCGGTCGCCTGATGCTCGAAGGGCGCGGCGCGGGCGAAGGGCCAACAGCCACCGCCGTCTGCGCCGACCTGATCGACATTGCCCGTGGCACGGCCATTCCCGTATGGGGCTGCGACGCGGACAGCCTGACACAGGCCGTGGCCCTGCCCAGCAAGTCGTTCACGGGCGAATATTACCTGCGCCTGAACGTGGAGGACCGCCCCGGCGTGATCGCGGACATCACCGCCGTGCTGCGTGACAATGGCGTATCCCTGCGCAGCATGCTCCAGCATGCCGATGCCCATGAAGTCCGCCCCGACGGCGCCCGCGCCGTACCCCTGGTGCTCCTGACGCACAGGACATCGGAAGCGGCGATGCAGCATGCCCTGCATCATATTGCCGAACTGTCCGCCGTGCTGGATGAACCCGTCCTGATCCGTATCGACGCGGGCTGAAGCCCGGCCATTACAGAAAGCCCGCCCATGCCCGCCGCCGACCTGCTTTCGCCCCATCCAGCCGCCCGCACCGCGCATGAGGCGGCGGAACCCGCCGTACTGGGGGTGACCCGCAGCGTGACGGGCCGCCGGTGGAACTGGCGCGAGGGCGGGCAGGCCAGCCATACCGACCGGATGGGCATGGCCATTGCCCAGCAGACCGGCCTGCCCGAGATCGTGGGGCGCATGCTGGCCCTGCGCGGTGTCGCCCCGGAAGACGTGGCCACCTACCTGACCCCGACCCTGCGGGCGCTGATGCCCGATCCATCCACCTGCGCGGACATGGACATGGCGGCGGCCCGTCTGGCCACCGCCATCCGCAATGGCGAAACGGTGGGGCTGTTCGGGGATTACGACGTGGACGGCGCGTGTTCCACCGCCCTCATGACCGATTTCCTGCGTCGTATGGGCTGCACGGTCCTGACCCACATCCCCGACCGCATGACGGAGGGCTACGGCCCCAACACGCCCGCCATCACGGCCATGATGGACCGGGGGGCCAGCCTGATCGTCTGCCTGGACTGCGGCACGGCGGCGGTGGAGGTGCTGGAATCCGTCAGCCAGCGGGGCGATGTCATTATTCTCGACCATCATCAGGTTCAGGGCGCGCTGCCGAAGGTCCTGGCCACGGTCAACCCCAACCGGCCGGACTGCTCTTCCGGCCTGCGCCATATCTGCGCGGCGGCGGTCACTTTTCTTACGGTCGTGGCCACGGCCCGCATCCTGCGGCGGGATGGGTGGTTCAACGGGTCCCGCCCCGAGCCGCAGCTTATGGACGGCCTCGATCTGGTTGCCCTTGCCACCGTATGCGACGTGATGCCGCTGGGCGGCCTGAATCGCGCCTTTGTCGCCCAGGGGCTGAAGATCATGGCGCGCAGGCAGCGCACCGGCCTTTCGGCCCTGCTGGAAGCAGCGGGGGCGCGGGATCCGCTTTCCGCCTTCACCTGCGGTTTCGCGGTGGGGCCACGCATCAATGCCGGGGGGCGTATCGCGGATTCGGGACTGGGGCTGCGTTTATTGCTCTGTGACGACGCGGCCGAGGCCCGAACGCTGGCCGAGCGCCTGAACACCGTCAACCACAACCGCCAGAGTGTCGAGGCCGGGATTCTGGACCGCGCCATGGAACTGGCGGCGCAGCAGCGCGCGCAGGGCCATGCCGTGCTGGTGCTGAGCGGGCGCGACTGGCACCCCGGCGTGGTGGGTATTGTGGCCGGGCGCATCAAGGAAAAATTCAATCGTCCCGTTCTGGTCGGCGCGGAGCTGGAGGACGGCAGCGTAAAAGGGTCCGCCCGTTCCGTGCCGGGGCAGGATCTGGGCGGGGCGATCATCGCGGCACGGCAGGCGGGCCTGCTTACCTCCGGTGGGGGCCATGCCATGGCGGCGGGTTTCGGGTTGTCGGCCGATGGCATTCCGGCCCTGCATGCGTTTCTTGACCACCATCTGGCAACCGCCGCCGACCTGCCCGATGCCGTGGACCTGACCATAGACGCGGTTGTGAACGTGGCTGCCGCCGATGTGGAACTTGCGACCAACATGGACCGTCTGGCTCCGTTTGGCGCCGGGAATGACGAACCGCTGATCGCCCTGCCCCGCGTGCGCGTGGCCTATGCCGAGCGTATTGGCCGTGAGGGCAACACCCTGCGCCTGACAGTGCAGGGCGAGGGCCGTGGCCCCCGGCTCAAGGCGCTGGTGTTCCGCGCCAGTGAAAGCCCGCTTGCCCCCGTGCTGGAGGACCGCGACGCCCCGCCGCTGCATCTGGCGGGCTGGCTGCGTGCGGAAAGCTGGAACGGGCGGACATCCGCCACTTTTTTCATACGCGATGTGGCGATCGCCCAATAATCCAATATTTTTTCATTGAGGGGTTGACCCACCCCGGCTGTCGGGATACTTACCGCTCACGCCTTTAGTCCCGTTCGTCTAGAGGCCTAGGACACCGCCCTTTCACGGCGGCAACACGGGTTCGAATCCCGTACGGGACGCCAGCTACTTTTGCCGCAGTTACCTGCGGACGTTAGCTGATTACAGGTACTTTCCTGATTTCCAGTTTGTTGGACTTTGCGCCACTCCTGAACCAGACGGGTTTCCGTCACTCAGGAATAGCTCAGTGATATCAGGCATTCTCATGAGCGAATCCCAAAAGACGAATATCGACCCCACCACACACCTCTGTCATTGCCCGCATTCCGATCCGTCGGTTGATCGAAGCCTGCTTTAAGAAAGTAATCGTCGTCCAGCGCCTCAACCTGCTCACCAGCATCATCCGCCATGCAATATCCGGGTGGAATAGGCGGCTTTATGAGGGATGCGGGAGGTCTGCTTCTGGAGTGCCTACATAT
Organism: Komagataeibacter sp. FNDCR2; assembly: GCF_021295395.1. Lineage (NCBI taxonomy): Bacteria > Pseudomonadati > Pseudomonadota > Alphaproteobacteria > Acetobacterales > Acetobacteraceae > Komagataeibacter > Komagataeibacter sp. FNDCR2. The sequence goes on from NZ_JAIWOU010000001.1 coordinate 1,573,244, forward strand.
GAAAGCAGACATTTCTGTATTCCATGTTGGTGAATGCCCGGCTCCTACACGTCGCGGTCAATCTCTCTTCCCGCCTGCACCTCGGGGTCACTTTCAAAAGCATGCAGGACGGCTGACCAGAATGCCCGCAGGCTTGGAAAGCTGCCCCAGTTAGGTGGTTCTTCAACATCCGCCGTGGGGTCTATACCGAGCACAGCCCAACTGACGCGATCGAGGTCCATATCGCCATAGGCCAGTAACGTCCTTAATTCGTTGACTGTCTGCTGTTTGAACGGCAGGCGAAGGCCCCGCGGCGCATCTTCAATGACCTCGAACAGTGTATCACCAAAGAGCTCAGGATCCTCGCCAAACGAACTCGCGCCCAGATCGGCTAGATGCAAAAATAGGTCGAGAATATCATTATTGGTATAGTTTAACAGTTTGGACATAGTAGATCATTCCATTGTGTTCTTTTTTGACAATTGTAACGCGCATACGTCGCGCAGTCTTGCGCTGCCGATTGGCATTCTCGATAACGACAGTCCCCCTTCCAGAAGTATATCCGTCAAGGAAGATTTTATTTCCATCTCTGGCGTTCTTGAGCCAGCCATCAATCCTGGGGCCGTTATCCTTGAGCACTTTGTGAACCGGCGTTCGATATATGCCTCGGTCGGGTCGACGTGCTTTAGCAAGACATGACCGCCTCCTTTCTTACGATCATGGAGCGGCGCCTCATGATGGTTGAGGTCAAGCCGGTTCTGTCGATGCGGTGAGAGAAGATTCTGGTTGGCAGGTGTCCGTGCCGGCTGACCGGTGCGTTGCACGACAGGCCGGTGGAAGTGCTCCGTGGTGATGTCGTCCTGCCCTGAAGGCAAGCCGGTTTGCATTCGCCGTGGCAACGCGAATGGCCCGTGTCGCCGCGAAATGCGCTGCCGCATGCAGTATGCCAGCAGGAATCACGGCATCTGCAGCCGCACCTGCCAGATTGGCAATAGCAGGGATGCATGCGCCTTCAGAGCCGCGGCGTGGACCGTACGTTCGGTCCGGGTCTGTGGTGGTGTGCCGGTGTTCCATGCACGCCGTCCAGCGGTCATCATGTCAACGCCGTGGGCGGCAGGCGCAATGCCGCCCACTTTGCTGAGCAACGGTTCCGGGGCGGCCAGCAGGCCCGTGGCCCCGGCCATTTCCGCAGCCCCGAAGCCGATCGTGGCCAGACCTTCGGCCCGGTTGAGGGTTTTCCGGTTTGGCAGGTAGCGTCTGACAACACTGACGAGCTGATGTTCGCTCATGACAAATGTCAGAGCGGGATGCTGGTTGGTATTTGGCATGGCGTGTCCTGAAATGAAGACACAAAAAAACCCGCCGGTGAGGGCGGGCTTTACGTGTCGCACGGGTGATTCGCGCCGTGGCTATGGCATGGCGCTTTTTAGGAGGATCATGATTGTGTGGAAAAGTCCGGATCAGTGAGCAGCACTAGCTGAACTATATTATATGTAGCAAAAACCGCGCGCAGATACCGGAGGGAAAATAGGCTGGCGGAACTCCACCAATGTCCGCTTTTGCGAAATTTCAGACACCCGCAGATGTCCGACATGAAGGCGACTGCGGAATGTCCGGTTACGGTCAATCTGAAGATGTAATCGGACTCTTCTGGTCGTCCAAAATAACGCGAGACGAGTCAGTCAGTGACGGTAATGCTGGGGACGAGGGTATCGGGCAGCATAGCAAGCTCCGCAACAACGATCCCCCGATAAGGCCGACGCCCCGATAAGAAGAATGCCCGTTGTCATCGCAGGATCAGATTGGTGATGGTGTCGGTAAGCCTGCCGAATGGCGGCTGAAGCAGTGTTGCCGCGTTGAAACGTCCCTGTCGGTACACACCACGGGCATGTGTGAGCGCCATGAAACCTTCCTTTCCATGATACGCCCCGATGCCGCTGTCCCCCACGCCGCCGAATGGCAGGTCGTCCTGCACATAATGCATCAATGTACCGTTGATCGTCACGTTTCCTGAAACCGTGTTCCTCAACACCCTGTCGCGTTCAACGCGGTTGTCGCCAAAATAATACAGGGCCAGGGGGCGGGGCCGTGCGTTGATGAAGGCAATCGCTTCGTCAAGGTTCCTGTAGGTCAGCACAGGCAGGACAGGTCCGAAAATCTCCTCCTGCATGACCGCCATCTGGGGCGTGACGTTCAGCAGTAGCACGGGGGCCAGAACATGATCCGTAGCTGAATCATTCCCCAATCGGATAACCTGCGCGCCCTGTGCTTCGGCATTGTCGATCAGACTGCTCAACCGCCCGTAATGATGCGTGTTGAGAATGGCCGTATAATCAGGCGACCCGACATAACCGCCCGGATGCAGCCTCTGCACGGCGTCCTGATAGGCTGCGGCAAAAGCGTCCCGGTCGTTTTCATGCACAAGCACATAATCCGGCGCGATGCAGGTCTGCCCAGCGTTGGTCAGCTTGCCAAACGCCACGCGGTCCGCCACCCGCTGCATGGAAAAACCGGACTCTATCACCACAGGGGACTTGCCTCCCAGTTCAAGCGTGACTGGGGTCAGATTGCGTGCCGCCGTCTCAGCGACCTTCTTTCCAACCGCCGTGCTGCCGGTGAACAGGATATGATCAAAGGGCAGCGCCGAGAACGCAGCGCCCACTTCACCATCTCCCGTAACGACAGAAATCTGCTCTGGCGGAAAAATGGCCTGCACGATCTCGCCGATCACAGCCGATGTGGCCGGCGTGAATTCAGACGGTTTAAGCATGGCCCGGTTGCCGGCGGCGATTGCCGTCGCCAGCGGCACGAGGGCCAGCGAGACCGGATAATTCCACGGCGCGATAATGCCCACGACACCCACCGGCTGCCGGACCACCCAGGCACGACCGCACTGGAAATAAGCCGATACGTGGCGGCGCTCCGGCTTCATCCAGCATCCTACATGCGCGATCATGTAATTGATCGACTGCACCAGCGGAATCAGTTCCACGATGGCGCTTTCGCGTTCCGAGCGCTGGCCGAAATCCGTTTTCAGGGCACGCACGATGTCAGTCCGCCGCTTCAGGATTTCCGCTTTCAGGCGACGCAGGTCGGTCCGACGTTGTTTCCGGTCCGGCGGTCCGACCTGCAGGAACGCGGCGCGCTGGCGGTCGAGAATACGGTGCAATTCAGCGGGGGTAACGTCGGACATCGCGTCCTCCATGTTTACAGGAGAAACTTATGCGGGCAGGATATGAAGCATGACGATCTGGTGTCAATGAAAGTTTCTTGTGCAAACATGGACTTCACGAATGAGTGAAACAAAGGACCGCCCCTACCATCACGGTGACCTGCGCCGTGCCCTGATCGATACGGCGCTGGACATGCTGGCGGCTGACCAGAACTGGACCTTTACCTTGCGGGAGGTGGCGCGACGCACGGGGGTCAGCCATGCAGCACCCTACAAGCATTTCCGGGATCGTGAGATGCTGCTGCGGGAACTGGCCCGGATCGGGTTCGTCAGACTTGGGGAGAGCCTGACAGAGGCCATGTCTCTGGGACTGCCGTCCACGCGCGCGCAATTCATGGCGGCGGCACAGGCCTGTATCGGGTTTGCGTGTCAAAATCCCGGTCTTTATCGCCTGATGTTCAGTTCCGATGCCGACAAGACGATAGACCCGCCGCTACATGACGCAGCCATGAGCACTTTCGGGATTCTTCTGAGTCTTCTGGAAAAAGGGCAGCGGGACGGAAGTTTCCGCCCGGTCGCCATCAACGCTTTAGCTGCGGCAAGCTGGGCGCAGGTGCACGGCCTGGCCATGCTGGCGATCAGTAAACAGTTGCTTGAAGAGAAGGTCGGGTCAACGCCAGTCCCGGCCGCGCTGGATGTACTGCTTGATGGCATGTGCGGCACCGACTGATTGGGCGACCGCACGACGTCCGCTTTTCGGAACTGGTAATGTTTTCGTTGATGACCAGCATGAGGGCGAGTGTTGTCTGTCTGCTTAATTCCTGGAAGCAGACAGGCAGGTTTGCCGGGTCTGCTTCCGGTCCGCTTCTGGTGGCCAACTGATTGAATCTGACCGAAAGCTTTTAACTAGCTGTCCTTGAAGATTAATTTTATTAAATAAACGAAAATAACAAATATATCTGCATTTCCAATTGCAATACATATAAACCCTATAATGCTTTGTTTTGTTGTTATGTCTTGAGAAAAGCTTGCTAATGAAAACATTAAAGTGGAAATGGTAAGAAGTGATGTGGTGTTTATTTTTATGTTGTATTTCTCTAATGTGAAGCATTTTATGCAGTACAAGCCTGTGTATAGACCAACCATCATTGCTGTCGCTTTCGCGTAATCACTTATTTGTTCAGATTGAATAAAAATATTTTCTTTTATGAATGATATGAAATTACAAATTGTCCAAGACAATATGAGAGCACATGCTAAAAAATTTAAGTAAATGGGATATTTTTCTCTCATCAGTCGATCCGTTGATTTTAGAAATACAATGTAAAGAAATTTAGCTGCTAAGAGCCTTGTTTGGAAATGCGCGCTGGTCGGCGGTCCGACGTGCGTTTCCTGCGCTTCGGTAATCAAATATTGCGGCACCGACACAATGCTCATTCGCTGTCGCGCCATGCCAGTAGGCAGAGGGCCTGCATACATACCGCACCCAGCGGTAGCCAGACAAATCCAGCCATAATCCAGAATGACAGATCCGGTGGCTGCGTAACCCCACCCTCGACGTAATGGCCTTGTGACAGGAACTGCGCCAGAACGAAGCCGGTCAGCCCCATCGCCAGCTTCGTAACCCAAGTGTTGATCGAATACGCCAGACCAGCCGATCCGGTCGAAGTCCGTGGGTCACCATCATCCACGGCTTCCGCCAGCAAGGTGTAATACAGCGGAGACATCACGCCCTGAGCCAGTGCCAGAAGCGCTACGGACAGGAAAAAACCTGTCATGGACGCGCCCGCCACAGCCATTGCCAGATAGGCTGCTCCCTGCGCGATCAGGCATATGATCCCGCTGCGGACAGCCCCCAGACGTCGAGCAAGTGGAAGGCATACGGGCACGCCCGCAAATAGCAGGACAGTGACGAAAGTAATGATATTGGCGCCCAGTTGCTCCGTGCCACCAAGAACGACACGGGCGTAATACAGGGCAAACCCGAACAGGGCCGCCTGCCCCACGAAATAGAAGAACGCGAGAAGGTTACTCAGCACCCATCGCCGGTTTTCCATAAGATGGCGCAGCGTGACCAAAAGATTCTGCCGAACAGGTGCTGGCGGGTGCCTTACTGTGCAGCCTCGCGCCACGCATAACCACAGGATAGTACCCAGAACTGACAGAGCCAGCACATAGACCGCCATGCCATACCGGTGCTGCGCCGCGCTTTCGCCTCCACCCAGCCAGGTGATGGCGGGAATGGTCAGCAGCGCCACAAGCAGCGATCCGACCTGACAGCCCATCATGCGGAATGCATTAAGGCCAATGCGCCCTGTGGCGGAGCGGCTCATCATGACGGCCAACGCACCATAGGGCGTATTGATGCAGGAATAGATGGCACCAAACACGATATAGGTCGCCCCAGCCCACACAACTTTCCCCGTGGGCGGAAGCGGCAGGGCCAGAAAGCACAGGAAACCTGTTATGCCGAAGGGAATGGCCAGGGAGCGGATCAGGCGCGGTACGATCAGCCCGCCGATACGGTCAACAACATAGCCGATGGCCGGATCGCAGAAAGCATCCACAACACGGGCCACCAGAAGTATCCACGATACGGCAAGCAGCGGCAGACCATAAATATCCGTATAATAATACATCAGATAGGATGACGTCATGCCCCACATCATGTTGGAGGCAGCATCACCACAGCCGTAGGCCACCTTTTCTTTCACGGAAAGCGCCTGCATGTTCTCCATTATCCTGCTTTCCCTGAAAACTTTAGGCCAGGCTGGACGCCATCAATCCATTGTCAGTTACCATATCCACTTTAGGGAGTAATGCCGCAGTGTCTTTTCATCTCAGATGAGGGCATAAACCGACATCCCCATCCTGATAAAAACATTATCCACATTGCTGTAGCAGTAGTAGCCGATATCAAGACCTAACCGGCCGTAGCACCGCAACACTGCCCGCACTTCCTTGCGCCACTGCTATCGGCAGGGCAAAAGTGGTCCAGTGTTCATAGTTCAGGTCCGATCATGTCTTTCGCACTTGCCAGCCTTCTCGCCACCTATCGCGCCCTGTCGGAATCCGAACGTGAAAAAGGCACGTATTTCGAGAAGCTGATCGTCTGTTACCTGCGGACGGAGCCCACCTATGCGGATCTGTATGATACCGTCTGGACCTATCAGGACTGGGCTAGGGAACAGGGATATAATGCCAAGGATACCGGTATTGACCTTGTCGCCCGAACACGTGGAACAGGCGAATTCCATGCCATCCAATGCAAATTCCATGCATCAGATCACCGCATCAGCAAGCAGGATATCGACAGTTTCTTCACCGCATCCGGCAAAAGGCATTTTGCCCGCCGCATTATCGTGGCCACAACCAATCACTGGACCGACAACGCGAAAGCCTCGTTGGATAACCAGCAGCCGCCTGTCAGCGAGATCAACCTTTACGACCTTGAAAACAGCCTGATCGACTGGACCCGTTACCAGCCGGATATGACCCCGGTCCTGCGGGAGAAGAAATCTCCCCATGACTACCAGAAAACAGCTATCGGGCGCACCCTGAAGGGTTTTGAGCAGCATGAGCGCGGGCGTCTCATCATGGCCTGTGGCACGGGCAAGACCTTCACCAGCCTGAAAATAGCGGAACGGCAGGTTGGTCCCGGCGGCACGGTGCTTTTCCTTGTTCCCAGCCTGTCGCTACTATCCCAGACGCTAACGGAATGGACGCAGGAAAGCCACATTCCCCTCCACAGCTTCGCGGTCTGTTCAGACAGCGATGTCGGGAAGAAGCAGGCCAGGAATGACGATGAAATCAAGATCAGCATCCATGAACTGCGTTACCCCGCGACCACGAATGCCGCCCGCCTGAGCACGGAATTCAGCAAGCGTTGCGACGGGGCGCACATGAACGTGGTCTTTGCGACCTATCATTCCATTGATGTCATCAGTCAGGCGCAGAAGGAACATGACTTTCCCGAATTTGACCTGATTGTCTGTGATGAGGCGCACCGGACAACCGGCGTTACCTTCGGCGGGCACGAAAATGATAGCGCCTTCGTCCGTGTTCATAATCAGGATTATCTTGCAGGGAAACGCCGCCTCTACATGACAGCCACGCCGCGTATCTATGGTGAGGCCGCACAGGCAAAGGCGGAGAAGGACGAGGCCATCCTGTATGGCATGGATAACGAGACGGTGTATGGCCCCCAGTTCCACGTCATCACCTTTTCCGAAGCCGTCCGGCGCAAGCTGTTGGTGGATTACAAGGTCATCGTGCTGGCCGTTGATGAGGGCACTGTATCCCGTAGTGTCCAGAAGCTTCTGGACAACCCGGATAATGGGCTGACAGTCTCGGATGCCTCCAGAATCGTCGGTTGCTGGAAGGCGCTGGCGAAAATCGGTCTGTCACAGGATGGTATTGACGATCCTGACCCGATGAAGCGGGCCGTGGCGTTCTGTCAGGTCATTGAGGCCAATTACAAGGGCCGGGCGCACAAGGTCAGTTCCAAGCAGATCCAGAAGATGTTCCAGGCCGTGGTCGAGGAATATCAGCAAAAGGAGGACGTCGAACCCGCCGCCCGCCTGACCTGTGAAGCCGAGCATGTGGATGGCGGCATGAACGCCAGCGAGAAGGAAAGCAGGCTCGCATGGCTGAAGGAAGAAGCGCCTGAGCGTACCTGTCGTATCCTGACAAATGTGCGCTGCCTGTCCGAAGGGGTGGATGTTCCCGCCCTTGATGCCGTGCTGTTCCTGACCCCCAGGAATTCACAGGTCGATGTCGTACAGTCGGTCGGGCGTGTCATGCGGAATGCACCGGGGAAAAAGCGTGGCTATGTCGTGCTGCCCGTGGTGATTCCGGCAGGCGTCGAACCTGATCAGGCTCTGGATAACAACAAGACCTATCAGGTCGTCTGGCAGGTGCTTCAGGCGCTCCGCTCCCATGACGACCGTTTTGACCATATGGTCAACAGGATGGACCTGCGGGCAAGGCCAGACACGGCACGCATGGAAGTCATAGCGGTGACAAAGAAAATCACCCCCAAAACGATGGCCCTGACAACGGGAACGGCCCAGAAAGCCCATTCGTCCTACGCTCTCGGTCAAAAGGCGCAGACTCCGCAGAATGATGACCGGCAGGATATGCTGCAATTCGAGGTCGGGGAGATCGAACGGGCCATCTATGCCAAGATCGTCAAGCGGGTTGGCAACCGGCATCACTGGGAAGACTGGGCCGGGGATATCGCCCGGATCGCCCAGACCCATATCGCCCGCATCACCCACATTCTGGATAACCCGGAGAATATTCAGGCGCGGGAAGCATTTGAGCAGTTTGCAACGGACCTGCGCTCGGAGCTGAATGACAGCATCAGCCGCGATGAAATCATCGAGATGCTGGCGCAGCACCTGATTACCCGTCCCGTCTTTGAGGCCCTGTTTGAAGGCCACAGCTTCGTGCGGGACAATCCCATGTCAAAAGCCATGCAGTCCGTTCTGGATGCGCTGGATCGGCACAGCCTGCACAAGGAAACGGACAGGCTGGAAAGCTTCTATAACAGCGTCCGGGAACGGGCGGCGGGGATTGATACAGCCTATGGCCGCCAGAAGGTTATCAAGGAACTGTATGACGGATTTTTCCAGCAGGCTTTCCCGCGCCTGAAGGAACGGCTCGGCATTGTCTATACGCCCATCGAGGTGGTGGACTTCATCATCCGCTCCATCAACGACGTGCTGGAACGTGAGTTCGGCCAGACGCTGGGCAGTGAGGGCGTCCATATCATGGACCCCTTTACCGGCACGGGCACCTTCATCACCCGCCTGCTGCAAAGCGGCCTGATAACGAAGGCGCAGCTTCTGCATAAATTCCGGCATGAACTGCATGCCAACGAGATTGTGCTGCTGGCCTACTACATTGCCTCCATCAACATCGAGGCCACCTTCTCCGACCTGATGGACGGGAAATATGAACCCTTTGAGGGCATCTGCCTGACAGATACCTTCCGGCTGACTGAACCCCATAATCTGATCAGTTCCGCGCTGGAGGACAACAACCGCCGCATCCGTAAACAGAAGACACTGGATATTCGCGTCATAATGGGGAATCCGCCCTATTCCGTAGGGCAGGAGAGCGGGAACGACAATAACCAGAATGTGGCCTATCCGGCCCTGGATGCCCGAATTGCGCAGACCTATGCAAAGCGGACGACGGCCACGAACAAGCGGGCACTCTATGACAGTTATATCCGGGCAATCCGCTGGGCTTCGGACCGGATCGGGGATTGCGGCATTATCGGGTTTGTCACCAATGCAGGGTTTCTGGACGCCAATACTGCCAACGGCCTGCGTCAGTGCCTGGCTGAAGAATTTTCGTCCATTCAGATGTTCTATCTGCGAGGAAATGCCCGTACGTCAGGAGTGACCCGCCAGAAGGAAGGCGCAAATATTTTTGAAATTGGAAGCCGCGCACCAATCGCTATCTCCATTCTGGTCAAGAATCCTGCCGCAAAGGAACACGGACATATCCAGTTTCATGACGTCGGGGACTACCTGAGCCGTGAACAGAAGCTGAAACGTATTCAGGAACTGGCCAGCGTCAATGGCCTGACTGACGCAGAACTGTGGCACACCATTATCCCCGACGAACACGGAGACTGGCTCAGACAGAGAGATGACAGCTTCGGGAAATTTATCGCTATCGGGAGCAAAGAGAAGGATGCGGGGCCAGTGCTGTTCGACCTATTTTCCCGTGGGGTTGCAACGGCTCGTGATGCATGGTGCTACAATTCATCCCGTCAAAAATTGACCGAAAACATGCTGTCCATGATTGAAGTATATAATTCGGAAAGAGAACGCTTTCGGGATAGGTACCCTAATGCATCCTCGAAAGAACGATCAGAAAAAGCCAGAAACTTTGTTGATAGTGACCCGCACAAGATAAGCTGGAACCGTTCATTGCTTCAGGATTTTGCCCGAGATAAGCCTGCATTACTTAAACCTGAGCATGTCGTGAAATCTACTTATCGACCCTTTTTCTGTCAGTGGATGTATTTTGATCGACAGATGAACGATATGATTTATCAGATGCCCAAAATTTTCCCAATGAATAAGGTCGATACAGAAAATCGGGTCATCATGGTTAAGCAACGGCACCATGCTGATAGCCAGTTTGCATTGATGAGCCAAAGCATTCCAGAACTGCAAAGCGATGGCGGAACGCAATGCTTTCCTGAATATCTTTATGAAATTGATGCTATTAAAGAACAGAACAGAACAGAACAGAACAGAACAGAACAGAACAGAACAGAACAGAACAGAACAGAACAGAACAGAACAGAACAGAACAGAACAGAACAGAACAGAACAGAACAGAACAGAACAGAACAATTGTACTCGCGAATTAGCGGAAGTACAAGAGGAAAATCTGGTAATTTGCCTGTCGGGCGGGGGACAGAAAAACGCCTTCAGCGCCCTGATGTGCAATACCATCCCGAGCCTGCATATGGTGGACATAGACGGCAGCCAATGTTTCCCGATGTTCCTCTACGAAGAGGAGCAAGGATGATGAGCGATGCGCAAGGCAGTTTCTTTGAACAGAGCCCTTCTCAACTACGTCTCGTGCGCCGCGAAGCCATCACGGATGAAGGACTGAAGCACTTTCAGGAAGCCTATCCGGGACAGACGATCAGCAAAAAAGACCTGTTCTATTACGTCTATGGGCTTCTGCACTCCCCTGACTATCGGGAGCGTTATGCAGACACCCTGCGGAAAGAACTGCCCCGCATTCCCCGCATGAAGACATTTGAAGCCTTTAAGGCCTTTTCAGATGCTGGCCGCAGACTGGGAGAGATGCATGTCCATTTCGACAACCAGCCAATGTATGAAGGGGTCAAGGTCGAGACAGGAAACAAGCGCCTCACGCCGAAAGACTACCGCGTCACCCAGATGAAGTACGGAAAGGGCAAGGACAAAACTGTCCTTCATTACAATGAACACATCACAGTCACAGGAATTCCTTTGGAAGCCTATGATTATGTCGTCAACGGCAAGGCTGCGCTGGACTGGGTTGTGGAACGTCAATGCGTCAAAACGGACAAAGCCAGCGGTATTGTCAATAATGCCAATGACTGGGCTATCGAGACCATGAACAATCCGCGCTATCCTCTGGAACTGTTCTTACGCGTCATCACCGTCAGCCTCGAAACGATGAAAATCGTGCGTGCCTTACCTGAACTGGACATTCTGGAAAGTTAGGCTCTGGCCTGCCTCGACGCAAACCTGTGGATCACCCGTCATCACTCAATCCAATAAATTAATGGCCTGAGCCTCACTTACAACAATTTACAACAGACCCAAAAAAGAACGGGAAACCACCCACCCGAAACAAAAACAGCATTGCCAAACCTGCATTCACGCCTACCTGAAAATTGCAGGCACGCAGGTTCACGGTAGGCTGGAGGATGCATGGCAGACAGGCGGATCGCCCCCATCTCACCGCTACTCCGAACTATGGCATGATACGCCGCCAGACGAGGAGGTAACAGACACATGGAACCGTGGACTTCATTCACATTGTTTGGGAAATCCGGTACAATCTATCAGTTCCGGCGCGTCCCCTCACCGTTACCGCCACAGGGCTGCATATTCCTGCTGACAACCGTAATGGGCTCAACCGCCAATGGTGGATCATGGCAGTTCATGGACCCTGAAATCGGGACCGTCACATCCCTTGCGCGTGAATGGGACAGCGTGATCACACCTGCGCGAGAACAGAAGACCGAAAGTGATGATGTGCTTGTCTGTTTTCCCGAAAGTGGTGACGTGAACGAAGCATTTACCGACCTGACGGAAGGTGGCGCGCGGAAACTGCCGCGCTGAACCATCCAGCCCACCGGCGCAGACGTGACTGGACGTGCGGGACGGGCACGGTCAACACTGCCGCGCCGCCGGTTGGAGATTTTAGCCATGCCACATTACCGTCATACCCTTGTTGCCGTCATGGCCAGTCTCGTGGCTGCCCATGGCACGGTTCACGCCGCGACCACGGACAGGCCCGTCCTGCTCCGCCACGCCACTGTCATTGATGGCACCGGTGGCACGCCAAGTGATGATACCGACATCCTGATCCGTGACGGGCATATCGCCGCAACCGGCCACAACCTGCGCGCCCCCGCCCATGCCCGGAAGGTGGACCTGTCCGGCCAGACGGTCCTGCCAGGACTGATTTCCGACCATAGCCATGTGGGGCAGGTCAGCGGCACCCAGAACGGGGAGGTCAATTATACCCGGGCCAATATCCTGTCCGCGCTGGCGCAGTATGAACATTACGGCGTCCTGACCGTAACGGCGCTGGGGTTGAACCGCTCGCCCCTGTTTGACGATATGCGCCGCGAACAGCATGCCGCACTGAACCCCGGCGCGGATCTGTATGGCGTGGATCAGGGCATTGGCGCGCCGGATGGCGTCCCGCCGGAAAACATGTTCCACCTTGGCGCCGATCAGGTCTTCCGGCCCACCACGCCGGAGGAAGCCCGCGCGGCGGTAAATAAAATGGCCGATGAGGGCACGGACCTGATCAAGCTGTGGGTGGATGACTTCCGCAATGGCGTGCCAAAGGCGCATGGCCTGCCCAAGATGCAGCCCGCCATATATCGCGCGGCCATCGCGCAGGCCCATCTGCGCGGCAAGCGGGCGGCGGCGCATATCCATGACCTGTCCGACGCCCGCGCGCTGGTCGCCGCGGGGGTGGACATTCTGGCCCATGGCGTACGGGACAAACCCGTTGACGCCGCCCTGATCAGCGCCATGAAGCAGCAGGGCACCGGCTATATCGCCACGCTGGACCTGGATGAAGCCAACTACATTTTTGCCGAACACCCGGAATGGCTGGAGGATCCGTTCTTCGCCTACGGTCTCTCTCCCGCCCTGCACCAGCAGTTTGCCGACCCCGCGTGGCGGCAGAAAGTGCTGGCCGCCCCCCTTACCGCCGCGTCGCGCAAGGCGCTGGCAATGAATATGAGCAATCTCATGCTCCTGTACCGCGCGGGCATTCCCATTGGCTTCGGCACGGATTCAGGCGCGACACCCACCCGCATTCCCGGCTTCGCGGAACACAGGGAACTGCGGCTCTCCGTCATGGCCGGGCTGACGCCCCTGCAGGCCATCACGCTTGCGACCGGCAATGCCGCCCATCTCATGCAGCTATCGGACCGGGGCACGATCGCGCCGGGGCAACTGGCTGACCTGCTGGTGGTAAAAGGCAACCCGGCGCAGGATATCACCGCGCTCGACCATATAAGCCTGGTCTGGCACCGGGGCCGACCGGTACCCGGCCCGCTGGCAGGCCAGACCCCGCAGCCCACGCAACAGCACTGAAACGACATGACGGGAAGAATGATGCGCCTGCGTCCGTACGCCCTGCTCCCCCTGTTCTGCCTTGCCGGGTTGCTCGCGGCGTGCACCGGCCCCACCGGGCCGGAGCCGACGGGCATGGATGGCCCGATGATCGCGAATAATGACTGGAATGAGCATGGCTACGGGATGGGGTATTATTCCGGACCGTATGATGATGGTTTCCAGTCCGAAGGGCTGGACGGCGGCCCGCCCGATTATCTGGGTGATGAATTCTGGGGCGCCCGTTAGAAAGCATTTCCACACAGGCTCGTCCGTGGGGGGCCGGACCTGTTTTCCGTCCCCCTGATACGCATGCGGGGATGGATCCCTCCTGTCCCATTACTAACAGCACCAAAATTATACTGTATTTGACTGTCTGTTCTTTCCAGATTCGTTCAGCCCCCGGACCGGGGTCGGGAACACGAAACGCCCATTTTCTGTTATGTTGATACAGATAGACTGATATGTGCCGGGATATGGTCTGGGCCGGAGGCATAAAGGGCCAAAACCCCAGTTTATGAACCACATGTCATTCTGACAGCGCGTGCCAGTAACCATGCGAATAATGGCACCGAATGTATGACTCACGAGTACGTTACTCTTCCCGGCTTGCGAGCACCGCCCCGCCTATATATCCGAAAATACAGAGGGCTCCCGGCCTCTCACCGGGTCGTGTCCAGGTTCTGTTCAGTTTGCGCGGAGATCATACCCACATGTTCTACAGGTTTACGTGTTGTGATTTCGGCATGACCGGAATGATCATCCTCTGAAATGGATAGCGCCAGACAACATCCGCCCTGTTTTACTGTAATGCATCAATGCCGCGCAGATAATACCGAACAATACCAGTATCCGCCACGCGTACATTGATGCGGCCTGCATTCTCCCGAAGGAACATCCCCCGTGTCATCAGATAACCTCTCGGCTCCCCCACCATTCAAGTCCCGTTACGCCAACTACATCGGCGGGGAATGGGTCGCTCCTGTTGAAGGTCATTACCTGACCAATACATCCCCCGTTGATGGTCGCGTGCTGTGCGAAGTTCCCGCCTCCACCGCCGCTGATGTGGAGCTGGCCCTTGACGCCGCGCACAAGGCGAAGGCCGGATGGGGCCATATGGCCCCCGCCGAACGCGCGCTGATCCTGCTGCGGGCGGCCGAGCGCATGGAACAGAACCTCGACCTGCTCGCCCGTGCCGAGACATGGGATAACGGCAAGCCCATCCGCGAGACGCTGAACGCGGACATCCCGCTGGCCATTGACCATTTCCGTTATTTCGCAGGCTGCATCCGCGCACAGGAAGGTGCGCTGAGCGAGATTGACGCCACGACCATCGCCTATCATTTCCATGAACCGCTGGGGGTGGTGGCGCAGATCATTCCGTGGAACTTCCCGCTGCTGATGGGGGCATGGAAGCTGGCCCCGGCGCTGGCCGCCGGTAACTGCGTGGTCATGAAACCCGCCGAGAGCACCCCCGCCAGCATGCTTGTGCTGATGGAACTGATCGGGGATCTGTTCCCGCCGGGCACGCTGAACATCGTCAACGGCCTGGGCCGGGATGTGGGCGCGGCCCTGTCCAACAGCGACCGCATCGCCAAGATCGCCTTTACCGGCTCCACCCCCACCGGCAAGATGATCGCGCATGCGGCGGCCGAACACCTGATCCCGGCGACGCTGGAACTGGGCGGCAAGTCACCCAACATCTTCTTTGCCGATGTGATGGACCATGACGATGCCTATCTGGACAAGGCGCTGGAAGGTTTCACCATGTTCGCCCTGAACCAGGGCCAGATCTGTTCATGCCCCAGCCGCGCGCTGATCCATGAATCGATTTATGAAAAGTTCATGGAACGCGCCCTGCCCCGCGTGCGGGCCATCCGCCAGGGCAACCCGCTCGACCCCCAGACCATGATGGGCGCGCAGAACTCGGTCGGCCATCAGGCGAAGATCATGTCCTACATGGACATCGGCCGTAACGAAGGCGCCGAACTGCTGATCGGCGGCGGACGCCCCGATCTGGGCAGCGAACTGAACAACGGGTGCTATGTGGAGCCCACCGTGTTCAAGGGCGACAACAAGATGCGCATCTTCCAGGAGGAAATCTTCGGCCCCGTTCTGGCCGTGACCACCTTCAAGACGGAAGAGGAAGCGCTCGCCATCGCCAATGATACGCCCTTCGGCCTCGGCTCGGGTGTGTGGAGCCGCAACGCCAATACCTGCTACCGTGTCGGTCGCGGGCTGGAAGCCGGTCGCGTCTGGGTCAACTGCTACCATGTCTATCCCGCGCATGCGGCGTTTGGCGGATACAAGAAATCCGGCATCGGGCGTGAAACGCACAAGATGGTGCTGGAACACTACCAGCAGACCAAGAACCTTCTGGTCAGCTACAGCGAAAACAGCCGCGGCTTCTTCTGATCCGCTGCCCCGGCAACACGGCCCCGCCCGCATGGGCGGGGCCGTGATAGGTTACCATGCGCCCGTTCACCGAACGGGCGCGCACCGGCTCAGGGTTGGATTTCCGGCTCGACGGTATCAGGCTGTTTCCACAGCGATGACTGCAGGGCATAGGTTTTCTGCAACAAAGGCACCAGGGCGGGCCGCCCCTTGAGCCGGATCCATTCATCCAGCGCCGTGCGGAAAATGGCAATGCCACAACGCGCCATGAGCCGGGCCGCGTTCCGGCGGTTCCTGCGCTCGGTTATGCGTTTCAGCAGTCCTTCCGCCAGGCAGTCTTCCCATTTCCTGTATTTCTGCAAACTGACCGTCTGGAGCGAGGGCGTCTTCTCGATCAGATAGACGAAGGCATAGGTATCCTGCCGGTTGGCGGCAATACGGGGCACGAGCGAGATGAAGGCATGCATCATCGCATCGGCGGGGTGCGTGCCCTTGGGGCAGGCTTCCAGCGCCTCGGTCAGGGCCTGGGTCATGCCCTTTGTCCAGGCAAGGACGATATCGCCCTTCGTCTCGAACATGCGGAACAGGGTGCGGCGTGAGACCTCGGCCGCCTCGGCCACTTCGTCCACGGTTGTCTGGTCATACCCCTGCGCGGAAAAGAGCCGCATGGCCTGCGCAATGATCATGCTGCGCACACGGGCCTGCTTGCGTTCGCGCAGGCCCGGTCTGGGGGCCTCGGTGGTGGCGATGGGCTTCATTCACTCTCCCCTTGTCCCGATCCATCATGCCGCAGGCCATCCGGATCATTCAAGACACGAGAAAACCATGGCTCACGCCGGACGGCGGCTTCCAGCCGCGCGGACCGAGCGTATCATGGCAGTATATGACACAAAAGGCTGCAACCAGATACGCCCCGGCGCGATCATCCTAAACCGGCCATGCGGCCTGTGTTTTCCGCCACAACCGCCCTGAAACCGGGCCTCAACTGTTCGGGATTCTCGACATGTGTGGTCGCCACCTGCCTGATTATCTCCTTATCCCAACCCTGTACGCTTCCTTCATCAACAGGGAATGGAGAGACGGAAATGGCCGATAACACACCTATCGCGATCGTGACCGGGGCGAACCGTGGGCTGGGGCTGAGCATGGTCCGGCATCTGGCGCGCCAGGGCGTGGATATTATCCTGACCTGCAGGAGCGATATCGAAGGCGCGCGCGCCGTGGAACGGGAACTGACGCAAATGGGCCGCCGGGCCCGCGCCCTTGTACTCGATGTCGCCAAGGTCGCGACATTCGACGGCTTTGCCACCGACGTCGCGAACGTGCTGGCTGGATGGAACGCCGAACGGTTCAATTTTCTGGTCAACAATGCAGGGATCGGCATTCATGCGCCGCTGATGGAAACGACGGAGGAACAGTTCGACACGCTGGTCAACATCCACCTGAAAGGCACCTTTTTCCTGACCCAGAAACTCGTGCCCCATATGGCGGATGGCGGGCGTATCGTGAATATCTCGACCGGTCTCACACGCTTCTGCCTGCCGGGATATGCGGCCTACGCGGCGATGAAGGGCGCGGTCGAGGTACTGACACGTTACGAGGCCACGGAACTCGCGGCGCGGCGCATTACGGTCAATACGCTTGCCCCCGGCGCGATCGAGACCGATTTTGGCGGTGGCGCGGTGCGCGACAACAGGGATGTCAACGACTATATCGCCTCGGTCACGGCGCTGGGCCGCGCGGGTCGGCCCGATGATATCGGCGGGGCCGTCGC
This sequence comes from Komagataeibacter sp. FNDCR2, assembly GCF_021295395.1. Lineage (NCBI taxonomy): Bacteria > Pseudomonadati > Pseudomonadota > Alphaproteobacteria > Acetobacterales > Acetobacteraceae > Komagataeibacter > Komagataeibacter sp. FNDCR2. Next base: position 1,590,948 of record NZ_JAIWOU010000001.1, read on the forward strand.
CGCGCTGCTGGGGCCGGATACCGGCTGGATCAACGCCCAGCGTATCGAGGCTTCGGGCGGAATGAAACTGTAGGAACCTGTTCCAAACCAACAAAGGCTTCACCAAAAACTCCCGGCATTCCGGCTAGTTCGCGGTGGGCGCGCGCGGCTTTCCGCCGCGCTGCCGCGCGGCCCACCGTTCCTTCATGGCCAGGTGTTCGTAGCGGATGCGCTGACGCACCCAGTTCAGCATGCCCGAAAAGGTCACGACGGTAATACCCACGAACGTCCAGCCATCCAGGGGCTGGTGGAACAGGAAATAGCTGAACGCCACCGCCCAGAGCATCTGGCTGTACTGCGGCAACGCCACGCGGTTGGCTGGCGCGCGCGCGGTCGCCATCATCATGAAAAGCTGCCCCAGCGCGGCCAGAAACCCGTAGCCAAACAGGAACAGCCACGTTTTCACCCCGTGCGGCCAGTGGGCATGGGTGAGCATGAGCGCGCCATCACCCACCAGCGGCCCGAACAGGCTGGACCCGAACAGGGAAAGCCGCGGCGTGTTCGATCCCGCCAGCCGGTAGGCTATCACGCCCACGGCATTCGCAACCGCCGCGATCAGGGCGCATAGATGCCCGAAATGAAGCGCGCGCACGCCGGGGCGCAGGACGATCAGCACCCCCACGAAACCAAGGATGACCGCAAGCCACGCCCAGCCCGATACCTTTTCATGCAGCAGGAGAACCGAAAGGATGGTCACGAAAAGCGGCATGAGGAACATGAGCGAGAGCGCTTCAGGCATGGGCAGCAGCATGAAGGCTTCGACACTGGCGGCGGTGGCGGCAAAGATGGATACCGCACGCACCAGCCACATGACGGGCTGCGAGGGCGAGAAGATATCCATATAGGATTCTTCGGGGCGGCGGATGAAGGGAATGATCAGGAAGCCGAACACACCGCCGGAGAAGGCAACCTCAAACGGGTCAAGCTGCCCCGCCAGCAGTTTGGAATACGCATCGCTGATCGAAAATGAGGAAAACGCCGCGAACGCCAGCGCCATGCCCGAAGAAAGGAAGGCCGTCTTCATCTGCTTCTGCCCATGATCAATGCTTTCCTCCGCCCTTATGGGTTCAAAAGCTCAAGAACCAGTGCCGACACGGAGCGCCAGCCATGCAGGGGAGCAGGTTAGCACACTGATCATAACTTCTGCTTATGACAAGATCATCATAAAGACTTGGACGCGGCCCGCCCGTTCTCGCAGCGTGTACTTTTCCCCACCGGAGGGCGCCCGCCATGAATGCCGAGATGAATGCAGCCGCAGGGCCGACGCGGGCGCCGCTGGGCGTGCTGGCCGGTCCGTGTGCTGAATTCGCGGCCCGGTGGCGCCAGAAGCTGCGCTGGCTGCTGGCCCCCTCCCGTGCCGATATGGTGTTTGCCGTCCGCACCGCGTTCGCGGCGGCAATTTCCCTGCTGATCGCGATGTGGATGGAACTGGACAGCCCGCAATGGGCGCCGCTGACCGTCTGGGTCGTGGCCCAGTCCTCACGCGGGGAATCCCTGTCCAAGGCCCGGTGGCGCATCGCGGGCACCCTGATCGGGTGTGCGGCGGCGGTGGCGCTGATCGCGGCCTTCCCCCAGGCGCCGGGACTGTTTTTCCTGGGGCTGGCCCTGTGGATCGGCCTGTGCTGCGGGTGCGCCACTTTTTTTGACGGCTATCGTTCCTATGGCCTGCTGGTCACGAGCTTTACCTCCGCCATCGTGGCCACGGGGGCGATCATCGCCCCGGATGATGTCTTCAACATCGCCGTCTCGCGCGGGTCGTACATCGTGCTGGGCATCGTGTGCGAGGCCACGCTGGCGGCGCTGTTCATTCCCGCCCTGCATGAACAGGCGCGCGCCCGCCTGCTCGAACGGCTCAATACGGTGTGGGGCGCGGTATCCGGCAGCGTCGGGCCGCTGACGGACGGGCGGCTCGATGCAGAGGCGCAGGGAAAGCTGCTGGGTGAACTGGTGGGGGCGAACAGCCGCATCGAATTCGATACGCTGGAAATGGGGCCGCAGGCCCGCCGGGTCGCGGACCACGCCCGCGCGGCGCTGGCCGATCTCATGATGGCGGTGGCGCGCGCACGCGGCCTGGCGATCGCGGGCGCAATGGCGGAAGAAGGGTTCCCAAGCGCCATCGCGTCCGATCTGGCGGCGGCGCGCAACCATATCCTGACATGCGAAAACCCGGTCGCGGGGGACAGGTTCCGCTTTGCCCTGCGCTCACGCCGGCTGGCGGTGGAGGCGGCTGAAAACGGAATCCGGGCCGCCGCGGGCATTCTGGGCGCGTGGCTGCTGTGGGAAGTAACGGGATGGCCCACGGGGGCGGCCTTCGTGTCGTTCGTCTCCCTTGTGTACGGGCTGCTGGCGACGCGGGAAAACCCGCTGCTGGCTTCCAGCCCGTTTTTCAAGGGCGCGGTCTGGTGCGCGGTCGTGGCCGCCGTGTTCGTGCTGCTGGTCATGCCCGCCATCACCGCGCCGGAAATACTGGTGCTGCTCATGCTCATACCCATGACCATAGGCGGGCTGGCGGCCCGCACGCCCGCCACGGCGGGGTACGCCTTTTCATTCAACATGTTCCTGCCCGTGCTGATCGGCCCGGCCAATCAGGGGCGGTATGATGAGGTGGCCTTTTTCAACGGAACCTCCGCCTTTCTGGGCGCGGTGCTGTTCGCGTGGTGGACGTTCCGGCTGGTCCTGCCGTTCCGGCCTGATTCGCACATCCAGCGGACCGAGGCATGGACACAGCGGCGGCTCGCGGCGCTGGCCGACCCGCGCAATCCGCTTTCCGCCTATCAGTGGCTGCTGGAAAACGCCGAGAGCATGGTCCGCTCCGTACGCAATGCGCGGGGCGTCGCGCGCCCGGTCGTGCTGGCGCATATCCAGATGCGGCTCAACGCCATGACGGTCGGGGCCGAAATCATCACCATAAGGAACCTGGTCCGTTCCGGCACCCTGCCCGGATGGCTGGAACGCAGGCTGCGGGTCTTCCTGCGGGCATGGAAAGACCGGGACGCCAACGCACAGGCCATGGCCCGCGTCATACTGCGCGATCCGGCCTGGCGGGACGGGCATGATGCCGGGAGCAGACGCCTTGCGGGCGCGCTGAAGGTGATTGCGCACATACGGCCCTGAACAACAGCCTGTCCCCGCCGTTATTCGTGACGGGCGCCTATGATCGCGCGCGCCGCCGCGATGGCGGTGTGAAGCTGGGCATGGATATTCTGCGCCCCCACAACCGGGGTAATGCGGTGGCGGTCCATGTCCGCCCGCAGGTAAGGGCTGACCCGGCCAAAGATCACGCTGACATTGCGCCGCGCGAGATCCCCGAACAGGTCACGCAGGTCGCTTGCCGCCGAAAAATCGACATCGGTGATCGCACTGGCGTCGATCACGAGACAGGCCACCGGCACGGCCGGATGTTCAAGCAGCAGGCGCACATCACCCACAAAGCGCGCGGAATTGGCATAGAACAGATCCGCGCAGAAACGATAGACAACCAGCCCCGGCGCCGTCTGCCGCCCTGCGGCGACAGGCCCGGGCTCCAGCAGGCCGGAATCAACATCGTAGCGCAGGATCATCGTATGGGGTTCGTAGCTGTGGCGGACATGGCGGAACAGGGACAGCGCAATGGCCAGGAAGATGCCCTGCTCCACGCCAATGCCGACCACGGCGGCGGCGGTCACCAGCGCCAGGCCGTATTCGCCGGGGCTTTCCCGCCTGATGGCCCGCATGGCCCGCACGTCGATCATTCCCACCGCCACGGTAAACACGATGGAGGCCAGCACGCAGCGCGGCAGGTAGTGCAGGGGCGCTGTCAGGAACAGCAGGACGCACATCGTCACGGCGGCGAAGGTCAACTGCGCCAACTGGCTACGCGCGCCCGCACGGACGGCCATGGCGGTCTGGGTCGGGCTGCCGTTGACGGTAAAGGTCCCGCTCAGCCCCGCCACCGCGTTCGCCGCGCACAGGCCGAGTATGTCGGCGTTATCGTTCATCCTGTCATGAAAACGCAGGGCGAAGGCGCGTGATGTCGCGGCACTCTGTGCGATGATGACAAACACGCATGACGTGCTGACCGGCAGCAGCGCCAGCATGTCGTTCCATGAAACATCCGGCAGGCGCAGGTGCGGCAGGCCGCTTTCGATCGGGCCGATGGTCTCGATCCCGTAGCGTGTCAGGCCGAACGTCATGCTGGCCACGACCGTCACCAGCGCCAGCGGCGCGCGTGGGGCCAGACGGTTCCCCGCCAGGATCAGCCCCACCACGCAGATGGACAGCGCCATGCTTGGCACGCTGGCCTGCCGCAGGTGGGTAAGGGTCTGGACCAGTTGCAGCACCGGGTTATGCGCCGTGGTGGTCACACCCAGCATGTCGCGCGTCATGGCCAGCGCCACCTGTATGCCAACCCCGGCCATAAACCCCACCAGCACGGTACGGGACAGGAAATCCGCCAGGAACCCCAGCCGGAACAGTCGCGCCACCAGCAGGAACCCCGCGCTGAGCAGGGCCACCATGCTGACCAGCGCCATGTAATGCGGGCTGCCCGGCGGGGCCATGCGCCCCAGTGCGCTGGAAAAAATGGCGGCGGTCGCGGAATCCGCCGCGACGACAAGATGCCGCGAAGCCCCGAAACACGCGAACGCCACCAGTGGCAGCAGGACCGTGTACAGCCCGGTCACGGCGGGCATGGCCGCGATGCGGGTATAACCCAGCACCTGCGGAATGTTCATCGATGCAAGGGAGACCCCCGCCACGATATCGCGCACCCGCCCGCGCCACCCGCCCGTTTCCCGTGGCCTGTCCGTGGCGGGGCCTGAACCGCCTGTACTGGCTTGCATAATGCCGGTCCCATTCCCGATCCATACACCAGACCGAAGAACCGGGCCGGATTGCACCACAGCGTGGTTACTGCGCGTAATCATACGGGACAATACGGGGCCGCCGCCAATCGCAATAAGCTGACCCCGCCATGCGACCGGGGCGCGGCGCATTGTGGCGTTTGTGGGGATAGGCCGCGAAAGATTCCTTAAAAATTACTTTATTAAGTGTATGTAATTATGCACTACATTCCATGTAATGAAAAATTATTTTAAATATTATCCGTTCATAATTTGTAAAAAAACACGCTATCTGTCACATATGCAGATGCCACATGACTCCCTGCCGGCATGCTGCCACCCATCATGCCGGAGTGGTTTATTATGCTTTTTTCAGTCAACATGACCCGCCTTCTGTAAACACCCCGCAGTAATGTGCCTTATTAATGTAACGAACCGTAATAACGCGCACATATACTTCTGATCAATGGTCAGGGTATGGTTATCATAATATAGGGAATCACCCACCCCATGAATGCCATCGTAGTCACCGCGCTGCGTCGGCCTTATACTTTCGTGGTGCTATCGATCCTGATCGTGGTCTTTGGCATCATGTCGGTATTCCGTACGCCAACCGATGTATTCCCCAACATCCGCATTCCGGTCGTGTCCGTTGTGTGGACTTACGGCGGCATGCTGCCGGAAGAATTCGCGGGCCGTATCATCTATAATTACGAACTGATGGTCACCTCGACAGTCGAGGGCATCGAACATATGGAAAGCAGTTCGTATTACGGTCGCGGTATCGTCAACATATACTTCCAGCCCGGAACGGATATCGGCAAGGCCGAGGCCGAAGTCACCGCCATTTCGCAGACGGTGATAAAGCAGCTTCCCGAAAACATCCCCTCCCCCATGGTCATGAGCCTTGACGCCTCTTCCGTGCCGGTGCTGACCCTACAGGTCACATCCGACCGGCAGACGCCGTCCGACCTGTTCAAGCTGGCGATGATCCGCGTGCGACCGCTGCTGGTGACCGTGCCGGGGGCCGTCGTGCCGCAGGCCTATGGCGGCATGGACAGTTTCGTCATGGTCTCGCTCAACCAGCAGCAGCTCCAGGCCCATCACCTGTCCGCCATGGATGTGCAGAACGCCCTGCGCGGGCAGAACATCGTCCTGCCGGCGGGGGACCAGAAGATCGCGGCGACGGACTGGATGGTCCAGACCAACGCCACCCCGCGCTCCATGAAGGAACTGGGGGACATTCCGGTCAAGCGCGTGGGCAATGCGGTGATCTACGTGCATGACGTGGCCGAGGTCTATCGTGGCGGACACCCGCAGACGAACCTCGTGCTGGTCAAGGGCAAGCAGGGCGTGGAGATCGTGGTCATGAAAAGTGGCGACGCCTCGACGCTGGACGTGGTGGCGGGGGCCAAGGCGCTGCTGCCGCGCATACAGAAGCTGCTGCCGCCGGATGTGAAGGTCAGCATCCTGGGGGATGCCTCGATCTTCGTGAAGGATTCGATTTTCGACGTGGTGCGCGAAATGCTCACCGCCGCCTTCCTGACCGGCATGGTGGTGCTGCTGTTCCTGGGGTCGTGGCGGCCGACGGTCATCATCGCCACCTCCATCCCGCTGGCGATCCTGTGCGCCATCATCGGCCTGCACTGGGCGGGCCAGACCATCAATGTCATGACGCTGGGCGGACTGGCGCTGGCGGTGGGCATTCTGGTCGATGACGCGACCGTCATGATCGAGAATATCGACGCGCATCTGGAAATGGGCAAAGAACTGGAACCCGCCATTATCGACGCGGCGAACCAGATCGTCATTCCCACCTTTGTCGCCACCACCTGCATCTGCATCGTCTGGCTGCCGCTGTTCGGGCTGAGCGGGGTTGCGGGCTGGCTGTTCATGCCCATGGCGGAAGCCATCATCTTCTCCATGATCGCGTCCTTCATCCTGTCGCGCACGCTGGTGCCGACCATGGCCAAATACCTTCTGGCCGGGCACAGCGTGGCGGGACATGGGGATTCCCACCACTGCGAACCGCAGATCCATAAACTGCAGTACCCCACCCGCCTGCCCGAACGCTTCCAGCAGGCGTTCGAACGCGGGTTCAACAGTTTCCGTGAACAGTATGCTGCCCTGCTGCGCTGGGCCATTGCGCGGCGGCAGCGGTTTGTCGCGGTGTTCCTCGGGCTTTCGGTATGCTCGACGGGCCTGTATTTCATGGCCGGGCGTGATTTCTTTCCAGAAACGAAATCCGGCACGCTCCAGATGCACATGCGCGCGCCGCTGGGCACGCGTATCGAGGTGGCGGGGCGCGAAGCCTCGCTGGTGGAAGACCGCATCAACGCCCTGTTCCCCGGTAAGGTCGACACCATGATCGAGAATTGCGGCCTGCCCGAAGGCGCGCATAACCAGGCGTTCATTCCCACGCCCACCATCGGCACGCAGGACTGCGACATCACCATCGCGCTGAAGGACGAGGAAACGCCGGTATGGGATTACCGCGCCCTGCTGCGCCGTGACCTGTCGGCGCATTTTCCCGGCACGGTATTTACGTTCCAGCCAGCCGACCTGACCGCCAAGATCCTGAACTTCGGCTCGCCTTCACCCATCGACGTGCAGATTTCCGGCCCCGACCTGCGCGACAACTACGAATATGCCCGCCAGGTGGTCAACCGCCTGCGGCAGGTGCCCGGCGCGGCGGATGTCACGATCCAGCAGACCATGAAGACCCCGACCCTGTTCGTGCAGGGCAACCGCACCTTCGGGCAGGCCACCGGCATGACGGAAGCGGATCTGGCCAATAATGAACTCATGACCCTGTCGGGCAGCCAGACGGTGGACCCGCAATACTGGCTGGACCCGCAGACCGGCATCACCTTCCCGCTCAACGTCTATGTGTCACAGGACCAGTTGACCCATTTCAACAATCTCATGACCATCCCGGTCGACAAGGGCGATGGTGACCCGCAGGGGCGGCATATGCAGCTTCTGGGCGGGATCAGCAATGTCGCGGCCACCGGCACGCCGGGGCAGGTCTCGCATTTCAACTCCATGCCGGAGGTCGATATCTACGTCTCCGCCGAAGGGGCCGACCTGGGCCAGGTCACGGCAGGCGTGCGCCGCGTCCTGCACGAGACGGAAAAGATGGTGCCCTCCACCGCCGCCGTGGTGATCCGTGGCCAGACCGAAACCATGCGCCATTCCTATACGGAACTGGTGTTCGGCCTGGTGGTGTCGGTCATGCTGATCTACCTGCTGATCGTGGTCAACTTCCAGTCCTGGCTTGACCCCTTCATCATCATCACCGCGCTGCCCGGCGCGCTGGCCGGGATCGCATGGGCGCTGTTCCTGACCCATACGCGCCTGTCGGTGCCGGCCCTGACGGGTGCGATCATGTGCATGGGCACGGCGACGGCCAATTCGATCCTGGTCGTCTCCTTCGCGCGCGAACGGATCGAGGAACATGGCGACGCCCTGCGCGCGGCGGTGGAGGCGGGGTACGGCCGTATCCGCCCCGTGCTCATGACCGCGCTGGCCATGGTGATCGGCATGGTGCCGATGGCCATGAGCAATTCCCAGAACGCGCCGCTGGGCCGCGCCGTCATTGGCGGCCTGCTGGTGGCGACCGTATCCACGCTCCTGTTCGTGCCGTGTGTTTACGCAATCCTGCACAACCGCCCGTCCCGCAGCCGGGAGGAAATGAACCCATGACAACCAAAAAATCATCAAGAACCATAATGATGGGGGGCGCAGCACTTCTGGTGGGGTGGTGTGGCTACCTGCTGGTCGAACGCGTGCATCATGCGGCCGAACTGCGCCGCGACGCGATGGCGGCCGCCGTGCCCGATGTCATGGTCATTTCCCCCCATGCCGAGGCGCGGCAGGTCAGCCTCGACCTGCCCGGCACGATCGATGCGTGGTACCAGGCGCCGATCTACCCGCAGGTCTCGGGCTATGTGCGCATGTGGTACAAGGATTATGGCGCGCATGTCGCCAGCGGGGACGTGCTGGCTGAAATCAACACCCCCGGCCTCGATGCCCAGTTCGCGCAGGCGCAGGCGGATCTCCAGTCCTCGCAGGCGAAATATGACCTGGCCGTGGTCACCGCCCAGCGCTGGCGGCTCATGGGCAAGTCGCAGGCCGTATCGGGGCAGTCGGTCTCGGTGCAGGACGCGAACGAGAAATCAGCCGCCGCCGACCTGGAAGCGGCGCGGCATAACCTGGACCGCTACGCGGCCCTTGAACGCTTCAAGATCATCGTCTCCCCCTTCGATGGGGTGGTGACGGAACGTGACATCAACGTGGGCGACTACGTGCATGAAGGCGGCGGCAACCTGAACGCCACGGGCGGGGCCAGTGAACTGTTCAGCGTGGCGGACACGCACCAGATGCGCCTGTTCGTCTCCATTCCCGAAAACCTGTCCTACATCCTCCAGCCCGGCCTGCGCGCGCGCGTGCATGTGCCGCAGTTTCCCGACCGGGTGTTTGAAGCCCGCTTCCTGACCGTATCGGGTGGCTACGACCCCGACACCCGCACCAGCGTGAGTGAATTCATCATCGACAACACGGACCATGCCCTGTGGCCGGGCACGTTTGCCGCCGTCACCCTGAGCGCGCCCGAACAGGGCGGGCACCAGAGCATTCCCACCGGGGCGCTGGTGTTTCAGGAACACGGCATGCAGGTCGCGGTGGTGGATGGGCAGGACATCGCGCATTTCCACGATATCACGGTCGGCCGCATGGGCGATGGGGCGACGCAGGTTCTCTCCGGCCTTTCCCCCACGGACAGGATCATAGACAACCCGCCCGCCGACCTGCTGGAGGGTGAAAAGGTGCATGTGGTCCAGCCCGTGGCCGGATACAGCAACGACGTATCTGAAAAGGACGATGAATGATGGCGCTCCCCATCCGCCGTTCCCTGCCCGCGGGCGGGGCCTGTGTCCTGTCGCTGCTGTCACTGGCGGGGTGCGACCTCTCGCCCGCCTATCACGCGCCGCATTACGTCATTCCCACCACATGGGAGGGGCAGGCCCCGTTCGAGGTGGCCCACCCGATGGATGACAGCATCCGGTCCGACTGGTGGACAACCTTTGCCGACCCGCAACTGGACGCGCTGGAAACGCAGGCCACGGACCATAACGGGGACCTGCAGGCGGCATCCGAACGCTTCCTGCAGGCGCGCGCCATCGTAAGCGAGGCACGGGCCGACCTGCTGCCCCATTTCGGCATCGCCTTTGGGGGCAGCAACAACAAAAGCTCGACCGAGCGGCTGTTCCGCTACAAGGGGCCCATTACCGATTCCGATGAATTCTATGGCGGCATGGCGTCGTGGGAACCGGATTTCTGGTCCTCCATCCGCAACCGCGTACGGTTGCAGAAGGACTATGCGCAGGAACAGGCCGCCGAATACGCCAATGCGCGGCTCAGCCTGCAGTCGGAACTGGCCAGTGACTATTTCACCCTGCGCGGGCTGGACGCGCAGGCCGCCATCTATGGCCAGTCGATCGGGTATTACCAGGAATCGCTGCGCGTCACGCAGACGCGCCTGATCGATCAGGCCGCGTCACGGCTGGACGTGGCCCGCGCCCAGAACCAGCTTTACACCACCCAGGCCCACCTGCTTGATATCCAGGCCCAGCGCGAAGTGATGGAGCATGCCATTGCCGTACTGGTCAATGCCGCCCCTTCGACCTTCCACATCACGGCGGACAGCCACCTGAACACGAACCGCTTCGCGCTGAAACCGGGCCTGCCATCGGAACTGCTGGAGCGCAGGCCCGATGTCGCCATGGCGGAACGCCAGATGGCGCAGGCCAACCGGGCGATCGGGATCGCACGGGCATCCTTCTATCCGCATGTCTCCTTTCACATGGATGGCGGGTTCAGTGACAACGGGTTCAATCTGGCCAACCTTGCCAACAGCATGTGGACCTATGGCGCCACGGTGACCATGCCCGTGTTCGAGGGCGGCCTGCGCCGGGCCGAACTGCAACAGAGCTGGTCCGCCTACCGTGAAACACGCGACCACTACCGCATGACGGTGCTGACCGCCTTCCGTGATGTGGAGGACGGGCTGTCCCGCACCAACCGGCTTGATAGTGAAAACAGCCGCCTGCGCGCGGCCGTAGGTGCCGCCAGCCAGACGCAGGACATTACGATGAACCTGTACAAGGGTGGCCTTGCAAGCTATCTGGACGTGCTGATCGCGCAGGTCAGCACGCTGGACGCCCGCATCCAGCAGGTCGAGGTCCAGACACGTTACCTGCAGGCGCAGGTCGGTCTGATCCGCGCATGTGGCGGTGGATGGGACGCGGCCCGGCTTCCCGCGCCCGACAAACTGTTTTCGGTCGATCCGCTCCAGTATTCCGGGCTGCATAACGCCCCCGCGACAGGCGACGTGCCCCGGCCGCACACCCATGGCCCCGACCCCGATGACAACCTGACCCGGCCCATCCTGTCCCCCACGCTGGAAAGATAAGGACATGGACCAAGCCCGCACCGGGCGGTGGGAAACGCCGCCTTTTTGAAAAAAGGCGGCACCCAAAAACTTTTATTGCTTTTCCATCAAGCCGTTATTCAAAGGGCTTTTGCTAAAAACCGCCCATGCATAACGGAGGCTTCAGCACCGCTCGCCATAAATCTCAACCTGGTCGAGGTGGAAAAAATTCTGCCCGATCAGGGTCAGGCGGATAAAACGGGCCTTGAACGATGTATGGACATGGTACGGCCCCGTAGCCAGGTTGCCGATGGGCTGGTCATCCTTTTTTTCAAACCCGAAACAGAAATTTTCCCCATCGCCGGAATACTCCATGCGGATATTCCGGCATCGCTGCCGCGTGGGTGCCATGATATTGTAAATGAGTATGTCCTCGACCTGGTACAATCCCATAAGGTCGATCCGCCACCACGGGTTGTCTTCAAGGCCCGTATGGAATTTCACAAGCCCATTGACGATGCCATTGACCGCGTTACCCGCATCGGATCGCGTATCATGCCCGATGGACCAGGTGCTGATGCTGCTCTGCTCACATGGTTTGTTCAGGGAAATGTTCCGGCCCGGCATCCGGGCAGGCACCGTTACTTTCGTGGCGTTTTGTACTATATTGTTCCAGTAATCACACAGCGATACATTTTCCGCCGCGTTGAATGCGCGCATGGACTCTTCCAGCGCATTTTTCCGGCCCGCTTCCGTTTCATCCCATATGACCTGACCGGAAAACGCGCCCGTTGTTCCACGCCGTATCCGGTGCTTCAGATATTCCTTTGACTTGATCATGTAGTGATGAACACTGGCCGTATTTTCAATAACCTGTATTTCCGTGGCGGAAAGGGTATGGATATCGGACACCTCACGGTGCAGGACATCCACAACCCTTATATCCCCATAGGCGTGCCAGACGGGGTTATGCCAGAACCCGAAACCTTCGGGTGAGAAAATCTTGTCATCCAGCAGGGCAGCCGTCCTGCAGATATACTTGGTGTATTCATTAACACCCACGGCCCTTTTCGTATAATTTTCCAGAACTGGGCCGGGCGGGTTCCTTTCATGGCCATTATGACCAAAAACAATCCAGTAAAACAGGATACAGTCCGCTTCCGGGTAATGGGCGACCAGATCATCAATATCGCGGAACGCGGGAATGTTCAGGAATTCATCCACATCGAAAAAACTGACCCACTCCGTTTCCTGCTGGTAGTTGGTCAGGAAATGCAGGTACATCTGCTGCTGAAAGCCCTGCGTTGTAAAATGCACGAATGTAACAAAGGGATCCCGGCCTACAACAAAGGGTAAAATCTCCCGGTAAAGCTCATCCGGTCGGTCATCATTGCAGTACAGGTAGATATGATCGTATCCAATGGATTTATAATAGGTTATCCATTCAAGTATATAAGGCTTTTCCCATCTGGCACATACGACAACCGAGCAATTATAACGCTTCATTTCAACCCGTGACCCTTTGTTTTAAAATGACTGCCTGCTCTCCTGTCAGGATAAGGTTACGGCTTTGATCCTGATTTCTGGTAAGGGACTGGCGGGAAACCGAAGCGCCGGGACAACCCTGATAAAAAACAATAAACGTTTCTGGACGCCCCTTTTTTTCAAAAAGGCGGCGTCTGGTGAATGGTCCCCCAAGTGGATGTTCATGCCGTAAGGCGCGCGGGACCATGGGCCGTCTCCGCTGCCACGCGATAGGGGCCGGAGACGGGTATTTCCATACAGAGCAGACCGATGGACGCCGGATTACGCGCGCCCAGTTCCAGCAGCGCCTGCCCGTCCGTCCACCGGCTGGTCGGGCTTTCACCGCCATGCCATCCGTCCGGTGCGGCGGGCGCGAGATGCGACGTGATGGAGCGCCCGACATTCCCCTCAAACAGTTTTATATTTCGTACCAGAACACCAAAATGACGACGATCATCCACATAGGGGCCAACCGTATCGGATGGTCGGCTGGTACGCGACATGATCCGCACCGTGTGGACACAGGGCGGGATCATGAAAAAAGCAAACCCGTTGGCGCCATGCATGCTGCGGATGGTCACGCCGGAATCCGTTACGAGATGCAGGTCGGCATCCCCCGTTGTTTCCATGGCGGGGTAGCGGGGGGCAATATTGCTGGCCAGGGCACGCGCGGCAATGGCTTCAAAAACGGGGCGGACGACATCCACCGCAACCCCCAGCGGCGCGGCGCTGTCCCTGGCCCATGTCTTTTCCTGCCCCGGAAAGCCCACAACCGCCCCTGTCTGCCGGAATCCATGGCGGTTTCCGGTATCCAGATAGCTTTCCGTCAGGACACCATCCACCGTGATGATGGAATGATGCGCGGTTTCGAGATGGTAGTAAGTATAGGATGTAATACTCAGGTCGTAATAGATGCTGCGGTTATTGACCAGCATGCGGACGGGAATGAAGCACCCCTCCAGAAAAAGGCAGTGTTCAGGCGTAATCAGCATGTCCTTGTAGGGAACGCCCTGTGCTATGGCGTCCTTGAGAATACGCACGGGATAACCGGCTTCATCGGGGTATGGCCCCGGCCGCACGGTGGCCGACTGGCTGCCGACCCAGCTTACGGGGCGAAAGACCTGCGGCCCGTCGCCCGGCACCAGAACCTCATCACCAATCCTGACATCTTCAATGGCCACCTCACCGCGCGCGGTATGGACCATGGAACCGGACAGGAAGCAGACCAGCACCGTGCCCACGCCGTTTTTATCCGCAACCGTCGCAAGGTAGTTGCTCGCGCTGGGGTCCGTATCCTGATACGACCCGTTCAGTTCCAGCGTATCCCCATTGGAGAAGGTTATGGTGGACGTATCAAAAAGTGCGTCATAGCTTACGTCGGATACGGTTGCCGTCGCACCATTGCTTTCAACAATAATGTTATCTCCGGCGCCAAATCCGTTTATGCTGGCGCCGTCAAGCAGCGCCAGCCCATCACTGGATCCCACAAGGTTCAGCGTGCCGCCACCATTGCCGAAATTGAGTGTCAGCCCGGTAACGGCTGAAATCATGCCGTTACCGTCAAACGTACCGCCATTGGATATATTGACCGTAATCCCGGAAACCGCCGTCAGCAGCCCCCCCGCCAGGTTGGCGCTGCCGCCATCCGCGTTCACCACAACCGTGGTACCCAGGGCCACGGTACCGGTCGAGACCGTAACATAGGTGTTCTTTTCCGCGGTAATGGTATAGGTGCTGAGCGCCGTAACGGACGAATCCAGCAACCCGTTGAGGGAAATGCTCGCCGTGACCGGATCGCCATCCGTCGAGACGACATCAACACTGGCATTACCCGCGACGCCAAGAATGGCGACCGGGGCCAGGGTGTACGACCCGCCCTGCGTAATCGTATTTCCCGTATTGAAATACTCATTCCCGATACTGGTCATTTCTTACATTCCCACATGCCCGAGAGCCCACGCATTCACACTGTTTTCCTGCTGCCCACGTTGTTTCATGGAAATATGAAAAAAGGGTTTTCACGGATGCGCCACGCAACCGTTCCGCTGGTCATGAGCGTGGAGGGCGGCGGGAGTGCACGGCGGCAAGTTAGCCTGTCGCCATGTCATGGCGCCTCGGGAACACCACGGGCGGGGCTTTGGCAATATTCCCCTCACCATGAAACATCCCGCCAATCATCACGAAACGCCGCCTTTTGGGGAAAAGGCGGCGCCTGACAGGTTTTGTTATTTTATATCAGCCAGTTGATTCAAAAATCTTCTAACACCGGGTGGAAAAGCGGTCCCATGGCGTAATGCGGGTTACGGGCAGTTCGACAGGGCGGACATAGACCTCCGCCGACAGGAAGGCCAGTTCCCCCTCCACCTCCGCTTCCGGCAGGGAGATGGACCAGGCGCGCGGGTTGCCATCCGTTCCATCATTCCAGCGGTAGCCGCGCTGGCGCAGCATGTCCTTGTATTCATAGGGCGCGTTTTCGGCCCAGATGCGGCACAGTATCCGCCGCGCGTTTTCCAGCAGGGCCGCCAGTGCCGGACGGCCGGACACCGGCAGGGTCCGGTCAAGAATGGCGATGCCGGCCTGACAGTCATCCGTCGCGCGGTGCCCGTCAAACCAGAACCCCGACTGCATGCCCAGATAGGACAGCTTGCGTCCCTCATACCCTTCCGCCGCCCAGTCCACGTCCCGCATGGAGCACGCCCATGGCTTGGTGGTGAAGACAGGGCTGAAACGCTCCGCGAACTTGCGGTCAAAAGATGCATTATGTGCGATAATAAGTGAGGCGGGCGCAACAAAACCGGCCACCTCCTCAGGTGTGACGGACTGCCCGGCCACCATTTCGGGGGTAATGCCGGTCAGCGCCGTAATTTGCGCGGGGATAGGGCAGGACGGTTCCCGCAGGCGGCTGAAAGGCTCCAGGCTGCCCAGAATCCGCCCCTCCAGCGTATAGACGAACGGTACGATCCCGAATTCGATGATCTCGTCCTTCGCGGCATTGAGCCCCGTTGTCTCAAGGTCAAGAAACATGCCAAGCCGCGTGCCGGGTTCGGGCGGATAGGCCTCCAGCACCCGCGCCGCAAGCGGGCGCAGGACACGGTAGCGGCCGCTCCCCTCCAGCGCGGTGGCCATATGCTCCATCCGTTCGGGGGTCAGTTCTGTCATGTGGTGCCTCCTGCCAGCCATATGGGCATGGATATGCAAATCGCGCACGGCCCTGTCCATCACGGCGCAGATTGCCCCGCCGGGACGGCTGTAATATTACAAAATTTGTCAGGTCAGCACGATCCTGATGCCACATGATGTGCGGACCCGAACGCCATGGCCCAGAACGCCGCGCCTCCCCATACCCCACACCGCCCCGCACCGGGGCCACTGTCGGCCCGCGCCCACCGACTGGAAGACCGCGGGCATGACGCAATCATACGCGTGGGGCAGGTGGACCGGATCTGGTCGGACTTCTACCATCATGCGCTGACCGCCCCGTGGCGGACGTTCTTCTATGGCTCCCTGGTGCTCTATGTCGGCGTCAACCTGATATTCGCCCTGCTCTACATGGCCGATGGCGCGGGCATAAGCGGCGCGCATCCCGGCAGCTTTGCCGATTACTTCTTCTTCAGCGTACAGACGCTTTCCACCGTCGGTTATGGCGGCATGACCCCCATCAGCCGCACCGCCAACCTGATCGCAACGGTGGAAGTGCTGGGCGGCATGATGATCAACGCCCTGGCCACGGGGCTGATCTTCGCCCGCTTCTCGCGCCCGCGCGCGCGGGTCATGTTCAGCGGCAAGGTCCTTATCCTGGCGGAAGGCAACCAGCTTCACCTCGATATCCGCATCGCGAACTGCAGGCGCAGCCCGATCCTGTCGGTGGATGTGGAATTCGCCCTTGCGCGGCTCATCCGCACGCCAACCGGGCGGGTGGTGCGGCAGTTCGACCCGCTGCCCCTGCAGCAGGCCCATATTCCCGTGCTGCGCTTTGCCTGCACGCCCAGCCATGTCATCAACGAACAGAGCCCGCTTTATGGCCTGACGGAACATGACCTCTCGGCGGAGGAGGCTGAAATCATCGTCAGCCTGACCGGAACGGACGAAGCCTCCGGCCAGAGCGTGTTCGCACGTTCGGCTTACGGATTCGACCGCATGCTGTATAATCACCGCTTCGTGGATATCATAAACGCCGGGCCGGATGGACGGATCACCGTTGATTACAGCCGCTTTGACCAGACCGAATCCCCGCCCGACGAACGCGCCCGGACTGCGGACGCCATGGTGGACCTGCCTGACTGAACCCGCATCCCCCTTCCGCCACGTGGCCGCGCTGGCCCTTGCCCTGCTGGCCATCCCCTGCCTGCCCGCCTGCGCCGCCCCCCGTCATGCCACCGTCGCGCCACCCCCGCCGCCTGCTGAACTGTTCGGCCTGCCGGAAGCCTGCCTGGCGCATGTGATCGCGGTCCCTTTGCTGACCAATAGCGGCAGCCCCATCATTCCGGCCACGTTCAACGGTGTAAGCGGGCTGTCCTATGTCAGCGTGACACAGGGGCGGATGGGTGTTTACGCCCGCGCGCCCGATGATTTTCCCGTGGAGGCCCCGGTGCGCATCCAGACCATCGCGGGCACGGGCATGACCTACACCACCGTCCTGAACGAACTGCGCATAAGCAACGGAACCGCACGGGACATCCCCGCCGTAATGGAGGGCATTGGCTGGCCACAGCTCAACGACATGCCTGTTCTCGGCATTATCGGCTACGACATATTATGCAATTACAATGTGCTGTTTGATTTTCCGGCCCGGCGGATGGTCCTGTTCCTGACCACGGACGCCCCGGGCTGCACGCCCACGCGCAACTGGGTGGACGCGGATGGCATGGCCACCCCCCTGCTGCCCGACGCGGAGGGAAGGCTGACCGGCATCACCGTCCAGTTCGGGGATCATCCGGTGCGGATGGAAATCGAACCGGGGGCGGACATGTCCTCCCTCACGCGCAAGGTGGCGCGGGGCGTGGGGCTGAGTGCCGCAATCCTGCACAGGGACATGAATGTCCGCACCAATGCGGGCCGGATCCTGACCGGACGCCGGCATCATTTTGATGGTATCACCATCGGTGCATGGCGCGACCTGCCGCTGGACGTCAATATCGAGAAAACGACCTACAATGTTCTGGGCATGAACTTCCTGCGGCGCAGGCGCATCCTGCTGGCCTTCCCGCAGGGCATGGTGTTCATGTCCCCCCAGCAACCCGTGCCCGATGACCGGGGGCAGGCCACGCACGGCCTGCTCAGCACCCGCACCGCCATCGCCCGCCTGATCGACATGGCCCCGCCACCCGATGCGCCAGCCCCCGCGGGCACGGCCACGCCACCACCCCCGTCACCGCCCTGACTTCCCCCTACCCCGGCATGGCGCCCGCACCGGCCAGCAGCCTGTCACGATAGGGGCCGGGCACATGTTCCAGTTCCGCCATGCTGCCCTGCTGGGCAATACGCCCCTGTTCCATCACCACGATCCGGTCAAACCCGCGCAGGGTGGACAGCCGGTGCGCCACCGCGATCACGGTGCGCCCCACCATGAGCCGCTCCAGCGCGGCATGGACATGGCGCTCGCTTTCCCCATCCAGCGCGCTGGTCGCCTCGTCCAGGATCAGCACCGGCGCATTGCGCAGGAATGCGCGCGCGATGGCGATGCGCTGGCGTTGCCCGCCAGACAGCATCACCCCACGCTCCCCCACGATCGTATCGAAGCCCAGGGGCATGGCCGCAATGAAGCCCGTGCAGCCCGCGGCTTCCGCCGCCGCCTGGATTTCAGCCTCGGTCGCATCGGGGCGGCCGTAGCGGATATTCTCGCGCACGGAGCGGCGCAGCAGGTACACATCCTGCGGCACGACGGCCATGCTGGCACGCAGGCTGGCGTCATCAAGTTGCAGGATATTGATATCGTCTATCTCGACCGCGCCTTCCTGCGCGAAACGCTGGCGCTGCAACAGGGCCAGCACGGTGCTCTTGCCCGAACCGGACACCCCCACCAGCCCGATACGCGCGCCCGCCGGGATATCGAGATTGAAATGCGACAGCACCGGCGCGCCACCGGGATAGGCAAAGCTGACATCGCGCAGCCGGACGTGCCCCCGCCCCCCGTTGGGGGCCAGCATGAGCGTTTCCGCGACACCACTGCGCTCATGCGGGGCCAGCAGGTGATCCAGCGTTTCCGACAGCCGGGTGACATGCTTCATGGCTTCCACCATCGAAAACGCGAAATCGCGCGTGCAGTTCAGGATCAGGAACCCCAGTGTCGTCACCATCACCACATCACCCGTGGTGGCCCGGTGCATGCGCCATAACAGCACGGCCCACACCAGCAGCCCCGTGGTCATGAATGCGGTGACGAAGGAATGGATCATGCGCAGCTTTTCCATATACCGCAGCGAAAGGGTGTGCATGCCGGTCTCCCCCCCTATGCGCTGGCGCATGCGGGCATGTTCCGCGCCGATCATGCCATAGGCGCGCACCAGCGGCAGGTTCTGCACCACATCGAGCATTTCCCCATCCACCTCCGCCGCTTCGCGGGCATAGGACAGGTGCAGGCTCTGCCCACGCCCGGCCAGACGGTAGATGGCGAGCCCCACCCCCATCGTCATGGCCACCAGCGCCAGCGCCATCCACGGGCTGACCGTGCCCAGCGTCGCGATGGCCAGCAGCAGGTTCAGCCCGGCGGGAAGCAGGTTCCACGCCGCCATGTTCTCCAGCGATTCCACCGCCGCCGCAGCAGCCGAAACCCGGGCCGCCAGCGCGCCGGACAGCCTGTCCGCGAAATAGGTGGAGGCGTGGCCGGTCAGGTAGCGGAACAGGTCATGGCGCACATCGCCCCCCACGCGCACGATCACGCCCGACGCCGTCCACCCTGCCAGCCGCCACGCCGTGTTGTCACAGATGATGGTGAGGCAGAACAGGACGATGGACACCCATATGGCCTCACGCCCCTGCCGGCCTTCCGACATGCCGTTGACCAGATGGCGGATGATGGCGGATATGCCCACATTGCACGCAACCGCCACCATGATCGCGCCGATGATGGTGGCATGCCCCCGGCCATGCAGCCGCACGTAATGCAGGATGAAGGCAATCGGGTGATGGCGGTAGCGGTGCAGCATGGCCGCGCGCGCCACATCGGCGGGCGGGGCGGAGGGCGGTTGCACGGACAGGCTGGTGTCGGGTGGTGTCATGTAGGGTGCGGCCTCCGTGGTATGACGGTGTGGGACTGGGCGCGGCAAGACGGGCCGGGCGGGAGCATCCGCAGTTCCGCCGCATTTGCCCCGGTATCATACCCGCATGTCACGCGCTCCCTTACCCCGCCTGGCGGCACGCATCGTGATCGGGCTCCTGCTGGCCCTGTGGCTTGCCATCATGGCGCATGATCCCGTGTCCCTGCCCTTCTGAAACCGGGCGGGGCGGTGGTGGTTCATGACCAAATACGGACCGCCCCCCATATTCGTGCGAATGCGCGCGCTCATGGGCCATCATGTCGGAAAAGGACGGCCCCGTCGCCTCCCGCTCCAGCCGCCTTGCCGCGCTGTCGAGCCGACGGATGGCGTCGAGCCGTTCCTCCCGCCCCAGGCGCGCCGCCGCCACCGCCGCCTTCATGACCGACAGGGTGCGGTCATAAACCGCGACCGGCACCGGATAGGGGTGACGGTCCTTGCCCCCATGGGCAAGGGAAAACCGCGCCGGGTCAGAAAAACGGCAGGGCGCGCCATGCACCACTTCCGCCACCAGCGCCAGCGCCCGCACGGTGCGCGCGCCCACGCCGGGCACGCGCAGCAGGTCGGAAAAGTCCCGTGGCCCCGCTTCCGCCGCCGCCGTCAGCGCGCCATGCAGGCGGCGCATGTTCACATCCACGGGCCGGACATCGTGGCGGGCGGGCAGCAGCAGGTGCGGCAGTTCCCCCTGCGCCGGGGCAGGTGCCGGGGGCGCGCCCTCGATCCGCATGAGTTCATGGGTCAGCCGGTCCGGCCCCATCTCATGCAGCACGGCCATCTGCCCCCGGCGTGAGGCCCCGGCCCGCCTGTCCGTCAGGTTCATGATCGCACCGCCCGTGGCGCGCCCGTCAATGGCGGCGTGCGGGGCCTCGACAAAACTGTCCAGCCCTTCGGACAGCCAGTGATAGCGCCGCGCCATGCGCCGCCCGGTATGCATGCCCTGCTGGATGACGGTCCACCGCCCATCCGCCGCCACCACGAAGCCGTGCAAGTACAGGTCGAAGCCATCCTGCACGGCGGCGCTGTCCACCTTGGCCACCATGCGACTCGTCGCCACAAGCGGGATCGCGTCAAGGCCGGTGGCGTGGCCCACGTCCAGCAGCTCATCGGGCGTGCGGCGCGAATGGCGCCCCCGCCCGCCGCATACATACAGCCCCAGCTCATCCGACAGCGGGGCAAGCCCGCGCTTGAGCGCGCCGATGACGGCGGTTGTCATGCCCGAGGAATGCCAGTCCATGCCCATCACCGCGCCAAAGGACTGGAACCAGAACGGATGGGCCAGGCGGCGCAGGAACTCGTCGCGCCCGTAATGATGGATGATGGCCTGCGTCATGACCGCGCCAAGGCTGGCCATGCGCTGGCCAAGCCATGCGGGCACGCGGCCCGTATGCAGGGGCAGGTCGGCGGAGCCTGCGCGTCGGGTCATGGCGTCCCCTTACGGTAGTGGGTCAGTCGCGGCGTTTCTTTCCGCCCGCCCCGAGAAATTCGGCCAGTCCGGCATCGAGCGCATGGCGGAAGGCGTCCAGCGTTTCCGTGCCCACGTAATGTTCCATCCCCTCCGCATCGATGCGGGCATTGGCCTCGCTCACGCCCAGCGCGCGCAGGAACCGCTCGACCGTGTGGTGCCGCTCCCGGCTCTGCCCCGCCATGTCGTGCCCGGCTTCGGTCAGGAAGATACCACGATAGGGGCGGCGCGTGACCAGTCCATCCGCCTCCAGCCGCACGAGCATCTTGGCCACCGTGGGCTGCGATACGCCCAGCCGTGCGGCGATATCGACCTGCCGGGCTTCCTGCCCCTCGTGCAGCAGGTCATCGATCAGTTCGACATAATCCTCGATCAGGGCGGTCTTGCGCGCCAGACGCGCCTGCCGGAAACCGGCGCACTGCATATCCGGGTCGGGCATGGCGTCGGTGCGCGCGGTGGTGTGCCCCTCCGGCCCGGACCTGGCGTTTCCATCAGGCGTCATGGGCTGAACACGATCGTCTTGTGGCCGTTGGGGATGACGCGCCGTTCGGTAAAGTAGCGCACGGCGCGGGCCAGCACGCGGCGTTCGATATCGCGGCCCTTGCGGATCAGGTCATCGGGGCTGTCGGCATGGGTGATGCGCTCGACATCCTGTTCGATGATCGGGCCTTCATCCAGATCGGGCGTTACGAAATGGGCCGTCGCCCCGATCAGTTTCACCCCGCGCGCGAAGGCCTGGTGATAGGGTCGCGCCCCCTTGAAGCCGGGCAGGAAGGAATGGTGGATGTTGATGCACCGCCCCGCCAGCCACGCGCTCATCTGGTCCGACAGGATCTGCATGTAGCGCGCCAGCACCACCAGTTCCGCCCCCGTGTCCCGCACCACATGCTCGATCCGCGCTTCCTGCTCGGCACGGGTGGCGGCGGAAACCGGCAGGTAATGGAACGGCACGCCTTCGAGGTTGAGATGCGCGTAGGTCTCACGCGGGTGGTTGGAGATGATGGCGACCGGCTCGATGGCCAGTTCGCCGATACGCCAGCGATACAGAAGATCCACAAGGCAATGGTCGAAACGCGAGACCATGATGACGGTGCGGGTGGGGCGCGCGCTCTCGCGCACGGACCACTTCATGTCCAGCCGGGCGGCGATGCCGGACAGCACCTCATGCAGGGTGTCCAGTTCCGCCCCGCCGGCGGGCAGGCTGAACACGATGCGCATGAAAAAGACCCGGCTTTCACGCTCGTCGAACTGCTGCGCGCCCGCGATGTCACCGCCAAGTTCGAACAGCGCGCGACTGATCGCCGCCACGATGCCCGGCCGGTTCGGGCACGAAAGCGTCAGGACATAGGAACGGGTGGGAGTGGGTTCAGGCTCGGACATGCTTCCCCTGCTGCTGGCTGGCCAGATATACTAACGGGTGCGCGGGCGGCCCGTATCGTCGGGCATGACATTGTAGAACCAGCATTCCCCCGCCGCGCGCACATCCGCCTGCGTGGCCGGGACGGGCTGGACCACATCGCCGCCCGGCGTCCACCCTTCGGGGATCATGACCGCGCCGTCGTCGCTGCGGCGCAGGGCCGCGACAAGGCGGAGCAGTTCGTCTACCGAGCGGCCCACGGTCATGGGGTACCACAGCAGGGCGCGGATCGTGCCCTCCGGGTCGATCACGTAGGTCGCGCGCACCGTGGCGCTGTTCTGCGCGGTGGGGTCCAGCATGCCATAGGCGCGGGCCACCGCCATGGACGGATCCTCGACCAGCGGAAAGGGAATCTCGACACCGAAGCGGTCCTCGATCGCGTCCAGCCAGGCCAGGTGCGCGTACAGGCTGTCCACCGACAGGCCGAGCAGCGCGCAGTCCAGCGCGGCGAAGCGGTCCGCCGCCCGGGCCAGCGCGATGAATTCGCTGGTGCAGACCGGCGTGAAATCAGCCGGATGCGAAAACAGCAGGAGCCAGCGCCCCCGGAAATCCGACAGGCGCATCTCGCCTTTCGTGGTGCGGGCCTGGAAGTCCGGCGCCACGTCACCAATACGCAGCGGGCGCATGTCCATCACATGGCCGGCTGCCGGTATGCTGCCCTCAGTACTCATGTCCTGCCTTTTGCATCTGCCGCGCCTTGACGCAACCCATCTTATAACATACATTTATTATGTAATTTCGAAACTGTGGAAGGCATTCCATGCCAGACCCCGTCATAACGGCAGCCGCCAGCCAGATCGCCACTTGTCGCGCGAACGGACATGTTCCTGTTATCAGGACTTTTTTTGATAACCCGACCTTTACCGCCACCCATGTCGTGCATGACCCCGCCACCCGTAGCGCCGCCATAATCGACAGCGTCATGGATTATGACCCGGCATCGGGCAAAACCGACCACGACCTGGCCCAGGAGATCGTGGATTACGTGGCGGCCGAAAAGCTGAAGGTGGAATGGGTGCTCGAAACCCATGTCCATGCGGACCATCTCTCCGCCGCGCCATGGCTGCAGGAACGCGTGGGTGGCCAGCTCGGCATCGGGGACACCATCGTGCGCGTGCAGGACATTTTCGGCAAACTGTTCAACGCGGGCACCCGCTTCGCACGCGACGGGTCGCAGTTCGACCGCCTGTTCCATGATGGCGCGCGGTTCATGCTCGGCTCGCTGCCCGCCATCGCGCTGCACGTGCCCGGCCATACCCCGGCGGACATGGCCTATGTGATCGGGGATGCCGCCTTTATTGGCGATACGCTGTTCATGCCCGATTACGGCACGGCGCGCGCCGATTTTCCCGGTGGGGACGCGCGCATGCTGTACCACTCGATCCGGCGGCTCCTGTCCCTGCCGGAGGAGACGCGGGTCTTCCTGTGCCATGACTACATGGCGCCGGGGCGTGACGAATACGCGTGGGAGACCACCATCGGGGCGGAACGGCGCGGCAATATCCACGTTCATGACGGCGTGGATGAAAGTACGTTCGTACAGATGCGCACCGCGCGGGACGCCACGCTTTCCCTGCCAAACCTGATCATGCCGTCCGTGCAGGTCAACATGCGTGGTGGCAATCTGCCCGAACCGGAAGATAATGGTGTAAGTTACATCAAGATTCCGGTCAGCCGGTCCTGACGGGCCCGTTGCCGCCCCGCCACCGATTCCCTTTTCCACCCGATTACGGAGATCACTCATGACACAGACCGATCCATCCGCCCCCAACCTGTCCAGTTCCGCGCGCGGACTGACCTATGATGTCGTCGTGGTTGGCGGGGGCGCGGCGGGGCTGTCCACCGCGGCCAGCATCCTCAAGCGTCGCGGTGGCATCACGGTCGCGATCATCGAGCCTTCGGGGTCGCATTTCTACCAGCCGGGCTGGACGCTGGTGGGCGGCGGCGTGTTCAAGCAGTCCCAGACCCGCCGGTCGGAAAAGAAGCTGATCCCGGCCGGGGCCGACTGGGTGCAGGCGGCGGCCACCGGGTTCGAGCCCGAATCCAACCTCGTGCATCTCTCGAACGGTTCCTCCATCCGCTACAACGTGCTGGTCGTCGCGACCGGCCTCACGCTGGACTGGGACGGGATCGAGGGGCTGGGCGAGACGCTGGGCCGCAATGGCGTCACCTCGAACTACCGCTACGACCTGGCCCCCTATACCTGGCAACTGGTGCAGACGCTGGGGCGCGGCAACGCCGTGTTCACCCAGCCGCCCATGCCGATCAAATGCGCGGGCGCGCCCCAGAAGGCCATGTACCTGGCCTGTGACGCATGGCGTCGTCGCGGCCTGGCCGACAATATCAGCGTCTCCTTCCACACCGCCACGCCGGGGCTGTTCGGGGTGAAGGAATTCGTGCCGCCGCTCATGGAATACATCAAGCGCTACCATATCGACCTGCAACTGAAATCCCGCCTGACGAAGGTGGATGGCAAGAACCGCGTCGCCACGTTCGAGAACGTGGCCGATGATGGCACCAAGACCACGTCCGAGACGGAATTCGACATGCTGCATGTCGTCCCGCCCCAGCGCGCGCCCGATGTGGTGCGTGACAGCGCGCTTGCGGGGGATGGCGGCTGGGTGGCGGTTGACCCCGCGACGCTGCGCCACCTCAAGTTCGAGAACGTTTTCGCGCTGGGCGACGTGGCGGGCACCTCCAACGCCAAGACGGCCGCCGCCGTGCGCGTGCAGGCCCCGGTCGTGGCGGTCAACGTGCTGGCGACGCTGGACCAGCGCCCGATGGTGGCCGATTACGACGGCTACGGCGCCTGCCCGCTGACGGTTGAGCGCGGCAAGATCGTGCTGGCCGAATTCGGCTATGGCGGTAAGCTGGAGCCCACCCTGCCGCTGTGGCTGCTCAATGGCCGCAAGCCCACCCACCTTGCGTGGCTGCTGAAGGAATGGGTCATGCCGGTCATGTACTGGGATGGCATGCTCAAGGGCCGTGAACTGATGGTCGCCCCGCACAAGATCGGCACGCCGCGCTGATCCTGACCGGGATGCCACATGCCCGCGCGGGCTGGACGTCTGCGCGGGCATGCGTATGAATACCGCGCATGAACACCCAGCAACCCGCCCGGCACCATGTGGGCCATTCCCGCCCGCTCCGCCTGGCTGATGATGTGGTCAGCGAGGCCATCTACGGTGGCCCGGACAGATGCTACCGCTATACCCTGCGCCGCACATGGGATCCGGCGCGCCCCGCGATCATGTGGCTCATGATGAACCCCTCCGTCGCGACGGAGGAAGGCGATGACCGGACGGTGGCGAAATGCCAGCGTTACGCCCGCGCATGGGGGTACGGCACGCTTCTGGTGGGCAACACCTTCGCCTATCGCTGCACCGACCAGAAACGCCTGACGGAAGTGCCCGACCCCGTCGGCCCCGATAACGACCGCTACCTGCTGGACATGGCGCGCAAGGCCGACATGGTTGTCGCCGCCTATGGCTCCCCCCTGCTCAAGGGGCTTCTGGCGCGCGGGCCGGAGGTGGTGCGCATGCTCCAGCAGCACGGCATTACCGTCAACGCCATGCGCCTGAGCCGCCGGTCGGGTCGGCCTGAACATCCCCTTTACCTGCCCGCCGACCTGCGGCCCGAGCCGTTGCCGCCTTTTGCGGAAGCGTAAGCGGCCTGAAGGCTTTATCTTTCAGACAGTCCCTAACTGAACAGCATGAGTTGCCGTGGGGGCGATATATCGCCCCCCTGGCGCAGCCCCGATACGGTAATCCCCAACAACCTGATACCACGCGGGACCGGAAAACACGGGGCCAGAAGATTGAGGGCACGATGCCCAAGATCAGCGGCGTCACGCACCGGCTCGGTTTCGGTGCGCCCCCGCACGATCTGCCTGAAATCGTTATATTTGACCTTTATGGTCACGGTCACGCCCGTCAGGCGACGCGTCAGGCACCGGCTCCACACCAGTTCCGCCAGCGCGGTCATACAGGCCTGTGCGGCAGGCCAGTCATGAATATCGGCCTCATAAGTCCGCTCACCCCCCACGGAACGGCGCGGGCGGTTGGGCTCCACGGGGCGGTCGTCAAGACCGCGGGCGATGCCATAATAAAAATCAGCCGCCTTGCCAAAATGCCGCAACAGCCGCGACAGGGACTGCCCGCGCAGGTCAAGGCCGGTGCGGATGCCCAGCGCATGCATGCGCGCGGCGGTGGCCGGGCCGATGCCGTGGAATTCCTCCACCGGCAGGCTGGCCACGAAATCCGGCCCCATATCGGGTGTAATCACGAACAGCCCATCGGGCTTGCGATAGTCCGAAGCCAGCTTGGCCAGAAATTTGTTGTAGGATACGCCCGCCGATGCGGTCAGCCCGGTCTCGGCCCGGATCAGCGCACGGATGGCCGTGGCAAGAGCTGTGGTGGAGGGGTAGTGCTGTAAGGGCCGCGTCACGTCCAGATAGGCTTCATCAAGCGAGAGCGGCTGGATTACAGGGGTGAAGCGGGCAAATATCTCATGCACCTGCGCGGAGACGGCACGGTACACATCAAAACGCGGCGGCACGAATACAAGATCGGGACATTTGCGCAGCGCGGTCACCGATGGCATGGCCGACCGCACACCAAAGCGCCGGGCTTCGTAACTGGCCGCGGCGACCACACCCCGCCGCCCGTTGCCACCAACCGCCAGCGGCCTGCCACGCAGGGCCGGGTCGTCGCGCTGTTCGACCGAGGCGTAAAAGGCATCCATATCCACATGGATGATGCGGCGATGGGCGCTGTGCTGCGTCACGGCATGCCATGGTCCGGACGGTGCGCCCCGTCGGGCGCGGGCTGTGCGGTCACGCCCCGCAGGGGCATGACCGACACGGCATTATGGCTGATCAGCCGTTGCACTTCTTCTTCTTGAGGAAATACACAATCAGGCCGGTGATCGCGCCAAGAACCAGAATCCCCTTCAGGCAGGGGGTCTTGGCGGGACATTTCGGTGCACATTCAGACATGGTTCATTCCTTGATAGACAGCACGCTCCGAACAGGAACGGCACACCTGCATACTACCGCATGGTGAAAACATGACCATACCGCATTTTGTATTGTCCGCTCCCCCATGCCTGACATGCGGGGACAGGGCAGCCGCATTGCGCAGCGACGTCTTTCGTTACGGGAAGGCGCACGCAATGATGGCGTGACAGAGACTGGAGTATGAATCCATGAAGAAAATCGCCTTCCTGCCCGCAAGTCTGCTCATGCTCGGCACGGCGATCGGCGCCGCCCATGCCTCCCCTTCCGCCGGGCGGGCGGTCAACCGTGACTTTGCCAAGCTGTCCGCCGATGGCAGCCGTGCGTTTGACGATATCGCCCTGGCCCGCACGGCGCTGGCCAACAACGACACCGCCGGCGCGCGCAAGCTGCTGGCCGACGCCAATAACGCCCTGACCCGCGCCAAGGGCGACGACAAGGTGTTCATGAAGGCGGAATCCGCGCTGACCGCGCCGCGCAAGGCCCCCGCCGGCGCGCATACGCCCGCCGCCACCGCCACCACCCCGGCCGTGGCCTGGCTGCCGGTTGATGGCGAATACATCGTGACCGAGGATCTGGAGCCCACCTCCCCCAAGGGGACGGCGGTGGCCACGGCCAATACCAGCCTGAACAAGGGCAAGCCCGCACAGGCGGCGCAGAACCTGCAGGTGGCGGCGGTGGATGTTGACTTCGTGCTGGCCATCGCCCCGCTCGACGCCAGCGCAAGCGATGTCTATCGCGCCAGCAACCTGCTGGCGGGCAATGATGTGAAGAGTGCCGACAGCGCGCTGCAGGATGCCCAGAACTCCATCCGCTTCGTATCCGAGGACATGGTCGGCACCCCGACGGGAACGACTCCCGCCGCCGCGCCCAAAAACAAGAAGAAAGCCGCCGGTCACTGATAACCGGCCTGCTTCCGGTCCATCTTCATGCCATACCGGACTCCGGTCGCCGCCTCCCCCATCGGGGGGCGGTGCAAGCCACCCATGCGGGGCAGGTGGCGCATGGCGGTCCGCCTTGGGGCCGCCTGCGCGTGTCTTGCCGCCCTGACCCATACCGCATGGGCGGGTGGTGCGATCCGGCTCTGTCTGGAACGCCATACGGTGGAAGACAGCTTCGTGCAGGACACGCCGGTACGGCAGCCCGTGCAGGTTCCCGCCGGAACCGTGCTGAATTACGCCGGGCACGCCTTTGGCCCGGCTTCCGATCCGCTTGACCGTGCCCATGCCGCGCCGGACGGGGATGGCTGGCGCGACATTCCCCCGGCGGAAGAAGCCCGCAGGCGGCTGCTCCAGATGGAAGATATCGGTGGGAATTCCGGCTATCACCGCCCGCAGGCCGCCCTTATGACCACACGCGCCGTAACCCTGTCACACGCCCAGCCCTGTGCCACGCTTGGCGCAACGGCCGTGCTGTCGGCTGACTGGACATGGACGATGGATACCATCCCCGCCCGGCCCGACATGTATTTTCAGGCCTATGGCACCGTCCATGACGACCAGCTTGACCCGACATTCAATAACGATACCGACCCCTTCCAGTGGGTGGCGGCGCATGGTGGGCTGAACGCCATCGTGACACAGACAATTGATCAGTCGCTCACGCTCCACTCCCCCGATTAGGGGCTGCATCAATTTAATTATCCGCCCGATCCTGTACTTTCCCTGGCCTGATCCGTTGCCTGTGCGCAGGATCCGGGACCAGACCCACGGCCCGGTACTGCACATGGTGGCGTAACAAATTATGCGTGCTAGACAGGGTTCCTACGGTTCTGAATTCACGTATGGCAACCGATGGGAAACTATGGAGAACGGGATGGCGCTGTACCAGTCCGCACAGTTTATCGATACGTGGACCGATCCTGAATTCGACAAGATCCATCCCCCCCGTACCGTCGCCCCCCATTCAGGCATTTACCGCTGCGTGGGCTGCGGGGTGGAAATAGCCGTAAGCGAGGGGCAGCTCCTGCCCCCCATCCATGCCCACCCGCACCGCTCGGGCACGCAGGAGGCATGGCAGATGGTGGTCTATGCCGACCACCGACCCAAACAGTAGGAACGCAGCCGGGCGCACGTTACCACCAGCCGCCGCCCCACGGGCCACCGCCCCAGCCGCCACCCCAGCCCCACATGCCCCAGTTCCATGAGGCATCTTGGTACATATCGGCCGTCATCTGCTGCTGGTCCGCCAGATTCTGCGCCTGCACATAGGACATGTAGCGCCCATAGGCCGCCTGGTTCCCTACGTACAGGCAATTGCAGACCTTCGGGTCGGAATAGATGTAGAGCATATGATCCCCGAACGATTTCTGAAGAAATTTGTTGGGGGGCAGCTTCTGCAACATCATCTGCCGTTCCGGATTATTGGCGGGGCGCACGACGAATCCCGCCGCCGCCAGGCTGTTTTCCTTATCCACAATCCGGTCATGCAGGCTTTCACACGCAGTCAGGCCGGTAGTCGCGGCAAGCAGCAGCGCACCACTTGTATATAAATGCCTTAACGCCGTTCTGTTACCCATTGCTTGCTGCCTGTTTCCATCCTGTTGATCCCGGCATCCTGTCCCATCACGGGGGCGGAATAAAGATGCGGTAGAAAAAACATCCGCTTTATCTTGCGAAGTTTGATTTACCTCATGTGCGGTCAAGGGGGAACGGTGCGATAAAAGTCACGCGATGGGGGCATCGCACATCGAATCATCACTTTAAAACTTGGCAGGTTCCTCGGTTCGGGGAACCTGCCATTTTCTTTTATGCCCGGATTCTGCCGGCCCACCCCCACGCCACGGAACGCTCAGGCCGGATGGGCGGAGCCGCGAGAGACGGAATACCACCCGTACCCGTAATCATCTCGTCTGGAGATGCACGGACGATTCGCTCGAAGGCAGGGTGAAGGAGTTATTTTCATCACGCAGGACATATCCCTGCCCCCACACGGTGGAGATAAGCTGTCCCGCCCCGGCAAGTTGCAGTTTCTTGCGCAATTTACAGATGAACGCGTCAATGATCTTCATTTCCGGTTCATCCATGCCGCCGTACAGATGGTTCAGGAAGGCATCCTTGGTCAGGACCATGCCCTTGCGCAGCAGAAGCAGCTCAAGAATGATGTATTCCTTGCCGGTCAGATGCACATTGGCGCCATTGACCCTGACCTCGCGGCTATCGAGGCACAGCTCCAGCGGCCCGGCACGCAGGGTCGGCTCGCTATACCCTTTCGAACGGCGGACAATCGCCTGCATCCGCGCCGTCAGTTCCATGGATTCGTAAGGCCGGGTCACATAATCATCCGCCCCGGTCGAAAACGCCTTGACCTTGGCGGTGGCGGCACTTTCATCCGACAGGATCAGCACTGGCGTCGGCACCCGCGCCACCCGGCTGGTGCGGATGATTTCATAACTATCCATGTCCGGCATGCATATGTCCATAACGGCCAGGTCATAGTTATAGGATTTTAACATTCCCAGTGCATCATGCCCCGTATCGACATGATCTACTGTAAACCCGGCTCGTTCCATATGCCGGGTGGTCTCCTGGGCTTTTCGGGCATTAGGCTCAACAAGCAAAATCCGCATAACGACCATCCAGTAGATATTTACACTTCATCTACCTATAGGTGTGTTGCAACTAATGAACAACCTAAAGTTGACCGCATAGTACGATTGTCTCATGAATTTTATGCATATGCGGCGCCAATTTTTTTAAAGGATATTTAACCATTCCATTGTCCGGCCTGAACCCCATGGTTCAGGGGCCCCGCACCCGCGCCATAACCGGGGGCATCGGCAATGGCCGCCTGCACATAGGCCCGCCCGCGCACCACTGCATCGCGCAGTCCCATCCCCTGCCCCAGCCCGGTCGCAATCGCGCTGGCCAGGGTGCAGCCCGTTCCATGCGTGTGGCGGGTATGGATGCGACGGGTCACGAATTCCTCTGTCGCGCCCCCCTGTTCAACCAGTACATCCACCAGGTCATCACCCGCCATGTGACCGCCCTTGAGCAGGACCGCACGGGGGCCAAGCGCGAGCAGGTCACGGGCCGCCGCAAGCATATCGCCACGCTGTGTGATTGAACGCCCCAGCAGGGCCTCGGCTTCCGGCAGGTTGGGGGTCAGCACCGAGGCAAGCGGTAACAGGCGCGTGCGCAGCGTGGCCAGCGCGCTGTCATGCAGCAGGGCCGCCCCGCCCTTGGCCACCATGACCGGGTCAAGCACGTAAGGAATGTCAGGGGCGGTCCGCAGCACGTCGGCAATGGCCTCGATCACCGGCGTCTGGTCCAGCATGCCGCTCTTGAAGGCGTCAACCCCCAGGTCATCCATGACGCAGCGCATCTGGGCCACGACAAAGGCGGGCGGGACCGGCATGACATCGTGCACACCCAGGGTGTTCTGTGCCGTAAGTGCCGTTACCGCCGTCATGGCGAACCCACCCAGAACGGTGACGGTCTTGATATCCGCCTGAATACCCGCGCCGCCACCGCTGTCGCTGCCCGCCATGATGAGAATACGCCCGCGCATGGCTCAGCCCGCCATCTGGATGGCGCTGATCGATTCGCACATGGTCTCGACCACTTCCTTCACCAGGGCTTCATCTTCCGCCTCCACCATGACGCGGACCAGCGGCTCGGTCCCGCTTTCACGCAGCAGCAAGCGGCCCTGCGCGCCCAGCCGCGTCTCGGCCGCCGCGCGGGCCTCCTGCACCTGCGGGTCATGCAGCGGGCTTTTCCCGGCGAAACGGATATTACGCAATAATTGTGGATATGGCTGGAACAGGGTGCAGACCTCGCTGGCGGGGCGACCCGTCTCCACCACCTCGGCCAGGACCTGAAGGGCGGCCACCAGCCCGTCCCCCGTGGTGGCGAAATCGGACAGCACCATGTGGCCGGACTGCTCCCCCCCGATATTCGCGCCGAGTTCGCGCATTTTCTCGACCACGTAGCGGTCCCCCACCGCCGTGCGCGCCAGTTCCAGACCCTGTGATTCCAGATACCGCTCCAGCCCCATATTGGACATGACCGTGGCCACGATGTACCGGCTGGACAGCCGCCCCTGCCGCGCCCATGACTTGGAAATAAGGGCGAGGATCTGGTCGCCATCGACCAGACGGCCCTTTTCATCGGAAATCAGCACGCGATCGGCGTCGCCATCCAAGGCTATGCCGATATCGGCCCGATGGTGCAGCACCGCCGCGCACAGGGCCTCGGGCCGGGTGGAGCCACAGCCTTCGTTGATGTTGACGCCATTGGGGTCGCACCCGATACGCACGACTTCCGCCCCAAGCTCCCACAACGCGGTGGGGGCGACGCGGTAGGCGGCGCCGTTGGCGCAGTCGATCACAATGCGCAGCCCGTCCAGCCGCAGACCGCGCGGAAAGGAGGACTTCGCACTTTCCACATACCGGCCCGCCGCGTCGTTCAACCGGGAGGCACGGCCGATCTGGTCGGGAGCGGCCAGCATGGCCCCCAGATCCGAATTCATGGCCGCCTCGATCCCGGCTTCCGTTTCATCCGACAGCTTGAACCCGTCGGGGCCGAACAGCTTGATCCCGTTATCGCCATACGGATTATGGGAAGCCGAGATCATCACCCCCAGATCCGCCCGCAGCGAACGGGTCAGCATCGCGATGGCCGGTGTGGGCATCGGCCCCACCAGCGTCACATCCATCCCGGCGGACAGGAAACCGGACACAAGCGCGCATTCGATCATGTAGCCCGACAGTCGCGTGTCCTTGCCCAACAGGACGCTATGGCGGCGCGTGCCCTGCCTGAAATGCAGTCCCGCGGCCTGCCCCAGCTTCTGCGCCACTTCGACGGTCATGGGAAAACGGTTGGCGGTCCCCCGGATTCCATCAGTGCCGAACAGCTTTCTTGTTTTTACCATTACTGGGGGGTCTCCGGATGCATTCTGGTCTTACACGACCTACCTTACCTGCTATGACCGATCCAGCCCCTGTCTGACACGCAGGGCCTGCGTCATGGCTGGAACGTTGTGTACCCGTAATACGGTGCCGGAAAAAATCAGCCCCGGCAGGCTGGCCGCGATGGTGCCCGGATCGCGCCGGGCCGCATCGGGTTCGTGACAGATCTCACCAATCATCCGCTTGCGTGACACCCCCAGCAGCACCCGGCAGCCAAGGTTGGCCAGCAGCGGCAGGCGCGCCAGAAGTTCCAGATTGCCCGAAAGGGTCTTGGCGAAGCCGATGCCGGGGTCAACCAGTATGCGCGCGCGCGCGATGCCAGCCGCCACCGCATCCGCCACGCGCTGGCGCAACTCCCGGGTCACATCCACCGCGACATCCTGATAAACCGTGTGCTGGCTCATGGTTGCGGGGGTGCCGCGCATGTGCATGAGCACGACCGGACAGTCATGCCGCGCCACGACCGCACGGGCCAGCGGGTCATATGTCAGGGCCGAGACATCGTTGATGAGATCGGCCCCGGCCCGCAGCGCGCGGTCCATCACCATCGCCTGCCGGGTATCGACGGAAATCCGCATGTCATCAAGGGCGGAACATTCCCGCAGGGCGGTGATGACCGGCCCGATACGCCGCCACTCCTCCTCCACCGGGACGGGAGGCGCGCCGGGGCGGGTGCTTTCACCGCCAATATCGACCAGCCTGCACCCGGCCGCGTACATCCGCTGGATGGAATCAAGCGCCTCCCGGGCATCGTAATGCCGCCCACCATCGCTGAAGCTGTCAGGCGTGACATTGATGATTCCCATGACCTGCGCGCCCGGGGGCAACCCCGCATCCGGCAGGGGAGCACTGACCTGTTCCGCCACATCGGCCCAGCCCGGAGGAATGGCCGTTACGGGAACGATCCGGCCCCCTTCCCCACCGCCAGACAGCCTTGCCAGCGCAAAAGCATGCGGCCCGCCTGCAAGCCAGCGCGCGGCACCCGTCTCGACAGCCTGCCGCGCCGCCGGGCCATGCAGCAGGGCAAGGGGTTCAATCAGCCGGTTATCCATTCTTCTTCCATACGGTGTTTTCTGGCCGCCAGATACAAACATGGCGGGACGGCCACTGGCCACCCCGCCATGATCTGACGTTCCGGATAAGGAAGACGAACCGACTGTTTCTAACCCGCCGGCGCGGCATTGCCCCCTTCCGGCGCGGGAAGCGGCGCCACCGGCGCGGAGGGCGCGGAAGGCGGCACGGACGGACGCCGGTTTTCCGGCATCGGATCATCCACCACCACGCGTTCGATCTTCTCGCCGCGCAGGACCTGACGGATTTCCTCCCCCGTCAGGGTTTCATATTCCAGCAGCGCCGAACCCAGGCGATGCAACTGGTCGATATGGTCGAGCAGCAGGGTGCGCGCCCGGTCATAGGCCGCGTCGATCAGCTTGCGGACCTCGTTATCGATCTCGCGGGCGGTTTCCTCGGACACGTTCTTGTTCTGCGTCACGCTATGGCCAAGGAAGACTTCCTGCCCGTTGCCGCCATAGGCCACCATGCCGAGCTTTTCGCTCATGCCCCACTCGGTCACCATGCGGCGGGCGACGTCCGTCGCCATCTTGATATCGCCCGATGCGCCGGTGGAGACGTTATC
Source organism: Komagataeibacter sp. FNDCR2 (assembly GCF_021295395.1). NCBI lineage: Bacteria > Pseudomonadati > Pseudomonadota > Alphaproteobacteria > Acetobacterales > Acetobacteraceae > Komagataeibacter > Komagataeibacter sp. FNDCR2. The sequence continues at coordinate 1,626,451 of NZ_JAIWOU010000001.1, forward strand.
GGGGCCGAAAATGATTTCCTCCGCCGCGCGGCCGCCCATGGCCAGCGTCAGCTTGCCAATGCACCACGACCGGCTTTCGGAATAACGATCCTTCTCCGGCAGGCTCATCACCATGCCCAGCGCACGGCCACGCGGGATGATGGTCGCCTTGTGCACGGGATCGGAACCCGGCGTGAGAATGCCGACCAGGGCATGACCACCTTCATGGTAGGCGGTCATTTTCTTCTCATCCTCGGTCATGACAAGGGAGCGGCGCTCGGCCCCCATCATCACTTTGTCCTTGGCGTTCTCGAATTCCAGCATGGCGACGGTGCGCTTGCCAAGGCGCGCGGCCATCAGCGCGGCCTCGTTGACCAGGTTGGCCAGATCCGCACCGGAGAAGCCGGGCGTGCCACGCGCGATGACCTTGGGGTCCACATCGGACGCCAGCGGCACCTTGCGCATATGGACGCGCAGGATCTTCTCACGGCCCGCCACATCCGGATTGGGAACAACCACCTGCCGGTCAAAACGGCCGGGACGCAGCAGGGCGGGATCAAGCACGTCGGGGCGGTTGGTCGCGGCGATCAGGATCACGCCCTCATTGCTGTCAAAGCCATCCATCTCGACCAGCATCTGGTTGAGTGTCTGCTCACGCTCATCATTGCCGCCACCAAGGCCCGCGCCACGATGGCGGCCCACGGCGTCGATTTCATCGATGAAGATGATGCACGGCGCGGCCTTCTTGCCCTGCTCGAACATGTCACGCACGCGCGATGCGCCGACACCCACGAACATCTCCACGAAATCGGAACCGGAGATGGTGAAGAACGGCACGTTCGCCTCACCCGCGATGGCGCGCGCCAGCAGCGTCTTACCCGTGCCGGGGGGGCCGACCAGCAGCACGCCCTTGGGGATCTTGCCGCCAAGGCGGGTGAACTTCTGCGGGTCGCGCAGGAAGTCCACGATTTCCTGCAGTTCGCCCTTGGCTTCATCAATGCCCGCCACGTCATCAAAGGTGACGCGGCCCTGCTTTTCGGTCAGCATGCGGGCACGGGACTTGCCAAAGCCCATGGCCCGGCCACCACCGGACTGCATCTGGCGCATGATGAAGATCCACGCACCCACCATCAGCAGCAGCGGCGCGTAATTGATCAGGTAGCGCAGGATCGGGTTGGTGTCGCTTTCCAGCGGCTTGGCGGCGACTTCCACCCCCTTTTCCGTCAGGCGCGAGATCAGGGTCGGATCCTGCGGGGCATAGGTGTCGAACGAGGTGCCATCCGTCAGCGTGCCGGTAATATTATGTTCCTGCACCACAACCGACCGGACATGCCCGCTGTTCACGTCCCCGATGAAATCGGAATATGCCAGTTGCTGCGATGCGTGCTGCACGCTTCCCGGCTGGAAAACATTAAACAGCAGCAGCAACAGGACGATGATGATAACCCACAGGGCCAGGTTCCGGCCGAAATTGTTCATCTTGCCTACTGTTCCATCCGCTGGCCCCTTCGCATCACCCGACAGCGGGCAGACGGACAGACGCCACGTTCACTACGTTTACCATACATAGGACGATCAAGGGATATTCACACCCCCCATCCATTACCTTTTGTTAAACCCCGCCAGCATACTGGCCACCGCCGCCAAACAGGGCGCCGGGCAGCACGGGATGAGGCGGCCGGTTCATGAAAGCCACATCAGCCGCCGCGCAATCCCGGTACAGGCCCGTATGTGGTACGGCCATGACATCATTTCCATACCATAATGCGGGCAGGGTGCGCAGCACGCAGGCGGGCCAGGGCGACCGGCCCCGCCCCGCGGGCCACCATGCCGCCACCGGACCCGCCGCCCCGATGCGCCATTGGGGCCGTAGCCGCCGTGCATGCAGCACGAAGCGCCGGTCCCACTCCGCGCCCGCGCGGGCAGGCATGGGGGGGGCGATCGCCGTTTCCTCACGCGCCAGCAGCCACTGCCCGTCGCGCCATGGCATGATCCGCACCCCCGCCAGCGTGGCGGCGCGTGGATGGCGGGCCAGTGCCGCCACGCCCTCGCGCCGTGGGGAATAATCGCGCCCCCCGATGACCCGGATCAGCGCCGCAAGAACCCGGACCGGCGCGAGGGCGGCAGGCAGCACCACCCAGCCCCCGGCATGGTAGCGGGCATGGGCGGCCAGCCAGCGTGCATCATCACGGTCCTGCGCCATGCGCGTCGCACCCGCCTGCATGGCCCCTGCCCGCAGCCGGGCATCAAGCCCCGTATCCCGCGCCAGCGCCTGGCGGGCACGGGCGCGTTCGGTGCGCAGGTCGGCATTGGACGGATCTTCCACCCATGTGACCCCCGCCGCGCGCACCGTTGCGTAAAGGGAGGCCTTGTCAAATGCCAGCAGGGGCCGGATCACGCGCACATCGGCCACCGGCGTAACCAGCGCCATCGCGGCCAGGCCGTCCTCCCCGCTGGCCGCGCGCCTGCGCATCATCACCGTTTCGGCCTGATCGCCCGCATGGTGGGCCACCAGCAGGTCCAGCGCGCCGATCTCGCGGCACGCGGCGAAAAGGGCCTGATACCGCATGCGCCGGGCGCGCTCCGCCATGCGCGGCCCCCGCTCCAGCCCATCCAGCACCAGCAGGCGGCCCGGTATGCCCAGCGCCGAAAGGCGGGTGATGGTCTCTTCCGCCTCGTGCCGGGATTCAGCACGCAGGCCGTGATCGACCACCAGCCCGACCACATTATCGCGCCACCGTCGCGCAAGGCAGGCCAGCGCCATACTGTCCGCCCCCCCCGATACGGCGATGGCCACCGGCATGCCCCGCCCCGGCCACGGTCCAAGCCGCGCCATGACGGTGGCGAAATCATGCATGCTGACCGGCTCCACCCGGTTCATTTATGGCAATCCGGGCTCAGCTACACTTGGCGCGCTTGCGATAGACCTGTTCGGCGGATTTGATACGGTCGGCGGGCGTGGGAAATTCGCTGGCCAGCTTGTCCAGCGCCTGACAGGCGGATGTCCTGTCATTCAGCGCCAGAAGGGTCGCCGCCACCCCCAGCAGCGCACTGGGCGCATGCGCGCCATGGGGCGCGCGGTTATAGGCGTCATAATAGGCCAGGGCGGACTGACGGTACTGCTTCTGCCCCGCAAGGGACTGGGCCATCAGATACTGCGCATCGACCTGCCTGGGGCCCTTGGGGCCGGACAGCACCTGCTGCGCGTCCGCCTGCGCGGTCACGTAATCATGCTGCAGCAGGGCGTCGTTCCCGGCTTTCAGCGCATCATCGGCGGTGCGCTTCGCCGCCGGGGGGGCAGCGGACTCCTTGCCTGCCGCAACGGGTGCCGCAGTGCCCGCGACGGGCGTGGAAGCGGGCGCCGCCCCATGGCCGTGCTGCATGGCGAAGTTCATGTCATCGATCTGTTTGCTCAGGGTCGCGTTCTGCTGCTGCACCTGATTGTTCAACTGGTCGATTTCACCGCGCATGTCGCGTGTCTGCTGTTCGAGCGTGTTGACCCGGTCCAGAAGCTGCAACATGAGGTTGCCGCTGTCATCATCGGCATGCGCGCCCCCGAGACAGGCCAGCGAGACACCACCGGCCAGCAGGGCCACCCTGCCCCACCGGCGGGGACGGGACGCGACCGAAAGGAAACATGACAACACAGACCGCATGGACCAGACCTTTCCGCACTACTACGCAGACATACCTAAAACAAAACCGGCCGGGCGATAAGCGCCCGACCGGTTTCATACACTCACTATCCCGCCACAAGGGCGTGGGCAGAAGCTTACTGCACCGCCGTGATGGCGTTACGGTTCTGGGCCCATGCCTGCTCGTCGTCACCAACGGCGGTGGGGCGGTCCTTGCCGTAGGAGATGGTCGTCAGACGCGACGCATCCACACCCTTGGCCACCAGGTAGTCATGCGCGGCGTTGGCGCGACGCTCACCCAGCGCGATGTTGTATTCCTCGGTGCCGCGATCATCGCAGTTACCGGCGATCTGCACATGCACCTGCGGGTATTTGGCAAGCCATGCCGCCTGCTTGTCCAGCGTCACCTTCGCATCGTCGGACAGGCCGCTCTTGTCGAACGCGAACAGGACACGGTCCCCAGCCGTCGCCACCAGGTCAGCCTCGCTACCCGGCGCAGGACCGACCTGCTGCGTGGCGGCGCCCGTGTTCACATTCTTGTTCGCATGATCGGAACAGGCCGCCAGAAGGAGGGCCATGCCAACCGCGCCAAAAAGCTTCAGTTTCATTACTTTTGATCCTGGATCGGTTTCTTGTATCGAAACCAGTTGTTGAATTTCCGGATTTAAATATGGAACGGCCCCGAGTCTCGTTACGTCCTGCCAAACAAGCTGTAAAAACAGAGACTCGCGATCGCTGGAAACCGTTGTCAGCTTAGCTTTCAAATCCGGCCTGCGTCAATGTTGGACAAACACATAGCGGCTATTTGATAACCAGTTAGGTGCCGGAATGGTATCCGTCCAACATATTGAAATAATTTATTTATTTAGTGGAGACCACGCCGGGTCGGACGCGCTGCCCGCCGGCAGGGCGCGCTCGTGGAAGCCAGTGATGTCAATTGTATTGATACCTGTTGCAAATCCGGCACCATTGCTGCCCCCCGAGCTCTGGCGGCAAAACGCCAGCACGCGGCCATTGGGGCAGAAAGACGGACTTTCCACGGTGAAGCCTTCCGTCAGAATCCGCTCCCCCGTGCCATCCGGCGCCATGACACCAAGCGAGAAACTGCCATTGGCGATACGCGAGAACGCGATCAGATCCCCGCGCGGCGACCAGACCGGAGAACCATAGCTGCCATGGCCATAGGAAATCCGCCGCGCATCCCCACCCGAAGCGCTCATGATATAAAGCTGCGGCGAACCGCCACGGTCCGAGTTGAAGACGAACTGCGTGCCATCGGGGCTGAAGGACGGGCTGGTGTCAATCGCGCCGGAATCCGTCACCTGCCGCCGCGCCATGGTCGCCAGGTCAACCACGTAAATATCGGAGCCCCCCCCGCGCGTGACAGACAGGATCACCGAACTCCCATCGGGCGCGAAACGCGGCGCGAAGGAAATGCCTGAAAAATCCCCAAGAATACGCTGCTGGCCCGTACTCAGGTTGAACAGGTAAACCCGCGGCCTGTAATTGGCGTAGGACAGGAAGGCCAGTTCACTATTGGCCGGATTGAAGCGCGGCATCAGCGTCAGCCACTGGCCATTCGTCAGGTAACGGCTGTTCGCCCCGTCCTGATCCATGATGGCGAGGCGCGTGGTCTGATGGGCGCGGGGGCCGGAACGGGCGATATAGGCGATGCGGGTATTGAAATATCCCTGTTCACCCAGCAGGCGGCCATAGATCACATCGGCAATGATATGCGCGATGCGGCGCCAGTCCTGTGCGGCGGCGGTATAGGCCGTGCCCTGAATCTGGCTGCCGGTCGATACATCCCACAGCCGGAATTCCACGCGCAGGGATCCCCTCTGGTCCATGACCCGGCCAGTCATGGCCGCGCGCGCGCCCATGGTCTTGTAGGTCGCGAAATCGGGCGTGCCCTGCGGCATGGTGGCGCTGATGGGCCGGAACAGGCCGCTATTGCCCAGATCGGCCGAAATGACATCCGTGATCTGCTGGGCAACGCCAGTGCCCAGCGAGGGCAGGACAATGGGAATCGGCGCGGTCCGGGCCTGATCGACCGTGATTTCCTCCGCACCGGGGGCGGCCTGCGCATGCGCCTGGCCCGGCGCGAACAGCGGCGTGGCCGCAAGCCCGCCGGCAACCCCCCCGGCCATGAAGCCACGTCGGCCGAAAGCCGCCGCAAGCCGTGCGGCATCATCATCGGGGATCAATGGCTTTACGCTTGACGTCATTTTCTTCTCCTCGCCTTCATCCCGCTTCATGTCAGGGACGGAATACGAATTTCAGTTGCCTGGTCTGGCCCAGCAGGTTCTGCGGAATGGGCAGCTTGGCGCAGGTGGGGCTGAGCACCGCGTCACGCGCGCGTTCCGCCAGGGCGCGATAGGCGGGATCGGAATCCACCTGCGCCTGTGTCTGCGGTGCGAAATCCACCAGTCGCGCCGTGCCGGTACCATCCACCGTAACGACCAGATGCGCGACAAACTGGGCATAATTGCGTGCGGCCGTATCTTCCGAATAGCAGCGGCGCACGGAATTGCCGATGGCCTTCTGCTCGGTCGCGCTCAGCGCGCTGGTAATATCCCCGTCCGGCGAACCGCCCCCATCGGGCGCGCCACCCTGCACCGGGTTGGGGCGCGCCTTGGGCGGGTGGGTCTGCTTCTGGTCCGCGCGGAAGGCGTCGAGCGTCGCCAGCAGGGAATGGGTATCGGGCACATGCTTCTTGGTCTCGTTCGGCTGTGTGATGCGCGACGCCTCCTGCACCTTTGGCGGCGCATCGGGCTGCGGCTGGGCCGAAGGGGGCACCGGCGCGTGCGCCTGCGTGGGCGTGGCCTTGGGCGGGGTGGGCGGCGGCGGCACGGCATCGGGCGCGGGCTGCTGCTCACGCGGGGGCGTGGGCGCGTCCGGCACGGGCCTGGGCGTCTCCTGCGGCGGTGGCATGGGGGGCGGTGGCGGCGGTGGGGGCGCCGCTTCCTCATTGGGGGCCTTTTCCGGCGGTGTGGGGGCCGGGGGGGCCTCCTGCTTTACCGGGGCGGGGGCTGGCGCGGGTTTGGGCGCGGGCTTGTCACCCTTATGGGGGGCCGAGGTGCCGCCATCGGTCGTGAATTCCATCTCGATCGTGGGCGGCGGCGGCGGCTCCTGCGGAACCGGCACCGGCAGCTTGAGCAGCACGGCCAGCAGCAGGGCGACATGCAGGCCGCCCGAGACCAGAACGGAGCGACGCATGAGAATGCGTTCGGAACGACGCGGTGGCACCACGGTCAGACGGCTCCCCGATCAGGTTGGGTTCAGTTTGCGCCGCCGGGCGGCTGCTGCGCGAGAAGGGCGACATGCGTGAACCCGCCCGCCGTGATCTGGCCCATGACCTGCATCACCCGGCCATAATCGATATGGGAATCACCCCGCACGAAAATGCGGTGTTCACGGTCATTCTGCGCCACGGCCTTGAGCTGATCGACCAGCTCATCCTGCGATACCGGCTCATCGCCCAGGTACAGATCCCCATTGGAGCGGATCGAGACCGTAATGGGCTTGGTGTCCGTGTTGACGGGGGCGGCGTCGGTCTTGGGCAGATCCACGTTCACGCCGCTTGTCATCATCGGCGCCGTCACCATGAAGATGATGAGCAGCACCAGCATCACGTCCACCAGCGGGGTGACGTTGATGTCCGCCATGGGCCGCCGCTTGCGCCGCCGCCCACGCAGGTCGCCCAGGCTCGCCCCCATGCTCACGCACCCCTTTCTTCGGACTGGCGCGACAGGATGGCGGCGAATTCCGTGCCGAACGCATCCAGCCGGTCCTCGAACACGCTCATGCTGTTGCTGATCACGTTATAGGCGATGACCGCCGGGATGGCGGTGACAAGGCCGATGGCGGTGGCGAACAGCGCCTCCGAAATGCCGGGCGCGACGACGGAAAGGTTGGTGTTGTGCATCGCCGCGATGGAGCCGAATGCGTGCATGATCCCCCACACCGTGCCGAACAGGCCGATAAACGGCGCAACCGGCCCGATGGTGGCAAGGAAAATGATCCACCGGTTCAGGCGATCCATCTCACGCGTGATGGTAATGGCCATGGCGCGGTTGACACGGTCCTGCACGCCGCCATGCACGAGGTCGATCCCCGAAATGCGTGACGAACGCCGCCATTCCCCCATGGCCGCGCCAAAGACCGCCGCCATGGGGTGGACCGGTTTCGCGCCATCGGAATCGTACAGGTCGTCCAGGCTGCCACCGGCCCAGAACCGTTCCTCGAAATCATTGCCCAACCGGTTGACCCGGCGGATGGTCGTGAATTTATCGAATATGATTGCCCAGACAACCACACTGCACGTCACCAACCCCACCATCACCAGCTTGACGACGATCGACGCATGCATGAACAGCGCCCACATCGACAGATCGCCCGCTGCGGCCCCGAGATTCGCCGCGTTAACCGCTTGGTCCAAATACGCCTCCTGCACACCTTGGCCGTTCGCTCAAACACGAAGATTGCCCAATTGGCAAGCCACGGCCAACCCGCTTTCCGCACAGCCCTGCGTCATGGTCAACCCATGGCACGAAAAGAACACGAAGGCCGCATGCCTTCATGCCGTTCAGGCGACCAGCGCGCGCAAGAGATCACGCCATAACGGCGGAAATCGGGCAGCACGCCCGTCATCGGCGCGCACGCAGGCCAGACGGACATCCAGCGTGCCGCAGCCCGCGCCCCCATCCGCGCCGACGCGCCGGAAGTCCTGCACGAGCCGGCAGCTCGCCGCGCCCAGTTCCGTCAGGCGAGTCGTGATGCACACGATATCGTCAAGCCGCAGGGGCGCGCGGTAGTCCATGGCGGCGTGGCGCACCACGAAGGCCAGCCCGTAATCGGCCAGCAGGTCGGATGCCGCCTGCCCCTGCGCGCGGATGGCCTCGGTGCGGGCGCGTTCGGCCAGGGCAAGGTAGCGGGCGTGATAGACCACGCCCCCCGCATCCGTATCCTCGTAATAAATGCGGAAATCTATTTTATGTTCCATCCGGCCCATCCCCCAGCAGGTCGCCCTGACCGGGCATGCGGGCGGGCGGTTGCAGGCCAAGGTGCCGCCAGCCCCGTTCCCCCAGCATGCGGCCACGGCTGGTCCGCAGCACAAGTCCCTCCTGAATCAGGTAGGGTTCGATCACGTCTTCCAGCGTGTCACGGGCTTCGGCCAGGGCGGCGGCAAGGGTTTCCACCCCCACCGGGCCACCGTGATGGTAGTCGGCAATGCGGCGCAGATAGCGGCGGTCCATGCCGTCCAGCCCCATCGAATCGACCTCCAGCCGCGACAGGGCGGCATCGGCCAGCGCCCGGTCCACCGGCCCGCGCCCCGCCCGCGCCACGGCGGCGAAATCACGCACTCGGCGCAGCAGTCGGCCCGCGATGCGCGGCGTGCCGCGTGAACGGCGGGCGATTTCCTCCGCCCCTTCGGGCGTCAGGTCGAATTCCAGCTTGCGCGCGCCACGCGTCACGATCTGGCACAGTTCCTCGGGCGTATAGAACACCAGCCGCAGCGGAATGCCGAAGCGGTCGCGCAGCGGGGTCGCCAGCAGGCCCGCGCGCGTGGTCGCGGCCACGAGGGTAAAGGGGGAAAGGTCGATACGCACCGAGCGCGCGGCCGGTCCCTCCCCGATGATCAGATCGAGCTGGAAATCCTCCATCGCCGGGTACAGCACCTCCTCGATGGCGGGATGCAGGCGATGGATTTCGTCGATGAACAGGACATCGCGCGGCTGGAGGTTGGTCAGGATGGCGGCCAGGTCGCCCGCGCGCTGGATCACCGGGCCGGAAGTGGCGCGAAAGCCCACGCCCAGTTCCCGGGCCACGATCTGCGCCAGCGTGGTCTTGCCCAGCCCCGGTGGCCCATGCAGCAGCACATGGTCCAGCGCATCGCCGCGCTGGCGGGCGGCGGCGATGAAGATGGCCAGGTTCTCACGGCTGGCCTTCTGCCCGGTGAAATCCTCCAGCGTCTGGGGGCGCAGCGAACTTTCGTTCCCGTCCTCCTCGCCCCGGCGGGCGTCTATCTCGCGCTCGGGGGGGAGGGTCATCGGGCCAGTTCCTTCAGCGCGTCACGGATCACGATATCCAGATCCACCCTGTCTTCAAGACGTTCGATGACCCGCTCCACCACGGGTTGCGCCTCGGCACGCCTGAAGCCAAGGCCGGACAGCGCCAGCAGCGCATCCGCCGCGATCCCGCGCGCGCCAGACCCGGCAGCCAAACCCGCCGCCGCCGCCGTGGCCCCCACGGGCAGGCCAGTGGGCATGCCCTCGCATTTATCGCGCAGTTCGGTCACGATACGCTGCGCCAGCCGCGCGCCCACGCCCCCCGCGCGGGTCAGCATGGCCTTGTCGCCCGCCGCGATTGCACTGATCAGGTCGGACGGCGGCAGGGTGGACAGGATGGCCAGCGCCACCTTGGCCCCCACGCCCTGCACCGTTGTCAGCAGGCGGAACCACGCGCGTTCCGAGGCCTCGGCAAAGCCGTAAAGCAGGATCGCGTCTTCCCGCACCACGGTTTCCACCAGCACGCAGGCCAGTTCCGGCGGTTGGGGAAGCGTGGCCAGCGTGCGGCTGGACGCCTGCACCAGATAGCCGACCCCGCTGACATCGATCACGCAGCGATCAGCCTCCACCTGCGCCAGCAGGCCCCGAAGCTGCGCGATCATGCCATCCTCGTCGCGCGCGCGATATGGGCGGCGCTGGCGCGGTGATGGGCGTGGCAGATGGCCACGGCCAGCGCATCCGCGGCATCCGCGCGCTTCAGCAGGGCGGTGGGCAGGATACGGCGGACCATCATGCTGACCTGTTCCTTCGTTGCGGCCCCGGTGCCCACAACCGCGCGCTTGACTGTCTTGGCCCCGTATTCGGATACGGGAATATCCAGCAGCATCGGCACCAGCAGCCCCACGCCGCGCGCGTATCCCAGCTTGAGCGTCGCGGCCCCGTTGCGGTTGACGTAGGTTTCCTCCACCGCCGCCTCATCGGGGGCGAAGCCGCGCGCCAGTTCCAGCAACCCGTCATGCAGGTGGCGCAGCCGCTCCGGCACCGACAGGGCCGAGTCGGTGGCGATCACGCCATCGGCCACATGCGTCAGCCGGTTGCCCTGCGCGCTCACCACACCCCAGCCGGTAAAACGCAGGCCGGGGTCGATGCCAAGGATGCGGACCACGCGCGCGATCAGGCCGAGAGCTTTTCGGCCACGTCGTCCGGCAGGTCAAAATTGGCGTACACGGCCTGCACGTCGTCGTGGTCTTCCAGCGTGTCGATCAGCTTGAACACGCTGCGCGCCTTTTCCTCGTCCAGTTCCACGGTGTTGCCCGGCCGCCAGTCCAGCTTGGCCGAAGCCGGTTCGCCAAAGCGGCTCTCAAGCGCGTCACGCACGGCGAAGAAAGCCTCGACCTGGCAGGTCACCTCATTCATGCCGTCCACGCTTTCGACATTCTCGGCCCCGGCCTCGAGCCCGGCCTCGATCAGGTCGTCCTCGCTCGCGGCGTCCTGCGGATAGGTGATGACGCCCAGCCGGGTGAACATGAAGGAGACCGAATTCGTCTCCCCCAGGGAGCCGCCATGCTTGGAAAACGCGGCGCGCACATCGGAAGCGGTGCGGTTGCGGTTATCCGTCAGCCCCTCCACGATCACGGCGACACCGGCGGGGCCGTACCCCTCGTAGCGCACTTCGGTATAGTCGTCGCCGCCGCCCGCGCCGCTGGCCTTCTTGATGGCTCGTTCGACCGTGTCCTTGGGCATGTTCACCTCACGCGCGGCCGAAATGGCGGCGCGCAGGCGCGGGTTCATGGCCGGGTCGGGCATGCCTTCACGCGCCGCCACGGTGATTTCACGAATGACCTTGGCAAACTGCTTTGCCCGCTTGGCGTCCTGCGCGCCCTTGCGGTGCATGATGTTCTTGAATTGGGAATGACCCGCCATCGTTCGTCCCTGATCCTGTTCTCGTCTATCGTTCTTGTCCGTGCGCCGGGCGGGCGGTCAGACCAGCCGCCCGTGGCAGTGCTTGTATTTCCGGCCCGACCCGCAGGGGCACGCCGCGTTGCGCGAGACCTCGCCCCAGCTTGACGGGTCATCGGGCATGATCGCGGCCCCCCCGATCGGCACCGCCATGGCGGGTGCCGCCTGCCGTCCCGCCGCATCGGGGATGAGACCGGGCCCCGGCTCGTTCTCCAGCCCCGGCACCTCGGGGTCGGAATGCACTTCCGCCACCCCGGCGAAGGGGTTGTCGAGCGGCGGCGGCGCCATTTCCACCCGCGCCATGGTGGAGGTGACCCGCACGCGCAGGTGGTCCAGCATGGAATGGAACAGTTCGAACGCCTCGTGCTTGAACTCGTTGAGCGGATCCTTCTGCCCATAGGCGCGCAGGCCGATGCCCTGGCGCAACTGGTCAAGGGCGAGGAGATGTTCCTTCCACACCGCATCGAATGTTGTCAGCAGCACCTGCTTTTCAACATAGCGCATGATGGAGGGGCCGAAATTCGCCGCCCGGCTGGCCTGGGACTGCGCCGCCGCCTGCTCGATCCGCTCGGTCACGACGCCCCCGTCCACGCCATCCTCCTCCGCCCACTGCGCGATGGGCAGGGTCAGGTTCAGCGTGGTCTGCACGTCCTGTGCCAGTTCGTCCTTCAGCCACTGTTCGGGGAAGGATTTTTCCGGGATGCGGCGGCCGACCATGTCATGCACCACGTCCTCGCGCATTTCGCCTATGATGGCGGACAGATCCTCCGCACCCATGTATTCCCGGCGCTGGGCATAGACTTCCTTGCGCTGGTCATTCATCACATCATCGTATTTGAGCGTGTTCTTGCGCATGTCGAAGTTGCGGGCCTCGACCTTTTTCTGCGCGCGCTCAAGGGCCTTGTTGATCCAGGGGTGGACGATGGCCTCCCCTTCCTTCAGGCCCAGCTTCTGGAGCATGTTGCCCATGCGGTCCGTGCCGAAAATACGCATGAGGTCATCTTCAAGCGAGATGAAGAAGCGCGAATTGCCGGGATCGCCCTGACGCCCCGCGCGGCCACGGAGCTGGTTGTCGATCCGGCGGCTTTCATGGCGTTCGGTGCCGATCACGTACAGCCCGCCCGCCGCGCGCACGGTCTCGTGGTCGCGGGCGACCTTCTCGCGCAGTTCGACCTCGCGCCGGGCGCGTTCCTCCGGGTCCTCGATGCCGCCAAGCTGCTGGCTGATCAGCATGTCCACATTGCCGCCCAGCTTGATGTCGGTGCCGCGCCCGGCCATGTTGGTGGCGATGGTGATGGCGCCCGGCGCGCCCGCCTGCGCCACGATCTCGGCCTCGAGTTCATGGAAGCGGGCGTTGAGAACGTTATGCTTGATGCCGTTCTGGCGCAGGAGCGAGGAAAGATATTCACTTTTCTCGATCGAGGTCGTGCCCACCAGCACCGGCTGGCCGGAGGTGGCGCTGATTTCCTTGATCAGGCTGCTCACCGCCTCGTATTTCTCGCGCGCGGTGAGATAGACCTCGTCATCATCGTCCTTGCGGGCGACGGGCAGGTTGGTGGGAATCTCGATCACGTCGAGCTTGTAGATATCCGCGAATTCATCCGCCTCGGTCATGGCGGTGCCGGTCATGCCCGACAGGCGTGGATACATGCGGAAGTAGTTCTGGAATGTGATCGAGGCCAGGGTCTGGTTTTCCTGCTGGACCTCCACGTGTTCCTTGGCTTCCAGCGCCTGGTGCAGCCCGTCCGAATAGCGGCGGCCCTCCATCATGCGGCCCGTGAACTCGTCGATGATGACGACCTTGCCGCCGCGCACGATGTAATCGACATCGCGCGTGAACAGCGTATGCGCGCGCAGCGACTGCTGGACATGGTGGATCACCGCCACGTTATGGCTGTCGTACAGCCCGCCCTCATCCAGCACGCCCGCGCCGCGCAGCAGTTCCTCGGCCTGTTCGGCGCCTTTTTCCGTCAGGATGACGGAGCGGAACTTCTCGTCCTTTTCATAGGTTTCGGGATCGGCCACCAGGGCGACCATCACCTCGTCCACCGAGCGGTAGAGGTCGGAGCTGTCCTCGGCCGGGCCGGAAATGATGAGCGGGGTGCGCGCCTCGTCAATCAGGATCGAGTCGACCTCATCGACGATGGCATGGTGGAAGGGGCGCTGGACCATGTCTTCCACGCGGTATTTCATGTTGTCGCGCAGGTAGTCGAAGCCGAATTCGTTATTGGTGCCGTAGGTGATGTCGGCACGATAGGCGGCGCGGCGCTCGTCTTCGGGGATGTTGGGCACGACCACGCCGATGGTCAGGCCCAGGAAGGAGTACAGCCTGCCCATCTGCTCGGCGTCGCGGCTGGCGAGATAGTCGTTGACCGTAACGACATGCACGCCCTGCCCCGCCAGCGCGCTGAGATAGACGGCCAGCGTCGCCACCAGGGTCTTGCCCTCACCCGTGCGCATTTCCGCGATCTTGCCGTCATGCAGCACCATGCCGCCGATAAGCTGCACATCGAAATGGCGCATGCCCAGCACGCGGCGCGAGGCCTCGCGGCACACCGCGAACGCTTCGGGCAGGAGCGCGTCAAGCGTCTCGCCTTTCGCGATGCGTTCACGGAATTCCGCCGTTTTCGCGGCCAGCCCCGCATCATCCAGCGCCTGAACCTGCGGCTCCAGCGCATTGATCGCGGGTACGCGCCGCTGATACGATTTCAGCGCCCGGTCATTGGCGGTTCCGAACAGAGCGCGGGCAATACTGGCGAACATGAAGACCTTCCAGGAATGACAGTCCCGCCTGGCCGCCAGAGACCGGCGGGACCGAAGACAGGCGTGGCGGATAAAATTCTCGCGCGGAAACATGAAATAGGACCCACACCGCCACGGGTCAACCGACGGACCGCAACGCCGCGGGCGCAACGGGGGAAAAACAGCCATCGGGCATCCGGCCCTTGCAGGCTGGGCAACCCTTCGCCATGATGCCCGCCGAACGCGTTCATAACTAGGGTTTTTTGCACATGCGGACGACCGGTCCGGCAAAGGCTGTCGCAACGATGGCCCTGCTTGCTTCCTCCTTCATCATTCCTCCTGCATTCGCGGCGTCTCCCGCCCCGGCCCCGGCCGCGCCGGCGCCCGCCGCCACGGCGGACCAGAATCCGGTCCTGGCCAGCGTGAACGGGCAGCCGATCCGCCTTGCCGATGTGCGTCAGGCCATGGCCTCGATGCCCGAGCAGCTACGCAAGCTGCCCGACAACATCATCGTGCCGATCCTGCTCAACCAGCTTGTGGACCAGCGCGCCATCCAGGCCGCCGCCACCAAGTCCGGCCTGGACAAGCAGCCCGACGTGCAGCAGCAGATGCAGACGGCGGCGCAGAACGCGCTGCAGAACGCCTATCTGTCCGCGCAGGTCACGCCGTCGCTGACGGATGACGCCATCAAGGCGTATTACGACAAGAATTACGCCAACAAGCCCGGCGCGGAAGAAATTCACGCCCGCCACATCCTGGTCCAGACCGAGGAACAGGCCACCGACATCATCAAGCAGCTCAAGGCGGGCGCCGATTTCGGCCAGCTGGCCGCCAAGCTGTCCAAGGATCCCGGTTCGGCCAAGCAGAACGGGGGCGACCTGGGCTGGTTCAAGAAGGGCGACATGCTGCCCACCTTCTGGGATGCGGCATCGACCATGCAGCCCAACAGCTACAGCCAGACGCCCGTGCACACCCAGTACGGCTGGCATGTGATCCAGGTGCTGGGCAAGCGCACCGCGCCAACGCCGACGCTTGACGCCATGCGCGACCAGATCCGCCAGAAGCTGATCCAGGAAGGCGTGCAGAAAGCGGTGAGCAACGCGCTGGCGCAGGTCAAGGTCGTCCGCTTCGGCCCCGACGGCAAGCCCCTGCCCGAGACCCAGCCCGAACACTGAGCGCACTGTCGCCCATGGGCGGAAACACCATCGGGTTTCCGCCCCGAGCTTCCCCCCGATTTCACGTATTACCCCGTTATTTCAGGATCCTGACCGACCATGGCCAACGCCCTGCCCGTGTCCCCCCTCGCCCGGCCACTGCCTGAACTGCCGCCGCTGGCCGGCGTGCGCTTCGGCGCGGCCGAGGCGGGCATCCGCTATACGGGGCGGACCGATCTGGTCATGGCGGAATTCGCGCCGGGCACGACCGTGGCCGGTGTCTATACCCGCAGCAAATGCCCCGGCGCCCCGGTTGACTGGTGCCGCGCCGCCATGGCCGATGGCCGTGCCCGCGCGCTGGTGGTCAACGCGGGCAACGCCAATGTCTTTACCGGGCGCGCGGGCTTCGAGGCGACACAGGCCAATGCAGCCGACGCCGCCCGTCTGGTCAACTGCGCGGCGAGCGAGGTGTTCCTCGCCTCCACCGGGGTCATCGGGGAAATCCTGCCCTACCAGAAGATTTCAGCAGCCCTGCCCGGCCTTTACGCCACCCTGTCCGATAACGGATGGGCGGATGCCGCGCGCGGCATCATGACCACCGATACCTTCCCCAAGGCCGCGACCCGCACGGCGCGGATCGGCGGGACCGCCGTGCGTATCCAGGGCATCGCCAAAGGCAGCGGCATGGTGGCGCCGGACATGGCCACCATGCTGTCCTTCATCGCCACCGACGCGGCCCTGCCCGCGGGCGTGATCCAGTCCCTGCTGACGGAGGGCGTGAACCGCAGCTTCAACTGCATCACGGTGGATTCGGATACCTCCACCTCCGACATGGTGCTTCTGTTCGCCACGGGCCAGGCGGGCAATGCGCCCGTCGCCACGGCGGATGACCCGGCGCTGGCCGATTTCCGCACCGCACTCGATTCCCTGCTGCTGGAACTGGCGCTGCTGGTGATCCGCGACGGGGAAGGCGTGACGAAGATGATGCATATCACCGTCACCGGCGCGACATCCGATGAATCGGCCCACCGGGTCGCGATGGCCGTGGCCAATTCCCCGCTGGTCAAGACCGCCGTCGCCGGTGAGGACGCCAACTGGGGCCGCGTGGTGATGGCGGTGGGCAAATGCGGCGAACCCGCCAATCGCGATACGCTGTCCGTCGGCATTGGCGGCACATGGATCGCGCGCCACGGCACGGTCGTACCCGGTTATGATGAAACCCCCGTCGTCGCCCACATGAAGGGCCAGGAAATCGAGATCACGATCGATCTTGGTCTGGCCAACGGCACGGCGCAGGCATGGGGCTGCGACCTGACACACGGCTATATCGACATAAACGGTTCCTACCGCAGCTAGGCGCGGGGCGCGCCTGAACGGGACGCGCCCGTTTTTCCTGTTCCGTTCCGCCCGCAGCAGTGGCAAAGCTGTTCGGGTAATCCAACGGCAGCCAGACAGGAACGCCCTGCATGACGAACCAGTTTTTCCGCCCCGCCTCGAGCCCACAGGATGTCTGGACCTATGGCGGCTTCTGGATCCGGGTTGTCGCCTATCTGATCGATTCCATCGTGATCTGGGCGCTCCTGGCCCTGCTGGGGCTGCTTCTGGTGCCGCCCAGCCTGTCGGTGTCCATATTCGACCAGCAGCCGATCAGGGGCAGCGGCGGGGATTACCGCATCTCCTACATCCAGCCCGCGGACTACACCATCCTGTCCACCACCCCCCACCTGCACTGGAATGGCAACGGGGTGTTCGAACTGGTGTCGCTGCTGCTGCCCGCCGCCTATTTCATCGTGTGCGAGGCCTCGACGCTACAGGCCACGCCGGGCAAGATCGCCTGCCGCATGCGGGTGACCGACCTGTATGGCAACCGCATCACGCTGCTGCGCGCGGCGGGGCGCTATTTTGGCAAGTACCTGTCCGCGCTGATCCTGGGGTTCGGCTTTCTCATGGTCATGTGGACGCAGCGCAAGCAGGGGCTGCATGACATCCTGGCCGGCACCTGCGTCATCCGCCGCGAAGCCCGCGCCGTGGCCCCGCCACCGCCGCAATGGGGCTGAAATAACGGAAAAGACACGTATAAATGCAACCTTGGCCCCGCTGGCAATCTTTTATTACTCTGCAACCCGAGTCTTTCGGGGCAGCGTGACAGTCGGCCCGTAGCCCGCGCGGCATGCGGGCAGGGTTCTGTCCGGGTGGGAAAGTCCAGCACTCTTCCGCCCGATTTCGTGTTTCCAAGGAGGTGAACAATCGGCATGCCGGCCCATTTCGTGACGACAGCCCATCCCGCGCCGACCCGTTTCCCACGGCGCGGTTTCCTGACCGTGCTGGCAGCCTTCATGCTGGTGTTCCTGCCATGGGCCTTCCCGGCCCGGGCGGCGGATGGGGCGGCGGCCCAGGGGGCCGGATCGCCCGGCATGAACGCCCAGCAGGCGCAGCAGGTTCTCTCGGTCATGAACGATCCGCAAAAGCGCGAGGCGTTCACCCGCACCCTTCAGGCCATCGCCAACGGCCTGCCCGCGCCGCAGCCCGCCCCCACGCCCGCCAAACCGGCCGCGGCCAGTAGCGACGTATCGCTTGAGCCGGACAGCATCAGCAGCGAAACGATGAACGAGCTGACCCACATGCGCGACATCGCGTTGCGGCAGGGCCAGAACTTCATCGCGCTATTCAAGGATCTGGCCTTCGTGGGGCGGTGGGTCCATTCCATCCTGTCGAACACGGATTCACGCCAGATCCTGCTTGACGCCCTCAGCCGCGCGGGCCTGATCTTCATACTGGCGCTGGTTGCCGAACGCGCGCTGTCCATCGCCACGCGCAAGCCGCTGGCCGCCGTGACCGCGCGCGCGGTCGCGACCGAAGCCCGGCTGAACCAGCGCCTGACCACCGAGGACCGCAAGGAAGACCAGCCGCCCCCGGCCGCTCCCGCATCCAGCGCGGACGCCAGGGCCGAACAGCAGACCGAGCAGACCCGCCAGCAGGACGACCGCAAGCAGCACGAGACCCTGCGTGTCATCACGCGCGTGCCGTATTCGCTGCTGCATTTCCTGATCAAGCTGCTGCCCGTGGCGCTGTTCCTCGGGCTTGGCTATGGCGGATCGGCCGTGCTGACCTCCACCAACCAGGCCGCGATGGTCACGATCACGCTGACCAACGCCTATGTCATCGCCCGCGTGATCTACCTGCTGCTTGAGACGATATTCGTCCCGCATTCGCCCACCATCCGCCTGTGCAGCGCATCCGACGCGACGGCACGCATGGTCACGCGGTGGTGGAACTTCCTTGTCGCCGCGCCCTCCATCGTGGTCTGCCTGTCCACGCTGGGCAGCGTGTTCGCCATGCCCGCGCGCGGCACGGAAGCCATCATCCGCGCCGTGGTGCTGATCGAGCATATCCTTGTCGCGATCTTCATCTGGCGCATCCGCCACCATGTGGGCGCCGCCCTCCAGCCCTCGGCCCGGTTGCAGCAGAAGCCTTTCTGGCTGTTCGTGGGCCGGATGGTCCGGTTCTGGTGGATTCCGGCCATGTTCTTCGATCTGGCGCTCTGGCTGGTCTGGGCCACGCAGATCCGTGGCGGCTATACGTGGATCCTGCGCACGCTGTCGCTGACCATCGTGGTCATCCTGGCGGCACGCCTGCTGTCCGTTCTGGCGTTCAGCCTGCAAAACCGGATTTTCCATGTGCCCGCCGAGACGGAAAAACGCTATCCCGGCCTGCAGGCCCGCGTGGATTACTATTACCCGATCGCCCGCCGCGCGCTGTCCGTGCTGCTGACGTTCGTGACCGTGGTGCTCCTGCTCCAGTCCTGGGGGCTGCCCGCGATCCGGTTCTTCCTGCATGGCTCGCTTGGCCCCAAGATCGTCGGCGCGATGCTGACGATCATGATCGCCTACACCATCGCCATCATGGTGTGGGAAATCGTCAACGCCATGCTGCAGAACCAGATCACCCGGTTCGAAAGTTCGGAACAGGCGTCACGCGCGACACGCCTGCGCACGGTACTGCCGATCATCCGCACGGTGCTGCTGACCTTCATCATCATCATCGTGACGGTGACCACCCTGTCGCAGATCGGCATCAACGTGGCCCCGCTGCTGACGGGTGCGGGCATCATGGGCGCGGCCATCGCCTTCGGTTCGCAAAGCCTGGTCAAGGACTTCATCACCGGCTTCTTCATGCTGGTGGAAAACGCCATGCAGGTGGGGGACTGGGTTACGGCGGGCAGCGTCTCGGGCACGGTGGAACACCTGTCCATCCGCACCCTGCGGCTGCGCGCGGTGAACGGGGATCTGCACATCATTCCGTTCTCCTCGGTCACGTCCATCGCCAATACGTCGCGCGACTACAACCTTGTCGTGGTCAGCTTCATGCTTGACCTGTCGGAGAACCCGCACCGTGTCGCCGCCATCTTGCAAGATGAACTGGCGATCATGCGCAAGGACCGCGTCTATGGCCCGCTGATCAAGTCGGACTTCTCCTACCTGGGCGTGGAGCAGGCGGATGGCAACGGCTCGAAATTCCTGGGCTCCATCCGCACGGCGCCGGGCGCCAAATGGAAGGTTTACCGTGAATATTACAGCCGCCTTTCGGCCCGCATGGTAAAGGAGCGCGTGGCCTTCCCGATTCCCACATCCGTCAACCTGCTGGGTAACGGCCCCGCTGGCTCCCTGCGCATGAAGATGGAGGAATTCCCCGCCATGACCCCGCCCGCACCGGCCAGCGCCCCACCCGCGGCCGAGGGCAAGCCCGCCCCCACGCCAGAAGGAAAAGACCCCACACATGACTGATGGCCTGCCGCCGCTCCTTGCGCGCCTTGAATCCCCCCTGTTCACGGATGGCTACGCCTTCGTGCCCGCGGGTGAGATGCTGCCGCTGCTGGAGCGGTACGGCCTGCGGGAGTGGGACAGCTTCGCCACAAGCTGGAACCGCCTGGGGCTGGACCGTTACATGGCCGACGGCGGTCGCTACCGCCGCCGTCGCCATGCCACCTTCGCCATCAGCGCCGATGGCATCCAGCGCAAGAAACACCAGCCGCATTACCAGAGCCGTGACTACAACGAGCTCAATGGCGGGATCGAACGCTGGTTCCGGGCCGTGGAGCCGGAAACTGGCGCGCATCCGGCGCTGCTGGCCATCATGCGGCTCATGCACCGGATCGTAAGCGACCTGAGCGACCCGGGCAGCCTGCCCGATACATGGCACACGGAAGTCCACCAGTTCCGGATCGAGGCGCTGGAGGGCAATCCCGGCCTCCCCACGCCCGAGGGGCTGCACCGCGATGGCGTGGACTGGGTGATGGTGGTCATGATCCGGCGTGAAAACGTGATGTGCGGCGAAACCGCCATCCATGACCTGCAACGCAACCTGGTCGGCAGCTTCATGCTCGACCAGCCGTTTGATACGGCCATTGTCAATGACAACCGCGTCTATCATGGCGTAACCCCGGTGCGGCCGCTCGACCCGTCCCGTCCGGCCTATCGCGATGTGCTGGTTGTGACCTTCCGCCATCAATGACGCCCGCCCCACCGGGGCAGGACGGCCCGTGGCGACGGTTCTGCCTGACGGCCCTCCTTGCCATCATGATGGTCGGGGGGGGGCTGTACCTGTTCATCGTCACGGTGGACCCATGGAACATGCTGCCCCTTTCCCCCCCGCTCGGGCGTATTCCCATTACGTCGAACGCCCGCTACACCATGCCCGCGCTGGCCCGCAATCCGCGCTTTGATTCGGTCATTCTGGGCACATCGACCAGCCGGCTCATGCAGCCCGCCGTGCTGGACCCGGCGCTGGACGCCCATTTCCTCAATATGGCCATGAACAGCGCCAGCCCGTGGGAGCAGGCGCGCGAACTGGACATATTCCTGCGCCACCACCCCCGGCCGCGCATTGTCATGATCGGGATCGACGCGGCGTGGTGTCACCTCCGGCCGGGCAGCCTGACCACGCCCAACCGGCCATGGCCGGAATGGATGTACGGCCACCCGGCATGGCAGGGCTACCTGCACATGGCCAGCCTGTACGCCCTGCAGGAAGCCGCCAACCAGTTCCTGTGGCTGACCGGGCTGAAAACCCAGCTTTTCGGCGCGGATGGCTATACCAGCTTCGTCCCGCCCGACAGCCAGTACGACCCGGCCCGCGTGCGGACGATCTTCACCCGCTGGGGGCCGCCGGACAACAGCCCCGCCCCCCCCGGCATGGCCGATACGCCCCCCGCCAGCATGGACCTGCTGGCCGCCATGGTGGAACGCATGCCTGCCTCCACCATCAAGATCCTGTGGTTTCCACCCGGCTCCAGCACCCTGCACGGCGTGGCTGGCAGTGTCGCGGCCGCCCGGCTACAGGCGTGCCGGGTGGGTATCGGCAGGCTTGCGGCACGGACACCGCAGGCATTGGCGCTGGACTTCAACCACCCCCCTATCCTGACGGAAAACCGCGACAATTTCTGGGATCCGCTTCATTACCGGCAGTTCGTGGCCCGCCGGATCATGGCGGACATCGCCACCGCCGTACGGGACGGGCGGGTGGCGGATCCGGCGCTGGAGATCCTGCACCCCCGATAAGCCGGCACCCGTGCCGCCATGGGCGCTCCCGTCCAAAGCCATGCGCTGCCATCGCGGAGCCTCCCCGGTGGCGGGGCTTGTGCCGGACGGGTCATCTGGTATGGAAAATGGACTACCGTGAACTGCCCACCCATTCGCAGGCCCGATGCCGGCGGATGACAGGGACGGGGTGCATAATGTGCAGGATGCCCGCGCCACCGGGCGGGCAGGGTCGCGGCACAGAGGTTGGAGAGGCTGGTGAATACGTCCGTCAATGGTGCGCCGCAATGGCAGCTACAGCCCGAGGCGAACCGGACCCTTGTCGCGCTGTCAGGCAACTGGATCGCGCAGGAAGGACGTATTCCCGAATTTCCGGACTCCGCCCTCAAGGACATCCCGCACGGCGCGCCGGTGGAATTCAGCACCGGGCAGCTTGGCAAATGGGATACATCGCTGATCAGTTTCCTGTGGGAACTCAAGCGCCACGCGCTTGAGGCCCATCTGGACCTGCGCATCGACACCCTGCCCGAATCCGCGCACAAACTGCTCGACCTGCTCCCCGAAAACCCGCCCGCGCCCACACGCCCCGCGCCGCACACCTTCGCGCCCGTCGCGGCGGTGGGCCAGTTCACGCTCGATACGCTGAACGAGATCGGCTGCGTGAGCGAAATGGGCACCGCCGCCGCCCGTGGCGGGTTCGCGGCCGTGGTGGGGCGCGGGATGATGCGCACGGTCGATCTCATGACCGACCTCAACGCCGCGGGTCCGGCGGCGCTGCTGATCGTGGGGGTGGTGAACTTCCTTGTGGGCGCGATCCTGGCGTTCGTGGGGTCGGTGGAACTGCATAAATTCGCGGCCGACATCTATGTGGCCAGCCTTGTCGCCATTGCGATGGTGCGCGAGATGTCGGCCGTCATGACCGCCATCATCATGGCCGGGCGCACCGGCGGCGCCTATGCCGCGCGCATTTCGACCATGCAGGGAAATGAGGAAATCGATGCGCTGCAGGTCTTCGGCATCCCGGTGTCGAGCTACCTGATCCTGCCTTCGGTCCTGGCGCTCGCCTTCACCATGCCGCTGCTTTACCTGTATGGCTGCCTGATCGGCATGTTCGGCGGGTTCTGCGTCTCCTACATCATGCTGAACGTCTCGCCGCTGGGCTATTTCCATGAAACGCTCCAGGCCCTGCCGCTGGACCAGTTCACCTTCGGCTTCATCAAAAGCTTCGTATTCGGCACGTTCATCGGGCTGACCAGTTGCCGCATCGGGCTGAAGGCCGGGCGCAGCGCGGCGGATGTGGGCATCGCGGCGACCAAGGCCGTGGTGGTCGGCATCGTGGGTGTGATCGCGCTGGACGCGGTGTTCGCGGTTGTCGCCAATGTTATCGGGATCTGATCGCCATGAATAACCAGATGCCCACCACCGACGATCGCCCGACGCTGATTTCCGTCAGTGATCTCACGCTGGCCTTCGGTTCGCGCGTGATCCAGCATGATGTGTCCTTTCAGGTCAAGCGCGGCAGCATCTTCGCCGTGATGGGGGGCTCGGGCTGCGGCAAGAGCACGCTGCTCAAGAGCATGATCGGCCTGCTGCGCCCCAGGCAGGGCAGCTACATGGTGGGGAACGACGATTACTGGGCCGGTGACGACGAAAGCCGCATCCGCATCGGGCGGCGGTTTGGCGTCCTGTTCCAAAGTGGCGCGTTGTGGAGTTCCATGACGGTGGGCGAGAACGTGGCCCTGCCCATGCAGATGTTCACCAGCCTCAAGCCGCCCGTCATCCGCCAGCTTGTGGAACTCAAGCTGGGGCTGGTGGGCATGCTGCACGCCATTGACCAGTATCCCTCCGAACTCAGCGGGGGCATGCGCAAGCGCGCGGGGCTGGCGCGCGCCATGTCGCTGGACCCGGACATCCTGTTTTTCGATGAGCCTTCGGCGGGTCTCGACCCCATCACCTCCGCACGGCTGGATGACCTGATCCTGAACCTGCGCGACGGGCTGGGGGCGACCATCATCATCGTAAGCCACGAACTGTCCAGCCTGTTCCATATCGCCGATGACGGCATCTTCCTTGACGCGGACCAGAAAACCGCCGTCGCCCATGGCTCGCCCACATGGCTGCGCGACCATTGCGACGACCCGCTGGTCCACGCCTTCATGCACCGCGAACAGCTGGACACGTCCAGCGCGCACGAAAACGGTTAGTGCCGATGGCCGACAGGCAGACACTGATCGGCTCGGTCGTACTGGGTGTGGCGGCCATCGCGCTGGGCGTGCTGGTGGTGAAGGGCGGAATCCCCCTGCCGGGCCGGGGGAGCGAGGCCGTCGTGATCTTCGAAAGCCCGACCAACGGGCTGGATATCGGCTCGCCCGTCAATTTTCGCGGCCTGCCGGTGGGCGCGGTCAAGCGCATGACCGTGCAGGTCGATCCGGTCAACCACCACACCTATATGCCAGTCTATATCCTGTTCGACCCGGCGCACGAACCGGGGCGGGGCGACCTGCCGCCGCTGCGCGATATGGTGCGCGACGGGCTGCGGGCGGAAATGGCGCTGCACAGTCTGGTGACGGGGCAGACCGAAATCGACCTCGACCTGTCTCCCGCCACGCCAGCACTCCTGCATCCCGGCCTGGTTGACCTGCCGGAAATTCCGATGGGGCAGACGGCACTCCAGCAGCTTGAGACCCTGATGGTCGCCACCTCGATCAAGCAGCTCCACAATGACCTGCAGACCGCGCTGCTGAGTATCCGCAAGCTGGCGGCCGATATAAGCCGCGACCTGCCCGGCGTGCTGTCCAGCGTCCGCGCCACCGCCGCCCATGGGGACACGGCGGCAGACACCCTGCGCGCCACCGTGGCCGACCTGAAAGAGCGCTCCGCCATCACCATCAACGCGCTGGACCGGATGATCGTGACCAATGGCAGGCAGTTCGCCGCCCGCCGCGCGGAACTGCGCGAACTGATCGCCAATACCCACCAGACCATGGCGCAGGCGAACGAAACCCTTGCGGGGCTGCATGCCCTGATGGACCCGCAATCCCGTGACAGGCTGAATCTGGACGATACGATGCGAGATATTATGGAAGCAGGCTACGGGCTGCGCGGATTCGCCAATGAAGTCAAAAGTAATCCGCAACTTCTGCTGATGGGACGCAACCAATGAAAACGCGCCAGCCCGCTGTCTCCTCCTCCCGTTCGCATCCGGCCCTGCGGGCAGGTGGCGGACTGCTGCTCTCGGCCGTGATGCTTTCGGCGTGTTCCTCCGCACCCGTGCGCTTCTATACCTTGGGCGCGCCCGCCATCGCCACCGGGGCGCAGTCTGTCGGCACCACAACCCAGATTACCGACACCACCCCCGTAATCGAGGTCGAACGCGCCCGCCTGCCGGATTACCTGGACAGTCAGGACATCATGGTGCGCGACGGGCATGAAATCGTACGCAGCGGGCTGGGCCGCTGGGCCAGCCGCCTGTCGGTGGGCGCCACCAACCTGATCACCGCACGCCTGGCGGAAAAATGGCCCACGCTGTTCGTAACCGACCAGCCGCAGCCCGAAGGGCCGACATGGCGGCTCCAGATCAATATAAGCCGCCTTGATGTCAGCCGTGACGGCAATGCCGCCCTGAATGCGGACTGGGCCATCATCCCGCAGGATTCACGGGCTTCCATCCTGCGCAACCGCACTGTTATCGTGATGGAAAGCAACACCGCCAGCAATGCAAACATCGCCAAGGTAAA
Source organism: Komagataeibacter sp. FNDCR2 (assembly GCF_021295395.1). NCBI lineage: Bacteria > Pseudomonadati > Pseudomonadota > Alphaproteobacteria > Acetobacterales > Acetobacteraceae > Komagataeibacter > Komagataeibacter sp. FNDCR2. Next base: position 1,652,204 of record NZ_JAIWOU010000001.1, read on the forward strand.
CGAAAGCCTGCTGAACGAACTGAGCAACCGGATCGAGGCAAGCTGGCCCGCGCCCGAACAGCCCGCCGCCCGGCAGCAGGACAAAAGCTGAAGCCCCCCCCAAGGGGGAACCTTTGCGCGCAGGGGGCATTGGGGCGCAATATCGTACCAACCGTGGGAGCCTCCTCCATGCCGCGTCTCCTTCGCCACCTTCTGGTCGCGTGCCACCTGCTCCTGCCCGCGCTGCTGGCCACCGCAATGGGGCCGGGCACGGCATGGGCGCAGGGGAATCCGGTCATCCTGGCGCAACATCCCGGCACCGAGCCCGACCGGCAGGCGCGTGCGCTGGTGGCCCGCCCCCTGCATGACGCCGCCGCCCATGGCGAACGCCCCGTGCTGCTGACCGGCTCGGCCCAGCTTTCAACGGATCCGGGGCGCACCGCGCTGTTCGTACAGGTGCAGTCCGAGAGCCTGTGCGGCTCGGCGGGGTGTTCCACCTCGGTCTATCTGCCTGATGGACATGACTGGAAGCTGGTGCTGGATTCCGTCAGCGGGCCGATCACCATTACGCCACAGACACATGGCGAGATGCATGACCTGCTGGTGGATGGCACGGACCGCTGGATCTGGAACGGCGCGACCTATACCGACACGCAGGCCACGGCCAGCCCGCCGCCCATGGACGGGACACGATAAAACATCGTTTTTTTAGGGAAAATGGAGCGGGTGAAGGGAATCGAACCCTCGTATGCAGCTTGGGAAGCTGCCGTTCTACCATTGAACTACACCCGCAGGCCGAGCCTTCTATACTGCACAAGCATGGCAGATGCAATCACCCCCCTTTCATGATGCGCGGAGCAGTTGACGCACCCGGCCCTGATCCGCAATAAGCATGCATGTCCGGCACAGTGCGTGCCGGATCCCTCGTGATTTGATACGGCCGGCTTGCGGCGAGGTAAAACATACGCGCTAAAGAGGCCAGATCCCGTCGGCAGGGCGCGGGTATCATGGTTTCCACGGTCGTGAACCGCCCTTGCGGGCTGGCCTGTCGCGCATGAACCGCCGCTGGTCTCGGCCCGCTTGTCCAGATCACCCTGTTTGCAGGAATTTCCATTTCCCATGACTGACCAGCCTGACCCCAGATCGCTCCGTCCCGCCACCCGCCTGATCAACGCGGGCCTTGAACGCACCCCCTATGGGGAAACCAGCGAGGCGATGTTCCTGACCTCCGGCTTTGTCTATGACAACGCCGAACAGGCCGAAGGCACCTTTACGGGCGATGTCTCGCATTACCAGTATTCACGCTTTGGCAACCCGACCCTCTCCAACCTCGAACGCCGCCTGTGCGACCTTGAGGGCGCGGAAGCCTGCGCGCTGACCGCAACCGGCATGGGGGCCGTGTCCTCCGCGCTGCTGGCGCAGGTCCGTGCGGGGGACCGAGTTGTCGCATCCCGCGCGCTGTTTGGCTCGTGCCACTGGATCGTGGCGGAACTGCTGCCGCGCTACGGTGTCGAGACCGTGTTCGTCGATGGCGGCGACCTTGCCGCATGGAAGGACGCGCTGGCCCTGCCCACCCGCGCCGTGCTGCTGGAAAGCCCGTCCAACCCGATGCTCGACGTGCTCGACATCCGCATGATCTGCGATCTCGCGCACAAGGCCGGGGCGACCGTGGTGGTGGACAACGTGTTCGCCACCCCGCTGTACCAGAAGCCGCTGGAACTGGGGGCCGATGTGGTGGTGTATTCGTGCACCAAGCATATCGACGGGCAGGGCCGGGTGCTGGGCGGCGCGGTGCTGTCTTCGGCCAAATGGATTGATGAGGTGCTGCGCCCGTTCATCCGCAACACCGGCAACAGCCTGTCCCCCTTCAACGCCTGGGTCATGCTCAAGAGCATCGAGACACTGGCGCTGCGCGTGGACGCCATGACCCGCAACGCGGCGAAAGTGGCCGACTTCCTGGCCGACGCACCGGGCATCCGGCGCGTGTTCTATCCCGGCCGTGCGGACCACCCGCAATATGAACTGGCCAAAAAGCAGATGTCGGCCGGATCCACGCTGGTCGCCTTCGAGGTCGAGGGCGGCAAGGCGGAGGCGTTCGCGTTCATGAACGCGCTGCGCGTCATCTCGATTTCAAACAACCTGGGCGATGCGCGTTCCCTTGTCACGCATCCGGCCACCACCACGCACATGAAGCTGGCACCCGAGGAACGGGCCCGCCTTGGCATCAACGACGGTGCGATCCGCTTTTCCGTCGGGCTGGAAGATGCCGATGACCTGATCGACGACCTCAAGCGCGGCGTCGCGGCGCTGGCCAACCGGTAACCTGAGGAGCCTCCCCTCCATGAGCAAGAACCGGCCTTTCCCTCCCCCCGGTGGGGAAGGAGCGGAGTCCCCGCTGGGCGAGATAACGGACAGCACCCCCTGTTTCGAGGCCACGACCGATGACGTGCGCGTGGTTGTCCAGACCTTCTGGCTCGATGACCAGTCGGAGCCGGACGAGCACCGCTATGTGTGGGCTTACCGGATCCGCATCGAGAACCATGGCGGCGAACAGATCCAGCTCCTGCGCCGGAGCTGGCGCATTGTGGATGGGCAGGGCCGGATCGACCGCGTGGAGGGCGATGGCGTTGTGGGCGAACAGCCGGTTATCGACGCCAACGCCAGTTTCGAATACATGTCGGGCGCGGCACTTGAAACGCCAACCGGCTTCATGGGCGGCACGTACCACATGATCCGCCCGGCAAGCCGGGAGCACTTCGATGTCAGCATTCCCGTCTTCAGCCTGGACAGCCCGCACCATCCGACTGTCCTTCATTAAGTTTTTCCCCGTGGCACGCCCCTGCCGGGCCTGCCCCTGCCACAAGAACCGACAGCAATGACCACCATCAATCCCCGCCCTTCCCGCATGGAAGCCCAAGAGGCCGTACGCACCCTGCTGCGCTGGGCTGGTGAAGATCCGGACCGCGAGGGCCTGCACGACACGCCGGAGCGCGTCATCAGGTCGTATGATGAATTTTTCAGCGGCTATGCCGAAGATCCGGTTGACCTGCTGCGCCGCACCTTCTCCGAAGTCGATGACTATGACGAGATGGTGCTGCTGCGCGACATCCGCGTGGAGAGCCATTGCGAACACCACATGGTGCCCATCATCGGCGTGGCCCATGTCGCCTACCTGCCGCGCAAGCGCGTGGTCGGCATATCCAAGCTGGCCCGCGTGGTCGATGCCTATGCCCGGCGCTTCCAGATTCAGGAACGCCTGACGGCGCAGATCGCCAACACCATCAACGAGGAACTCCAGCCCTATGGCGTGGGCGTGGTGATCGAGGCGTCGCACCAGTGCATGACCACGCGCGGCGTGCATCGCCCCGGCGTGTCGATGGTGACCAGCCGCATGCTGGGCACGTTCCGCTCCAATTCCGACACGCGGCGGGAATTCCTGTCGATCCTGAACCGCCCCGCCCTGAACAGCAGCGGGATCTGAAACCGCACGCGCACCCGGCGTGCGCTAACGCTCAGAGCGTGACCTTCGCCCCCAGCACGGCGATGAACTGCGCCAGCCACGCCGGGTGGGCGGGCCATGCCGGGGCGGTGACCAGCCTGCCATCGGTTATCGCCGCATCAAGGGCGATATCGGCGTAAATCCCATCGGCCAGTTCCACCTCGGGGCGGCAGGCGGGATAGGCCGACACCTTGCGCCCGGAAATGATCCGGGCCGCCGCCAGCAACTGCCCCGCATGGCAGATGGCGGCAATGGGCCGGTCGGCAAAGGCGCGGACCAGTGCGATCACCCGCGCATCCAGCCGCAGGTATTCCGGCGCGCGCCCGCCGGGCAGGACCAGACCGGCGTAATCCCCGTGCCTTACGTCATCAAAACTGGCGGTCAGCGTGAAGCGGTGGCCGGGTTTTTCGCTATAGGTCTGCGCGCCCTCGAAATCATGGATGGCGGTCAGGACATGCTCCCCCTTCCCCCGGCCGGGACAGACCGCATCGACCTGATAGCCCAGCATGGTCAGGGCCTGATAGGGGACCATGACCTCGTAATCCTCGACGTAATCACCAGCCAGAAGCAGCAGTCTTGGTGCGCTCATATCCGTTTCTTTCCATCACGACGCATTCGGGTGCGGCTATTTTCCAAAAGCTTCATGAAACGCCGTCTTTATTGAAAAAGGACGGCGCCCAGAAACTTTTATCATTTCCTGTCAAATGGTTGTTTTAAATGATCGCTTAATGCCCATGCCCGTCGGGGACGAGATGTTCGCGCAGGCGGGGCATGAGTTCGACAAAATTGCAGGGCACATGGCGACTGTCGAGCTGCCAGACCAGAATGTCGTCCCATCCATCCTTCACCGCGCCGGACGAACCGGGCAGCGCGAACAGGTAAGTTCCGTTCGCCACGCCCGCGACGGCGCGGGACTGGATCGTCGAGGTTCCGATCTTCTGGTAGGACAGCATGCGGAACAGCTCCCCAAACCCCTCGATGCGCTTTTCGATCACCTGGTCAAACGCTTCAGGCGTGACGTCGCGGCCGGTCACGCCGGTGCCGCCGCTGGAAATGACGACATCGACCTGCTCATCCGCGATCCATCCGGACAGGGTGGCCGCGATCTGCCGGGCATCATCGGTCACGATGGCGCGGGCGGCCACGACATGACCGGCGCGGGCGATCCGTTCAGCCAGGATATCACCCGACCTGTCCGTTTCCGGGGTGCGGGTATCGGAAACTGTCAGTACCGCAATGCGGACGGGCAGGAAGGGTTTGTTCATATCTAGTCGCGACATTCTTCATGTTCACCATTCCGGCGGCCGGACGTCAACGGTCATTGGATTGTGATGGGATCCGAACCGAACCAGACCGGGGGAAATGAGTAATATGTGTGAACAAACACAAACCCCCGATGTATTTGTGCGTTGCACAAAAAAATACAACAAGGAATAGTGACGTACTATATCAATATATTGCTGTAGCAAAAAAAATCTCTTTAGTATTATTTTGCATGGCCTTAGTTTTTTTCATAATTCCCCCGTCAAGGTTTATATTAGGTATGAAATATGCTATCGATGTGCGAATGATCAGAACATTTGCCCGCTTTTTTATACCGCTGCCCCTGCTTCTTCTTGCCCTTTTCACCCTGAACAAGGCCGCCCTGGCGCAGGCCCTGCCGGGGGAAGGACAGGGTTTCGTGGGCGTACAGCCCAGCCTCAATGTCAACGCCCGACGCAATACATCGGTGCAGGATCCCGGGCAGTTTTTCAACGCGCCCTACGGCAACCAGCATCTTTTTGGTAACTGGTGGGGTGTCCAGCCCTTCCTGCTGAACCATGGCGTGCATATCGAAGCCGACGTGCATGAAGAACTGGCCGGCAATTTCCGTGGCGGCGCCAAGCAGGGCGTGACGGATGCCGGGCAGGTCGGGGTGGAAATCGACATCGACTGGAACAAGCTGGCGGGTGCGCCCAAGAATTTCTGGACCCACACCATGATCGTGAACGGTCACGGGCGTAACCTCAGCACCGACTACATCCACGATTCCCTTGGCGGCGTACAGCAGATTTATGGCGCGCGTGGCAACGTGGTCGCCCATCTTGTCTATATGTACGCCGAACAGTCCCTGTTCCATAACCGGCTCGATATCAGCGCGGGCTGGATTCCGGTGGGCAGCTTCTTCGCCGCCTCCCCGCTGTACTGCGAGTTCATGAACGTGTCGATCTGCGGTAACCCCGCGCCGGGTAAATACGTGCCGGGCGGGCGCGACTGGCCATCGGGCAACCTGGGCGTGGTGATGCGGGTCATGCCCACGGTCGATACCTATATCATGGCCAGCATGTTCGCCGTCTCGCCCCACTCCTTCAACGGCGGCATTTCGGGCTGGGCATGGGCACAGAGTGGTCTTGGCAAATTCTCCACCCCGGTTGAATTCGGCTGGCTGCCGGAATTCGGCCGCAACCATCTGGCCGGGCATTACAAGGCGGGGTACGGCTATGACAATTCGCAGTACGATGACCTGTATTCCGATATAAACGGTAACTCCGCCGTGCTCACCCACCAGCCTTTCCGCAAGCAGTCCGGTGTCAGCACCGCATGGTTCCAGGCGGACCAGATGATCGTGCGCAATGGCAAGGGACCGACCAACGGCCTGATCGCGCTGGCGGGCTACATGTACACCTCGGGCAAGATCTCGGCCATGAAGCAGCATGTCTGGGTCGGCATGATCGAAACCGGCGCGAAATGGGGCCGCCCGCTCGATACGGTGGGGGCGATGTTCCATTATTTCGAGATGAGCCGCGCCTCGGTCCTGCAACAGGAATCCTCGGTCCTGGCGGGCACGCCCTTCCTGAACAACCAGTGGGGCAGGGCATGGGGCATCCAGACGCATGAGGACGTGTACGAACTTTTCTACAACATCCACACCGCGCGCGGCATGAGCTTCCAGCCAGATTTCCAGTATATCAACCGTCCCGGCGGCACCACCACCTATCATGATGCGGCGGTGATGGGCCTGCAGTTCAACTGCCTGCTGTAACGCGCCCTTCATCCGCGCGGCGGCACGCGGTATGGCTGGCGGATCATGACCGATTCCGCCTTCCTGTACCACATGGCCCATGCCGCGCTGGCCGGATACGACCTGCGTGACGCGGGGCCTCACCTGCTTTCCATTTCAGAAAACGTCATTTTCCGGGTCGATACCGCCTGCGGGCCGCGCTACGCGCTGCGCCTGCACCGGCCGGGCTATCATACCGCCGCTGAAATCGGCAGCGAACTGGCCTGGCTTGGCGCGCTGCATGGGGCCGGGCTGGAAGTGCCGGTGCCCGTGCCCGGCCATGACGGCAGCCTTATCCGCACCCTGCCCGCGCCCGATGGCGTCACCCGCCACGCCGTGCTGTTCGCATGGATGGACGGCGCCGAGCCGACTCCGGACATCGACCCCATAGCCTTTACCCGTCTGGGCCGCGTGACCGCCCGGCTGCATGACCACAGCCGCCACTGGGCACGCCCCCCCGGTTTTACCCGCAAGGCATGGACCCCCGACACCATGACCGGCCCCCGCGCCCTGTGGGGACGGTGGGAAGCGGTTCCGGGCATGACCGACGGGGCGCATGAACTGATCGCGGCATGCCTGCGCCGGATCAATGCGGAACTGGAGGAATATGGCCGGCAACCGGAGCGGTTCGGGCTGATCCATGCCGACCTGCGGCTGGCCAACCTGCTGGTCAGCGGGGCGCATACCCGCCTGATTGATTTCGATGACTGTGGCATAAGCTGGTTCATGCAGGATCTGGCGGCGGCGCTCAGCTTTCATGAAGACCACCCTCACGCCCCCCGCTGGGTCGATCACTGGCTGCACGGCTATGCGATGGCGGGACAGGTGGCGCAGGCCGATCTGGATATTTTGCCCACGCTTGTCATCCAGCGGCGAATCCAGCTTCTGGCATGGACCGGCACCCATCGGCACACCGCGCAGGTGCAGGGCCTGGGGCCGGACTGGTTCACGCGCACGCTGGACTTATGCCACGCATGGCGGGAAGGCCGGTTGCTACGCGATATTGGCTGAACCGGGCCATCTGCGTGGCTGCGGTTCCTCCAAGTCTGGGGATTATTAGATATTTTTTAATTTGTATGGCGCGCGAAGTTCATCACATTAACTTTTGGAAATTTTGAGCAGCGGAATCGTGCTGGTGAAAAAGTTTCATGGAGCAAATTAACGTGATGAGCGGCGGCGTTTTTCAAGGCTGCCATGACTTTTATGCCTCATTCCTGACATGTATGACACGTATGGATTGTGTCGTTCGGTTAATAAGACGACCCAGCGGAGCCCGTCCCGTCCTTGGCACATAGCGGAAAAGCAGCAATGACCCCGGCAGTTGATCCCACCGCCTCCTCCCCCGCGCCCACGCCCGTCGTGGCCACGTTGCCGCTCGCGACCGATGAGGTTCCGACCCGCTCCCAGACCACGCGGATGATCTATTCCCGCCACCGTCGCGCGCTGCGGGATTATGCCCGCAAGCTCGGCACCGCAACCGAGCCGTCCTGATCCCTTAACGGGCCGTTCACCCCATCTTTCGCCGCCGCAGGGCCGCCAGTGCCTGGCGTGTGGGTGTTGTCAGCCGGTCCGGCAGGCTGTCGGGGGCGTACCAGTGCGGGCCTTCATGTTTTTCGGGCTCCATGAGACGTGGCTCCCCCTGCCATGAGGTCACCAGATAAACGGGGGAAACCCAGTGATGCCCACCCGTGGCGTCCATTTCCTCTACCAGGCAAAGCAGGTCACGCGCCTGTATGGTCATGCCCAGTTCCTCGGCTATTTCGCGCTCCGCCGCATGGGCCGTCGTCTCGTACGGATCGACCTTGCCGCCGGGCAGGCCCCAGCATCCCGCTTCCAGCCCCCGCAGGCGCCGCAACAGCAGAATCCGGCCATCCCGGTCCATGATGGCCGCGCCACACCCCACGCGCGGGCCGGTCCTGTCCGTCATTTACCTGTACTCCTGTTGTTTGAAGGCGCCTGAAACTAATGGCCTGATAAGAATAATAAAAGCTTCCCCAAAAGAAGGCTGTTCAAACAGCCTGATAAAAAAGGGGCACCCGAAGGCGCCCCACTAGCCGGAAAATGGTGTCCGGCCTTACCGCGCCACGGGCGGGCGGGCATTGGCCGTCGCCACCCGGCGGCCCCAGGAAATCAGGTCGCTGGTGCAGTCGTCACGGTCGATCACACATTCGATCAGGGTCGGCCCCTGCGTGTTCGCGAGCGCCGCGGCAATCGCCTTTTCCATTTCGGCCCCCGTGGTGGCGCGGAAGCCCCTGCCGTGTCCGTCCTCCGCGTTGAAGACGTTCATGAGCCCGGCATAGTCCCAGTTCTTGATGTTGTTGTACGGGCCATCATGAATCTGGACTTCGATGGTGTAACCCCGGTTATTGATCAGGAAAATGATCACCGGCAGGTTCAGCCGCACCATCTGGGCCACTTCCTGCGCGGTCAACTGAAAGGAGCCATCACCGATCATGGCGATGATCCGGCGTTCCGGCGCGCCCACGGCATAGCCAAACGTGGCCGGAACGGACCAGCCGATATGGCCCCACTGCATTTCCAGTTCCACGCGCGCGCCATGGGGCAGCTTCATCTGCATGACGTTGAACCAGGAATCCCCGGTCTCGGCGATGACGGATGTGCTGGTGGTCAGCAGGCCCTGAATCTGCCGGGCCATTTCAGCACGCACCAGCGGTGCGTCCGGGGCGGCGGGCGCGGGCGGCACGGCGGCGGTGTGGACGCGGCGGTATTCCACCAGCGTGGCGTCCTTTTTCGGCTGGCCTTTCAGCCGTTCGATCAGGGCTTCCAGCACATCGCGCAGATGGACGCCATCAAACGCCTTGCCGCCTGCCGCGATGTGGCGGCTGTCGAGCAGCGCGACATTGTCGCCCTTGGGCCATGCGGTCCACCCGACGGTGGAATAATCGTTGAAGACCGGCGCAAGGCACAGCACCCCATCGGACCAGTCATATATCTGCTGCGCCTTGGAACTGCTGACATCCCCCCAGTAGGTGCCGATATAACCCGCGTGGTCCTCGGGGAAGAAGCTCTTGGCCGCCGCCATGGTCGCGACCGCGCAGCCCAGCGCATCGGCCAGGCGTATGGCCACGTCCTCGCACCCTGCCGCGCGCAGGCGGCTGCCCAGCAGCAGCATCGGCTTCTTGCGCGTGGCGATGAAGCTGGCCAGTTCGTCCACCGCCAGCCTGAGTGTCGCGGCATCGGATGGCGCATCAGCCAAGATTGCGCCAACCGGGCCGGGACGTGGGCAGGGCTGCGAGGCGATATTGCACGCGATCTCGATATAGGCGGGTTTCTTCTCGCGCAGGGCGGTGCGGATGGCATGGTCGATCAGGGCCGGCGCGTCTTCCGCCGCCGTGATGGACACCGCCGCACAGGTCAGCCGCTTGGCGATTTCAAGCTGATAGGAATAGTCCGGCGTGCCGATGGTATGGTGCAGGATATGCCCGCTGCCATGGTCGTTGGAATTGGGCGCGCCCGAAATCAGGATGACCGGCAGGTTCTCGGCATAGGCCCCGCCAATGGCGTTCAGCGCCGAGAGCGCGCCGACGCTGAAGGTGACGACCGCGGCCCCCGCCCCACGCGCGCGGGCATAGCCTTCGGCGCTGAAGCCGCAGTTGAGTTCGTTGCAGCAATAGACCTGTTTCAGGCCCTCGATTTCCAGAAGCTGGTCCAGCAGGACAAGGTTATAGTCGCCCGCCACCGCGAAGTGATGGCCAAGTCCGATCTGCGCCAGACGCTCGCCCAGATAATGGCCCACTGTATATGTCATTATTGAGACTTTCCTTCCCTTGTGCGGGCGCATCGGCCCGCGCCCGCCCCCCATGGGGTGCAATGGATGGCCCGCACCGGGCCATCATGCCCGAAGCATGGCCCGGCGATGGTGCCTAGCCTACGCTTTCGGCAACCCAGTTCCGGCGCTTGGTCGCCTGGCCGATGCCCGGATTGAAACAGTTGCATGGATCAAGCTGGCGGTAATGGGCCAGTACATCATCCGGGGCGCTGTAGAGATGCCCGAAATTATGCTCCGCCGGATAGCGCGCGCCACGCCGGTCCAGCAGCGGCAGCATCCGGTGTTCGAGCGCCATGCAGTCATAGCCTTTGCGGACCACGTAGTCCTGATGCATCACATGGCACAGGAAATGGCCATAATACAGCTTGACGATGATTTCGTCCTCGATGTCCCTGGGCAGCACCTCGAACCAGTCGCGGTCATTACGCCGCAGGGCCACGTCCAGCGCGACGATGTTCTCGGTCGTGTCGGTGTGGATGTCGCGGTAGCGTATGGCCGCGCCCGCGGCGGCAAAGCGGTGCAGGAACGCCTTCGCCCCTTCATCGGGGGTGCATTCGAAGAAATCGCCTTCATGCGTTTCGAAATGGCTTTTCAGGAATTCCCGCGCTTCCTGCGCACCCGATGCGCTGACCTTGAGCATCAGGTGATGTTCGAAACGGTCCCGGTAGTCACGCATGCGCGCGGGCAGGTGTTCGGGAAAGAGATGGCTCAGGAACTGCATGCAGCGGTCGCTGAAATGCTTGGGCAGGAAGCCCAGGCGCCCCGCCACCCGGTCGAACGCGTTTTTCATGGCGAACAGCGCGGGCAGGCGTTTCGTGCCGATCAGGCGGATGATGACGAATGTGTCCTTGCCGTATTTCTCGGCAATGTTGAACGCGTCACGGTGCAGGTATTCACCCGCGATCGGCAGTTCCGCGAAAGACGACAGGATATGCCGCCGCACATCTTCCAGCACATCGGTCCCGTTGGTGCCGATATAGAACACGACGGGGTTCTTCTCCGCCTCGAACGTATCGAGGCGGACGGCGAACAGCCCCAGCTTGCCCGCGCAGCCGGAGCCTTCGTGCAGGCGGCGCAGGTCGGCGTTGTAGCGGGCGGGGGTATCGGCCTCCACATCGCGCACATGGCGGGCATAACCATCGTCATGCCCGCGCCCGGCATGCCAGTCGATGCTGGATTCGGGAAAATTGCCGGCTTCCGCGCGGGTGAGGATCTCCTCGGGGTCGGTGCCCAGTTCGATGCCGAGATGGTTGACCAGTTGCAGCTCACCCGCGGGCGAGACCTGCGCGAACAGTGCCATGTCGGTATAGGCCGGGCCACGACGCACCAGCGCGCCCCCCGAATTGTTGCTGACGCCGCCAAACACCGAAGCCCCGATGCATGACGAGCCGATGACCGAATGCGGTTCGCGCCCGATGGGCTTAAGCCTGCCCTCAAGCTGGTCCAGCGTCGCGCCGGGCAGGCAGACAACCTGCCTGCCGCCACCGATCAGGTGGATCGTGCGCATACGCATGCTGTGCACGATCACGATGTCACGGTCATAGGTATCGCCATCCGGCGTGGAGCCGCCGGTCAGGCCGGTATTGGCCGCCTGCATGATCACGATCACGCCCGCCTTCACGCAGGCCCGGAGCACGCGCCACTGCTCAACCAGCGATCCGGGCATGACCACCGCAAGCGCGCGCCCTTCCCCAAAGCGGAAGCCGCGCCGGTAGGGCAGCGTCGCCCCGTCTTCGGTCAGCACATGGGGGTGGCCGACAATGTTCCGAAGTTCCGTAACCAGTTCCGCACCTGCAGGCGATGACATGCCGTGTGCCTTGTTCAGCATTCCTTGCTTTCCTTAATGCCATGTCCCTGCCGTGCCCGCCGTTACAGGTCACACCGCGCGCAGGGAATGATGGCTGTCAGTCTGGCATGTCCGACGCCGGGGGACTTACGCATAAAATGCCGATGTCGCATGCCGGAACGGACCGGCCCGCCCGCGCGGGGGCATGGGCCGGGGTTTGCCGCCGCCGCGTTCCCTTACGCGGCGGCGGAGGTTTCGCCCAATGTGGCCAGCGGCTTCATGAGCAGGTGGTTCTGCGAATAATCGACCGGCACGGAAATCACCACCGGGCCTTCACACTCCATGGCTTCGCGCAGCGCCGCCGCCACGCCATCGGCGGAATGGACCGCGATGCCCCGCGCCCCGCACGAACGGGCGAACATGGCGAAGTCGATCGGCCCGAATTCCACGCCGGAACCACGGCCGTATTTCTTCTTCTCCTGCATCTCGACCATGTTGTAGGCCTGATCGACCCAGACCATGTGGATGAGGTTGCACTTGAGCCGCACCGCCGTTTCCAGTTCCATGCACGACATCATGAACCCGCCATCACCCGATATGGAAATGACCTTCTGCCCCGGGTTGACCAGGCTTGCGGCAATTCCCCACGGCAGGCCGACGCCCATGGTCTGCTGCCCGTTGCTGATCAGCATCTGCCGCGCGCGGAAGGACAGCAGGTAACGCGCCAGCCAGATATGGAAGGTGCCCATGTCCAGGCACATCGTGACATCGGGGGTGATGAACTGCTCAAGCTCACGCACGATGTGGAGCGGATGCACCGCCGCGTTGCTGGTGCCGCGCGCGCCCGCCAGCGCGGACAGGCGGGTGGCGTGATACTGCGCCAGGATGTCCTCAAGCTGTGGCGCGCGCGGCAGCCTGCCCGCCTGTGCCGCCAGCGCCCGCACGGTGGCCGCGATGTCCCCCACCAGTTCGACCGCCGGGTCATAATGGGTGTCGAGCTCCGCCGCCACGACATCGATATGCACGATCTGGCGGCCGTTATCGACATTCCACAGCCACGGATCATACTCGATCGGGTTGTAGCCGATGGAGATGACCACATCCGCCTCATGCAGCAACTGGTCGCCCGGCTGGTTGCGAAACAGCCCCACGCGGCCACCAAAACGGTCGGACAGTTCCTGCGACACCGCACCGGCGGCCTGGTAGGTGCCGATAACCGGCACGCCGGTCGTGGCCACCAGTGCGCGCACCGCATCGGCCACGTCGGGCCGGCTGGCCAGCAGGCCCAGCAGGATGACGGGGCGCTGCGCCCGCCGCACCAGCTTCAGGGCCTCGGCCACCGCATCGGCGGGGGCGGGGCCCGGTACGGGCAGCCTGCGCCCGGCCAGAACGCGCCCCTCCGCGGGCATGGACAGGATATCCATGGGCGTGCTGACGAAGGCCGCGCCGGGGCGACCGCTTTCGGCAAAGCGCAGGGCGTTGGCCACCACTTCGGACACGGCGGCGGGGGATGTGATTTCGGCGCTGTATTTGGTCACCGGCTGGAACAGGGAAACGGTGTCCATGCTCTGGTGGGTCAGCTTCAGCCGGTCCGCGAGCTTTACCGCCCCGCCGATGGCCAGTACCGGATCCCCTTCGGAATTGGCGGTGGCGAGCCCGGTCACGAAGTTGGACGCGCCGGGGCCGGACGTGGCGATCGCCACGCCCGCCTTGCCCGTCAGCCGGCCGATGCCACCGGCGATGAAGGCCGCGTTCTGTTCGTGCCGGGTTACGACCGTCTCGATGGGCGAGTCGACCAGCGCATCGAACAGGCGGTCCACCTTGGCCCCCGGAATGCCGAATACATGGGTCGTGCCGTGTGCGACGAGGTTGCGCACGATCATGTCCGCCCCGCACTCCGGCGGGGCCGATTGGGTCTTGTCAGTCATGATGTCTGGTTTCCTGAACGGGTTGGCCCGCAAGCCTGCGCGGGCGGTCAGGCGGGAGGGGCGTGCCCTCAGCCGCCCTCGGCCACGCGAATGGCCTCATGAATGTTTTCTGGCGACAGGTTGGCGCGCGCGAACTGTTCCGTGCGGGGAAGCTGGATTTCCACATCCGAGATCACGCCCACCTCCAGCTTGCCCTTCAGCACCGCGTAATCGGTAACATGGCCGCCGCGGCGTCCGTCTTCCGTCAGGAAATGCAGGTGGTAGCCCGCCACGTTCACGCCCTGCATGTAGCCCGGCGTGCGGAAACCCAGCATGATGCCCGCCGACGCGCCAAGCTGCATGGTGGGCTGGCGGCTGACCACATCCAGCATGGGCGGGTAGGGGCGGCACTGGCAGAACACGGTGCGTGTCTCCACACGTTCGAACAGGCCGGTAAAGCGCACGGCGGCGAACAGGTTGGGATTGTTGACAAGCTGGTCGACAATCGCCTCGAAGCCGTCTTTGTCGCGCGCGGTGTCGATCATGTATTCCTTCTCCGGGTTGAAGAAGGTGACGCAGGCGAACGGCGTCTTGAGGTCGCCCGGCACGCGCCCGGCCTGCCCGTCGGCGCGGAACTGGTGGATCACGCTGTCATTGACGATCATCTCGCCATCCAGCGCATTGAAGGTGCCCAGGCCGAAATTGCCGTGCATCAAAAGTTCGTCAAGCGTGGTCTCGCCATCGTACACCGCGTCCAGCAGGGCGGCCATGGTCGATGTCTGATACAGGCGGTTCATGCGCGGGCGCACGCCCGTCGCATCCGCCGCGCTGGACCGGGTGTCGATATCGTTCACCGCGTAGCATTTCAGCTTCATGGCCTCGGTCTCCTGCAACGGCAAGGCGCGGGGCTTCGCCCGCCACGCTTCCCGGTCATGTGGGATTGCGCAGTGATGGTGGGCTACACCGCTTCGTACGTCCAATATATATTCAAGGCTATTTCCATATATAAAAAATATGCATCTGGTGGGGATATGTCCCGCACGGCTTGCCCTTTTCGCCGCGCCTGCCATTGTAACGCCTGAAGAAAGATCAGGATGGCAAAGTAATGAAATCATTCAGCATGGCGCTTGGCGCGCTGGCCCTGGGCGGCATGATCGCCAGTTCCGGCATGGCGCGCGCCGATGAGGCCGACCCCAAGCCGCCCTATGGTCCCGGGGCCTATACCGGGGAATGGACGGCGCTGGGCCTCCAGCCCGTGACCATCAGCGCCAATCGCGCCCTTGGCCCGGCGGCGCGGCTGTACCTCCGCCTGCCCGATGCGCTGAACAAGATTACCGGGCTGACCGGCCGCACCATCGAACTCAAGGTGCATGATGACACGTCCCTGCTCTCGGTCGATGACAACCCGCGCACGGTGTTCCGCCTGGTCTCACCCAACAGCGCCGACCTGCAGATGCAGGGCGAAAAGCCGGGGCAGAAGCTGGATCTGCCGCTCAGCCGCGCGGACTGAACGAAAAAAAGCCCCCGCACCGGGCCGGGTGCGGGGGCTTTTCAGGGAAAGTGCGGGCATTCAGTCGTGCATGTGGGCGTCATGCATGCTGGTCAGGAGGGCGCGCAGCGTGCCGCGCAGTTCGTTCTCACGCGGGATGCTGATGGCCTCACGCAGGCGCAGCATCTGGCGGCGGGCGGCGTAAAGCTGGTCCAGCAGTGACAGCACCACGGGCACGCCTTCGTCATTGACGCCCATTTCATCGCGCAGTTCGATAATCAGGCGGGCACGCGCCTCGTCGATCTCACGGAAAAGATAGTGCCCGCGCGTGCCTTCGGGCCGCAGCCATTCACTGTCGATCCACCCCTGCACGTCCTCCGCCGGCACGTTGCCGATGCGCAGGCACAGGGTCTCGAGCGTGATCATGCCTTGGCCTCCCCCTGCTCCGCCGTCTCACCGGGTGTCCAGCTCTTCAGGAAGGCTTCGAGGGCGGCGTCCACCTTGCCGATGGTGACCTGGAGCTTCACGTACAGGTTGCCCGCTTCCTGCCCGCCATGCGCCTTGACCCCGCGCCCGCGCAGGCGCAGCACGCTGCCGGTGTCCGAGCCGGGCGGCACGTTCATCTTGACCGATCCCGCCGGGGTGGGAATGGTGATGCTGCCGCCCAGCACCGCCGTTTTCAGGTCCACCGGCAGCGACATGCGGATGTCATTGCCCTCACGCGTATAGGTACTGTCGGGCGCGACCGTGATGGTGATGAGCGCATCGCCCGCCGGGCCGCCCTGATGCCCCGGATCGCCCTTGCCGCGCAGGCGCAGCACCTGCCCGTCGGTAATGCCGGGCGGGATCTTGACATCCAGCGTCGCGCCCCCGGGCAGGGTGATGCGCGACGTGCCGCCATTGACCGAATCAAGAAAGCTGACGGTCAGCGCGTACTGGCGGTCGCCGCCCTTCATCGGGCCCTGCGGCCTGCGGCGGAAACCACCGCCGCCCTGACCGAACATGGTGCCGAAAATATCGCCCAGATCATCTTCCGAAAACTGGCCGCCGCCGTAATTGAAGCCCTGCGGCCCTTCCGCGTAATCACGGTAGCCGCCACCACCGCCGCCAAATCCGTAGCCCTTTTCCTGGCCGCTGGCGTCGATTTCGCCCCGGTCGAAGCGTGCGCGCTGCGCCTCGTCCGACAGCAGGGCGTTGGCGGCCCCCACGGCCTTGAAATTTTCCTCGGCCACCTTGTCGCCCGGGTTGAGGTCGGGATGGTACTTCTTGGCCAGCTTGCGATAGGCCTTGCGTATGTCATCCTGGCTGGCCGTGCGGGCTATGCCGAGTACTTCGTATGGATCCTTGCTCACTTAAAAATCATCCCTTCGTCAGGAACATGCCAGCCTGGCCACGCCACGCCCATCCCTGAACACCATGTATACAGCCTTGCGACCACTCTTCCTTCAATAATGGGAATTGGAAGCAGAAGGGTCAATGAAAGCAGGGGGAAATCTTCGGGTTACCGCTTGCGCATGGCTGACAGGAAAAAATAGCAAAGCAGAGAATTGAGAATAACATTTTTTGTATTTCTCATTCCAAGAAAAATAAACTATTTCTTGAGAATAATAGAAATATAAAAAGACCCCCTCAAGATGCATGCCGTTTTCCTCACCCTTGCATTACTGACTGTTACCGGGATCAGCAGCCTGATCTCACGCGTGGGCCGCATTCCGGTGCCGCTGCCGCTGATCCAGATCGGCGTGGGCGCGGTGGCGGCGCTCGCGGGGTTGAATATCGGCTTCGACCCGGACATGTTCCTGCTCCTGTTCATTCCGCCCCTGCTCTATGCCGATGCCTACCGCATGCCGATGCGTGAGTTCGGGGAACTGCGCAACATCATCATCATGATGGCGCTGGGGCTGGTGGTGTTCACCACGCTGGTATGCGGCTATTTCATCCACTGGCTGATCCCGCCCATCATGCTGCCCGCGGCTTTCGCGCTGGCCGCCGTCATGTCGCCCACCGATGCGGTCTCGGTCGGCAGCATGATCGAGGGGGGGCGTGCGCCCGCGCGCGTGGTGCATATCCTGCATGGGGAGGCGCTGCTGAACGACGCGTCCGGGCTGGTCTGCTTCAAATTCGCCGTGGCGGCGGCCATGACGGGGCTTTTTTCCTTCCAGCAGGCGCTGGGCAGCTTCATCTTCATGTCCGTGGGCGGCATTGTGATCGGCATCGCCTGCGCATGGGCGGCCTGCCGGGCGGAGCATGTGCTGCTGGTGCGCGGTTATGATGACCCGCCCACGCACATCACGCTGGCCATGATGCTGCCGTTCGGCATCTACCTGACCGCCGACGCGCTGCAATGCTCGGGCATCCTGGCCGCCGTGGCGGGCGGCATGACCGTGAAGTTCACGGGCGTGATGAACGAAGCCCGGACCGAAACCCGCCTGAAGGCCACAACGGTATGGGACATGGTGAACTTCACGTTCAATGCCGTGATCTTCCTGCTGCTGGGGCTGCAGTTGCCCGATCTGGTCACCGGCGGCGCGCAGATCGCGCGGGAGGGCGGCATTTCCCCGTGGTTCCTGATCCTGGCCATTGTCGGCATCCAGGTCATGATGAGCCTGATCCGTTTCGCGTGGATATGGATTTCGATCTCGGCCCGGCGGCTGTTCGCGCATTTCCGCCACCGCAAGACGGTCGTCCCATCCGCCCGCACCGTGCTGCTGATGACGGTGGCGGGCACGCGCGGGGCGATTACACTGGCGGCCGTGCTGTCACTGCCGGTGGTGACGGCGGCCGGCCCCGGCTTTCCCGGTCGCGACCTGCTGGTCACGCTGGCGGCGGGGGTCATCATCTGTTCGCTGCTGCTGGCCAGCCTGGCCATTCCGCCGCTGCTGCACGGCATGAGCGCGGATGAAAACGACCCCGCCCTGCATGAACTGGACATGATGCGCATCGAACTGGCGCAGGTCGCCATCCAGACCCTGCATGCCGAACAGACGGCGCTGGCGCAGAAGGAACTTGACGCCACACCCGGCAATGAGGAGATGGTCGACCTGAAACAGGAAGCCGTTGGCCGCCTTCTGCACGAATATCAGGACACGGTGCGCAGGCTGGACAATTCCCGCGCCGCCGAGGCCAGCATCCGCGCCACCGCCATCCGTGAAAAACGCGCCGAACTGGCCCTGCGGTTCCGGATTATCCGGCATATGCGCGAACGCCTGCACATGCGCGTGGTCGAAAAACACATCAACGACGAAACCGAGTGGACCATCAACCAGGAACTCGACTTCATCGAACAGGAACTCCAGATCGAGGCCCGTTCCCTGCCCCGCCCCGACAGCCTGCCCCCCGCGCCACCGGCCGTCGCCCCGATTGCGGGGGCGCGGACGGCCGAGGGATAGGCCCCGGCCTGCCGGCCTGACAGAACCGGATGACGGCGCTATGATCGCCCCCACCACGACACCATGACAATGACGGGAGATACAGCCTTCATGCCTTTCATCCGCACCCTGCCCATCGGGCTGTGCCTCGGCATGGGTCTTGTCATGGCGGTGTCATGCGCCCATGCCCGTTCACATCATCTGGAGGTGCACCAGCACCATCCCCACACCAATTCGCCCTACGGCTACATCCGCAATTACGAACCCGTGTACGACAAGCAGGATCCGCGCTACATCTCCGCCACACAGCGCTGCGAAACACAGTCTTCCATCGGGGCGCTGTACAACGGCAGCGGGAACAGCACCCAGGTCTCGGCGGGCAGCAGCCACAAGAAATATTTTGCCGTATGCATGGTGGAAAACGGGGCCTGGAAGGCGCGCTACGAAAGCAATGTCGGCGGCCGGATCGCCCAGTAAGAAGCTTTTTTTTCAAAAGCCTTCAGGAGACGCCGCCTTTTTGAAAAAAGGCGGCGCCCAAAAACTTTTGTTGTTCAGCGGCCCGGTGGCGCCATGAATTCCGGCCCCACGGGATCCTTGATGCAGTTACGCAGGATCGTATCGATCTCGCGCTGGTCATCGGCATCCAGATGCCAGCCACTGGCGTCCGCCACCGCCGCGATCTGGTCCGGGCGGCGCGCGCCCCACAGGGCAATGGTCGGCCCCTGATCCAGCACCCAGCGAATCGCAAGCGCCAGAAGCGACTTGCCATGCCGCTCACGCGCGAAGTCCTGCAACTGCCGCACCGCTTCCAGATACTGGGCGAAGCGTGGCGACTGGAACTTGGGGTCGGCGCTGCGCAGGTCGTCGGAGCCGAATTCCGTCCGCGCCGTCATCTTGCCCGACAGCAGGCCACGGCATAGCGGCCCATAAGCCAGAATGGCCAGGTCGTGCTGGCGGGCATAGGGCAGGATGTCGCGCTCCATTTCACGCTCGAACAGGTTATAGGGCGGCTGCACGGCGGACAGGGGGGCGAACGCGCGGAACGCCTCCATCTGCTCCACGGTGAAATTGCTCACGCCAAGGGCAAGCACCTTGCCTTCACGCACCAGTTCTTCAAGCGTGCGGGCGGTTTCCTCCATCGGCACGGCGGAGTCCGGCCAGTGAACCTGATAGAGGTCGATGTAATCGGTGCGCAGGCGACGCAGCGAATCCTCGACTTCCCTGCGGATGCGCGCGGCCGACGTATTGCGGAAAGGCTTGTGGTCCGCCTTCCAGTCCAGGCCGACCTTGGTTGCGATCGCCACCCTGTCGCGCCGCCCCTGAAGGGCCTGGCCCACGATTTCCTCCGAATGGCCAAAACCGTAAACGGGCGCGGTATCGACCAGCGTGATGCCCAGTTCAACCGCTTCGTGAATGGTGGCGATGGCCTGCTGGTCATCCGGGCCGCCCCACATCCAGCCACCAATGGCCCATGTGCCCAGGGCGATGCGTGATACGGGATGTTTCAGGCCACGGATCGTGGTGGTTTCCATCATGGACGTTTCCGTCATGAAGTTTTCTCCCTGTCTGTACATTTGGTCATGGCGGATATTTTCCCCGCGGGCCTGACTGTGCCACAGCATGGGCGCCCATGTTACCCTCCCGCCGCCCCGGCAGGGAAAGGGGGGTATGTCCTTTTTCCCGGGCCGACCCTTCCGTCGGGTCGGCTGGCACCGTATGGAGGGAAGCTGTTGCCCGCAACGGAGTGCCGATCTTGCGCAAGATAGCCTTTCTCGCCCCCCTGGCCTGCCTTGCGGCCTGCGCGTCCGGTCCCGGCAACCATGCCCACCGGGCCATGACGCCCGCCGCGCAATACGCCACGGGCGCGGGCGCGCTGATCGTGAACACGCATGTGCCCGATTTCGCCACCCGTGGTTACGAAGCCTTTACCCGGCAGGATGTGGTGGCCATCGCCCTGCGCGAATGGCGGCTGTTCGGCCAGCCGGTCGATGATGACGACCCGCTGCTCCGCCCCGAACCCACAACACCCTCCGTCAAGCCCGAACGCACGCCCGGCCTGTGGCAGCGCGTGGGCGAATACTGGTGGATCGGGCAGGATCCGGAGGAAACCGAAGTCGCCTGGGATGGCAAGCACGATGCGGACGGGCACATAACCGATTTCACGCATGACGGGCTTTACGCGTGGTCGGCGGCCTTCATTTCCTATGTGATGCGGGTGGCAGGGGCCAATGACCGCTTCGCCTATTCCCCCAACCACGCGACCTACATCAATGCCGCCGCATCAGGTCAGGAAAAGGGCGTGAAAGCCCGCAATCCCGCCCATTACGCCCCGAAGATGGGGGATCTGATCTGTGTGGGGCGCGGGGCAAGCAAATCGGTGCGCTTTCGTGACCTGCCGACTCCGCAGGGCTTTCCCGCCCATTGCGGCATCGTGGTCGCCACCGGGCAGGACGACGCGCCCTTTGGTCACCAGCTCAGCATCATTGGCGGCAACATAGATGACGCGGTCGCCCTGACCCATGTGCCGATAGCCCCCGACGGACGCCTGACCGACCGCAGGGGCAATAGTCTCGACCCGCGCTACCCGTGGTGCGTGGTGCTACAGGTCCGTTACGACGCGGACCGCGAACCCGTAACCAGCCAGTAACCCCGCCCGCCCGGCGCAAACGCACCCGCCGGGCGGGGGCCGGTCGGTTCTCAGCCCCGCGCGCAGGGCAGTTGGGACGCCTGCCAGCCCGCAAGGCGGCCACGGCGGCCGGTGGCGTCTTCTGGCCCCTCGAATCCATCCGCCACGTTGAACACGTTATGGTAGCCGGCCTCATAGGCCGCATGGGCGGCGGCCATGCTGCGCATGCCGGAACGGCAGATGAAGTAGATCCGGGCCGTCCGGCCAATCCCCGCCTTTTCCAGCGTGGCGATGAAATCGGGGTTGACCAGCCCCACCGGGGGCAACTGCCAGCTGTCGCGCACCACTTCCTTGCCCGCGCCGGACAGGTCGGGCACGCCCACCTCCGCCCACTCCATGGGGGTGCGCACGTCCACCAGATAGGTATCGGGATCGCCACGCACGGCTTCCCATGTGGCGGCGGGTGAAATATCTTCAATCATTACCGTTTCCTTTCAGCGGCAAAACCTGTTGCAGGGATATGCCAAGTCGCCGCCATTCCTGATAGTAGGGAATGAAATACGCACGACATGACCGAACCTGCCGCCAGCCGTGCCGCATGATATTATCCAGACCAGTGAAGGTGCTGCCTTATGGCCAAAAGTGCAAATCCCGTCTTACCCCTCTCTCCCGACATGCCGGCGGCCGTCGGCCATACGCCCCTGATCCGACTGCGGCAGGCGTCGGAAGCGACGGGATGCGATATTTACGGCAAGGCGGAATTCATGAACCCCGGTGGTTCGGTCAAGGACCGGGCGGCGCTGGCCATCATCAACGACGCCGAGCGCCGGGGCGTGCTCAAGCCCGGCGGCACGATCGTGGAAGGCACTGCGGGCAATACCGGTATCGGGCTGACGCTGGTGGCCAATGCGCGCGGCTACCGCTCGATCATTGTCATGCCGGAAACCCAGAGCCAGGAAAAGATCGATTTCCTGCGCATGATCGGCGCGGATCTGCGCCTTGTGCCCGCCAAACCGTTCCGGGATCCGGGCAACTACGTCCATGTCTCGCGCCGCCTGGCCGAAGAAACGGGTGGTGTGTGGGCTAACCAGTTCGACAATACCGCCAACCGTGAGGGGCACCGCCACACCACCGCCCCCGAAATATGGGAACAGACCGAAGGCCGGATCGACGCCTTCACCTGCTCGTGCGGCACGGGCGGCACGCTGGCGGGGGTCACCCTGGGGCTGGAAGACTGCGCGCAGCGCGCCGGGGTGGCGCGGCCCCGCATCGTGCTGGCCGACCCGGAGGGATCGGGCCTGTACGGCTGGGTGAAATCGGGCGACCTGTCGGCCAGCGGGTCATCCGTTACCGAAGGCATCGGCCAGTCGCGCGTGACGGGCAACCTGGAGGGGCTGCACTTTGATGATGCCGAGCGCATACCGGATGCGGAAGCGCTGGAACAGATTTACGCGCTGCTCATCCACGAAGGGCTGTCGGTCGGCGGATCGACGGGCATCAACATCGCCGCGGCCATACGCGTGGCGCGCGCCATGGGGCCGGGGCACCGTATCGTCACCATCCTGAGCGATGGCGGCGCGCGCTACCAGTCCAAGCTGTTCAATCCCACCTTCCTGCGCAGCAAGCACCTGCCGGTGCCCGCCTGGCTGGCCTGAAGGGCCACTGTGGCCCGATAATTGCAACGGAGTGAAACATCTGGTGCGGCGGCGTACCGGGTCATGTAGAATACCGCAATGACCCCCCTGCCGCATATCCTGATCATTGATGATGACCGCGAGATCCGTGACCTGCTGGCGCGCTTTCTCGAACGCAACGAACTGCGTGTCACCACCGCGCGCGACGGGCATGAAGCCCGCCGCCGCTGGGCGGAGGGACACTACCAGCTTGTCATCCTTGACCTCATGCTGCCGGGGGAAAGCGGGCTGGACATCTCGCGCTGGCTGCGCACGCAGGCCAACGTGCCCATCGTGATGCTGACCGCCATGGGCGATGATACCGACCGGATCATCGGGCTGGAACTGGGGGCGGATGATTACGTCCCCAAACCCTTCAACCCGCGCGAACTTCTGGCGCGCATCCGCGCGGTGCTGCGCCGCACATCCGACACGCCGGACCCGCGCAGCGTGCCGGTGCTGCATACCCTGCGCTTTGCCGGATGGGTGCTCGATACCGGCCGCCGCCGTCTGGTCAACCCCGACGATGTGGAAGTCCCGCTGACCGGCGGGGAATACGACCTGCTGCATGCCCTGCTGGAACGGGCCAACCGCGTCATGACGCGCGACATGCTGTTCGACCTGCTGCGCGGGCGGCAGGCGGGGCCGTTCGACCGGGCCATTGACGTGGCGATCAGCCGCCTGCGCCGCAAGCTGGAAGATAACGGGCGCAATGCGCAGCTCATCAAGACCGTGCGTGGGGGTGGCTATGTCCTCGCCGCGGAGGTTGAGCGTATCTGACCGCGCGTATGTCCCCCTTTCCGCCGTCCTACCTGTCCCCCCCCGCACCGGATGAACAGCCGCCCGGCAACTGGTGGACGCACCTGCGCACGCGCCTGCTGCCCCAGTCCCTGGCGGCGCGGACCACGCTGCTCCTGATCGGCGGGCTGGGGGTGATCCAGATCATCGGCCTGACCATCCATGCCATGGACCGCTTCGATTTCGACCAGCGCATGATCAACGCGCAGGCCCGCAGCAAGGTCTTCACCTATTACCGCGCCATTGTGGAAACCGCCCCCTCCGACCGGGCGCGCGAACTCGCGGCCCTTCACCTGCCCGAAGGGGTCAGCATAACCCTGACCCCCGGCCCGGAACCGGACATGGTCAATGGCCTGGTCATGCCGCCCCACCCCCCGCACCACATGCACCCGCCGGGCGACTGGATGCCCCCCGATGACAGGGGGCCCACGCCCTTCGGCCCGCCGGGCCACCACCACCACCCCTTCGGCCCCGGCGGGCCGGATGGTGATGGGCCGGGAGAAGATCCGGGCATGGGGCCGCTGCCGCAGTCGCTCCGGCCCGAGCAGGTCATGGTCTCCCCCGCGACGGGGCGCAGGCGCACGGTCGCCTTCCTGCTTCCCGATGAGCGGCGATGGGTCACCATCCATTACATAACGCCCCGGCCCAGCCCGTTCCGCTCCCCCACATTTCCCATCGCGTTCCTGATCATGACGTTCACGGGGGGGCTGCTGATCCTGTGGGGGGTGCGCAGGCTGATCGCGCCGGTCAGCACGCTGGCCGCCGCCGCCGAGGAACTGGGCCGCAATGTCAACGCCCCGCCCATGCCCGAAGACGGCCCGCTGGAGGTGGCGCGCGCCGCCCATGCCTTCAACACCATGGCGCACCGCATCCGTCGCTATCTCATGGATCGCACGCTCATGCTGACCGCCATCGGCCATGACCTGCGCACCCCCATCACACGGCTGAAGCTGCGCGCCGAATTCGTTGAGGACGAGGAGATGCGGGCCAAGATTCTCACTGACCTCGACGAACTGGAAGCCATGGTCACGGCGACGCTGTCCTTTGGACGCGATGCGGCGCAGCGCGAACCCATGGGGCGGGTCAACCTGACCGCCCTGCTCCAGACCATCGCGGATGAAGCCGCCGAGACCTACCCCGAAGCCGCCGGGGAGATCACCTTCACCCATGCCGACATCCCGGACACGCATGTCCGCACCCGGCCGGTCGCGCTCAAGCGCGCGCTGAACAATCTGGTGACGAACGCCATAAAATACGGCGGTGGCGTGCGCATCACACTCAATGCACCCCAGCAGGGCGAAGGCGGGGACGCGGGTGAATACACCGTCACCATACTGATCGAGGATGAAGGCCCCGGCCTGCCGACCGAGGATCTGGAACGCATGTTCGACCCCTTCGTCCGCGCCGAACAGAGCCGCAACCGTGAAACCGGCGGCACCGGGCTGGGGCTGTCCATTTCACGCAATATCATATGGGGGCTGGGGGGGGACATCCGGCTGACCAACCGGCAGCCGCATGGGCTGCGTGTGACCGTGACCCTGGTGTGTTAGGGCGGCACGCCCCGCATGGGCCTGGCCATCACATTGATGTGTAGGGTCGGGACTGACGGGCGGCGGCATGCAGGAGATGAGAAAGACAGGCGATGGGGGCGATCGGATCCTGTCTGGAGGGTTGTTCCGGAGTCCGGGGGGAGGCGACTTGACGAATACCGGAGTTCAGGAATGAATTTTCAACGGCCCGGTTAAATATCCGGTAAAGGCAGGCTGTTATATCGCCACTGATGTCAGGTGAATATTGGATTCATCAAGTTCGTCCTGACGGATCATGTCCTTCACTTTCGCGATGGAAAAAGACGGCGCCTTTGTCTTGGAGCGCTGGCGTTTCTCGTTATCGTCCTCGATAAACGCATTTGTTGCGGGGTCGAGATAGCCGTAGCCGCACAGATATGGATTCCGCACATCGGCCATCACGGCCACGACATGATAACGCCGACGTCCCACCCAGTATTCAGCAACCGAGTCCTGATCCACGCCGGGATAGTTGAACGTTACTCCGCGGGAATGGAGATAATCAAAGATATTCCCCATGAGAACATTCATAAGCTTCTGTTTTCTCGGATTGAATTCAAAAGCATAATAAAAATGTTCCAGATAGACCTTCTCTTCCTGCGGCAGGGACTTCGGATTGACCCATCCCAGGATGCTCTGCATCTTCGTGGGTTTGGGTTTTACCTTGATGGGCCGGTCACGGAAGATAATAGTCCCCCGTTGGTTAAAGAAAATCGGAAGAATAACGTGTTGCGGATCATCATTCATGAAATCACCTCCTGATTTTGCAATATCAGACCTCTCCTGTTTCCGGCAATGGCCTGAATATCAGGCGCCTCCATCATGTTCGTGCCCATGGAAATGACCCACGGGGAAGAATTTCGTCCCTGTTGAAACAGAATCCGCGCGGCCGTTCCGGCGCAAACGCGGTTCCCGGATATGATCCATTCCACACGCGCCCCATAAAATGATGCCCTGTTCACCCCGCGCGCGGAGCCATTGCGCCTCTGGCCCGTTTGGGTCGCGTGGAAGGCCGGGACAGCCGGATTCCAATAACTTCTTGCTCCGCCCGGGGGACAATGGCATTGCCCGATAATGCTTAACCGCCTGTATGCCCGCATCATTGCGCTGGCTGCCAGTCCGCATGCCGCCATCTGGCTGGCTGTCATCTCCTTTGCCGAGGCCAGCGTCTTCCCGCTGCCGCCCGACATCATGCTCGTGCCCATGGTGCTGGCGTGCCGGGAACGCGCGTTCCGGCTGGCGGCCATCTGCACGCTGGCAAGCGTGTGCGGGGCGGTGCTGGGGTGGACCATCGGCGCGTTCCTGCTCGATTATGCCGCCATACCCATCGCGCGGTTCTATCATGCTGAAAACACATTGCATTCACTGCAGGAACGCTTCCGTGAATGGGGGGTGTGGATCGTCCTGTTCAAGGGGCTGACCCCCATCCCGTTCAAATTCGTCACCATCGCCAGCGGCGCCGCGCATTTTTCGCTGCTGCCGTTCCTGCTTGCCTGCGCCGTGACCCGTGGGGCGCGGTTCTTCCTGCTGGCGGCCCTGCTGCGCCGCTTTGGCGCGCCCATACAGGATTTTATCGAACGCAGGCTGCCACTGGTCGCGCTCATGTTCGCGGTGGCGCTGCTGGGCGGCGTGGTCGCGCTGAAATACATCTGAGCGCACGCATCAGGCCTTGCCTGCCCGTGTGGCAGTGTTCGGCCCCCGCAGGCCGTGATAGGCTGCGCGCTCTGTCATTTTCATTCCGCGCGGGCCGAGCATTCGCCGCGCGGGCATCTATCCACGGGTTGGGAGCATAGTTCATGCCGCAGCAGGTTGCTGTCATTACCGGAGCGGGCGCGGGAATCGGGCGCGCCACGGCGCGTACACTGGCGCGCGCGGGGTGCGATGTCGCCCTGATCGGTCGTAACCGCGACCGGCTGGGTGACGCGGCGGCCGAACTGCGCGAACTCAATATCCGCACCCATATCGCCTGCGCCGACGTGGCCGACGCGGCGGCCATCGAACAGGCCGCCGAGGAAATCGAGGAACAGCTCGGTCCCATCACGCTATGGATCAACTGCGCGGGGGCGACCGTAACCGGCCAGATCGCGGCCCTTGACGCCGATGAAATCCGCCGTGCGACGGAAGTGACCTATCTGGGCACCGTCAACGGCACGCGCGCGGCGCTGAACCGCATGCGGCGGCGCGGGCATGGCACGATCGTCAACCTTGACCGGCTGGCCAGCCTGCGCCCGCCGCCGCTCCAGGCGGTGGAAAACGGGGCGCGCGCCGCGGTCCGCGCCTTTTCCGAAAGCCTGCGGCCCGAAATCCTGCATGATGGGGACCGCATCCATATCGCGCTGGTACACCTGCCCGCCATCAACACGCCGCGTTTTTCATGGACACGGAACCATACCGGCAAGCACCTGAAGCCGATGGGGCCGGTCTATGAACCCGAAATCGCGGCCGAAGCCATCTGCCGGGCCGCCTTCGGGCGGGAGCGGGATATATGGGTGGGCCTGTCGGGCATGCGCAACTGGGTGCTGAGCACCTTCCTGCCCGGCCTGTCGGACCACTGGCTGGCGGGCAAAGGGTATGGCCGGCAGATGGAAAAAATGCCGGTTACGGGCGACGAGCCCGATGACCTGTTCGAGACCGTGCCGGGCGCTTACGCCGCCCATGGCCGTTTTGACATGATCACCCGCAAGGGCATGCCGCTGTTCCTGACCAGCCGCCACGCCCAGTTCGCCACGGTGGCGGGGATGCTGGGGATGCTGCTGTTCGCGCTCCGCCGCAGGCGGGGCTGAAAACCCGGAGTGCTTTTCCTACCTGATGGCGTCCCGCGCCATCAGGCATGAAGCGGGGCGGCCGAAGGGACCAGTCGCGCCCCGCCCCGGTACAGATCCCCCGCCCATACCCACCATTTCGCGCGCTGGACGCCCGCCTGCGCGGCGCGTGCGGCGGCGGGACTGTCGAACAGGGCGTAACAGGTGGCCCCCGACCCGCTCATGCGCGCAAGGCGGCAACCGGGCGCGCTTTGCAAGGTGGCGAGGACATCCGCGATTTCGGGGCAGATGGCGCAGGCGGCTTCCTGCAGGTCATTGGTCTGCATGGAAAGGTCACGCACCATGTCGGCCAGCGTATCCCACCGGGGCGGAAGGTCCGCGCGCGGCGTGAAGCCGGGCTTGCGCGCACGGAATACCTGCGGGGTGGAAACGCTCTGCCCGCAATTGACCAGCATGATCCCGCATTCCGGCAGGCGGGGCGCGCTGGACAGTTCCTCCCCGATGCCTTCCATCCGCGCGGCAAGCTGCTCCACGCAGACCGGCACATCGGCCCCCAGGCGGGTCGCGAGCATCAGCAGCCGCGCGCGCGGGATGGACAGCTTCCATACATCGCGCAGCAGCCGCAGCGCCGCCGCCGCATCCGCCGAGCCACCGCCGATTCCCGACGCCACCGGCAGTTCCTTGCGCAGCACGATTTCGACATCGGGCAGGTGGCGCGCCACGTCCGCCCCCACATGCTCGCACAGCAGCCTGCCCGCGCGCACGATCAGGTTGTCCGCGTGGTCGCCCTGCAGGCCGGGTGAAAAAGTGCCCTCGACCCGCAGCTTCACGTTCCCGCCCCGCCCCGCGCCACGGGTCAGTTCCAGCTCATCCGCCGCCCCGGCGAAAACGGCCAGACTGTCCAGCAGGTGATAGCCATCTTCCCGCCGCCCGGTGACATGCAGGTACAGGTTGATCTTTGCATGGGCCAGTTCGTGCAGCGAAGACATCAGTGACGGGTTCCGTTTGCCGGGGATGGGGGGGTGGCGGGCGTGGTCACGGGCTTGAGATCAGCCGGAAGAGAGGTGGCGGGCGCAGGCGCGTTCCCCTTCCATGCCCGGGCGTAATCGAGGGCGGCCGTGATCTTGCGGCGGTCCAGCGGGTCGGGCTGGAACTGGATGGCGTTCTGCCATTCATTCACCGCCTCCAGCCTGCGGCCCGCCATCCAGTACGCAACGCCCAGGTGATAGTTGATGGCCGGGTCCTGCGGCATCTGTTCGACCGCCTGTTCCAGCAGGGGCAGCCCCTCCGCCACATGGCCCAGGCGCATGAGCACCCAGCCCACGCTATCGCGGATCTGGTTGTCCGCCGGGGCCAGCGCCAGCGCGCGGCGCAGGTAGCTTTCCGCCATGGCCGGGTTTTCACCGTACTCGACCATGGAATAACCAAGATAGTTCAGCAGTTCCGGTTCGTTGGGGGAAAGTTGGAGCGCCTGTTGCAGCAGGGCGCGCGCCTGCGGCCAGTGGTTCTGGCGTTCCTGCGCTATGGCCTGACCGAACAGCAGCCGCCAGTCATCGCCCTCCAGCCGGTGCGGCACCAGCGCGGTGGCATGCTGGTAGGCGTCCAGCGCCTCGGGCCATTTCTGCTGGTCCAGCAGGGCGTCGCCCAGGCTGCTCCACAGCATGCGGTCATCAGGAGCCTGTTGCAGCAGGTCGCGCAACTCCCGCGCCGCCTGTTCCCGGTTGCCCATCATGACATCCAGATCCGCCTGCTCGGTCCGATAGACGGCCAGGAGCGGATCATCGGCCGGTGCGCCGTCCAGCGCCTCACGCGCCAGCCGGTCCTGCTTGCGCACATGCAGCATGGAGGACAGCAGAAGCCGCGCCTCGGAATCCGCCGGGTCGAGCATGAGCGCCATGCGCAGCATCATCTGCTCGGTCCCGCGCAGGGTGCCGATTTCCTGCGCGGCATCGGGCTGGCGCTCCTCATCCGCGCCGTCATGGGCGTAAAGCTGCTGGTCGATCAGCAGGGCCACCAGCCCGTATGCCTGCGCCAGCCCCTGCGCCGCATGGGTCACGACAGGTCGCCTGACCATGGCCATGATGTTGGCCCGCGCCACCTCCAGCACCGGCATACCCGCGATGCGTTCGTTCAGCATGGCCTGCGCCTGCGCTTCCTGCCCCTGCGTGATCAGCCAGTGCGCCAGCACCAGCGTGGTGAACAGGTCGCCCCCGGTCATGCTGGTGGACTGGCGGAACAGGGTGTCCGCGCGCATCTGCATGCCGCCAAGCTGGGCGATCAGGGCGGCATGCAGCGTATAGTACCCCCCCAGCGTATGATCCAGCCGCGCGGGCTCCAGCGTGGCCAGGGCCTCGTCCGTTTTGCCCGCGCCCTGCAGCGCCCATGCGCGCAGCAGCGGGCGCAGCAGGTTCATGATCTGGTCGGGCGGGGCGTTGAGGTAATGGGTCGCGGCCTCGTCCCACTTGCCCGCCAGCGCGGCGGCGTTGCCCATGACCAGTTCCGGCATGACCCCGCTGGGCTGGTCGGGGGCCAGGGCAGCCGCCTGCGGGCTGCCCGCCATGATGCTGTAGAAAAACGCCCGTTCGCTGAACAGGCGAAAACCCGGGGCCAGATGGGCGGCGGTGCTGAACGCACGCGCGGCTTCGGCGTTATCCCCCTCATTGGCGGCAACGCTGCCGACCAGCAGGTTGGTGGCCAGATCCTGCCGCCCGGCCTGCATGATGGCGTCATCGG
This sequence comes from Komagataeibacter sp. FNDCR2, assembly GCF_021295395.1. NCBI lineage: Bacteria > Pseudomonadati > Pseudomonadota > Alphaproteobacteria > Acetobacterales > Acetobacteraceae > Komagataeibacter > Komagataeibacter sp. FNDCR2. The sequence continues at coordinate 1,683,222 of NZ_JAIWOU010000001.1, forward strand.
GCGTTGCGGCCCGCATTTCCCGGTTGGGAAACCCGGCCAGGAGCGGTACAACGAGGGAGGCCACGACCATGCGTGACAGACGAGGTAAGAGCATGACGCCAGAATCTACCGCGTGCGGCGTCCGCTGCCAAATCCCGCGCCTGACGGCGGGGTGGCGCGCGCCTGCATTACCTGTGTCGGTAGGGGACATATCCATCCGATGACTGATTCCATAACCCTGTTGCGCCTGTATGTGGAGTGGGGCGCCGATGACGCGCTTGACACCCACCCGCATGACCGGATGGCCCGTCCCGCCACGATACACCATCCCGCCACGGCTACACAGCCCACCCCCATACAGCCAGACAGGGGGAATGGACATAAAAATTCACCCCTGCCCCCCGCCGCCGCCACGCCGCGCGGGGCCGCGACGCTTGTCGATCAGGCCGTCACCGCCGCCCGCACGGCCGCGCAGGCGGCGACGACGCTGGATGAGCTTCATGCCGCCATCCGGGATTTCGGCGCCTGCACCCTGCGTGACAGCGCAACCCACAGCGTTTTCGTGGAAGGTCCCGCCGGCGCCCCGCTCATGCTGATTGGCGAGGCCCCGGACGCGGATGAGGACCGTAGCGGCCACCCCTTCGCGGGGGAGAGCGGGGCGCTGGTCTCGGCCATGTTCGCCAGTATCGGCATCGACCGCGCCACCCTGCCATGCGCTCCGGTCATTCCGTGGCGGCCGCCGGGGGGGCGTCCCCCCTCGGCGGCCGAGACGCGGATCTGCCTGCCCTTCATCCAGCGCGCCATCGTGCTGGCGCAACCCGCGCGTGTGCTGCTGCTGGGCAACCTGCCCGTGTCCGTCCTGCTTGGGGAGCGCACGACAGCCGCGCGCATGCGCGGGCGCTGGCGCGAAATCACCCTGCCCGCGAACCCCGGTCAGCCGGGGCCCGCGCACACATTCCAGGCCCTGCCCATGCGCCATCCCCTGCAATTGCGCGCGAGTGCCACGGCGCGTCGTGACACATGGAAAGACATGCTTTTGATCCGCGAAACACTTGAGAGTATATCTGGCGGGCAGCAAGGGGTAATTGCGTAATCTTTCCCGGGTATTAGCATATAGCAGGGCAGGTATTCATTCACGTTCCAATGTATGTTTCCCTCTGTTACATCTGGTTCCCGCATCTGTTCTGAAAACTTATTTACCGGCGCGCAAGAAGCTGGCTATTGCTTTCTGTCTGCATTGCGCCTACATCCCCACCGCTATGCGAGGGACAACCAATACCCCCCATCATGCCGTGACGGCCTTTCTGGCTGGCGCGGCATTTCTGGCAGGGGCGGCGTTCGCGCCGCTGCGTGCCCAAACAGTGGAAACCAGAGCGACGGATCAGGATCCGACCGCGCAGGGTGACCATAACGAGGAAACGGCGCTCGCCCTTCCACGCCTGCCCGCACATGGCAGCGCCGGGCTGCCGCGTCCCCTCGCGCCTGAGGACGTCAGCCGCATCCGCCGGGTCTTCAAACTCCAGGCCGATGGGGATTTCAGCACCGCCATCCGTGAAACCGCCGCCATCCATGACGACACCCTGCTGGGTGACCTGCTGGCGGCGCGCTACCTCAATCCCGCCTACCATGCCGATGCGGGACAGCTCCGGCTCTGGCTGCGCACGTTTTCGGGGCTGGCGGATTCACCCGCCATCTATTCCATGCTGGCCGCGATGCCATCGAAGGGCGGGCCGCTTCCCCCCGCCCCCGCCCGCAACGCGCTGGACAGCAACAGCAGCCATCCACCGCAGCATATCCACCTGCCGGAGGAGGATGACCCCTCCCTGCGGGTCTTCACCCGCAACAGCATGCTCGACCACACCGTGCGCGAACGCGCGGCGCAGGGCGCGAAGGGGGCACGCAGCGCCCTGCGCCTGATCGCCGCGACACCGGGCATGAACGATCTGTACGCGGCCCACCTGCAGGCGGAAATCGCCATGGCCATGTTCAGCAACGGTGAAAACCGGCTGGCCATGTCCATCGCCCGCGAGGCATTTGAAAAATCGGGCCAGCGCCTTGGGCTGGCGGGGTATGTCGCCGGCCTGTCCGCGTGGCGGCAGGGGCGGCCGGACATAGCCGAACCCCTGTTCGAGACCGCGTCCCGCGCACCGCTGACACCGGGCAGCATCCGTGCCGGGGCCGCCTACTGGGCCGCCCGCGCCCATCAGGCCACGGGGGATGTGGCGGCTTACTCGCCCTGGCTGCACCGCGCGGCGGCGGCGCCGCATACATTCTATGGCCAGCTCGCCTCCCAGATACTGGGCCTGCGCACCCCCGTCACGCGCGCCGGCGCCACGTCGGGTACGATCGGCTCCGCCCCGCCCCTGACCCTTGCCGCCGACCAGCAGGGCATCCATGCGGGCAGTCCGGTCCTGGGTGAAATCGACATCGAGGCCGTGGCCGCGACCCCCGCGGGCCGCCGCGCCTTCGCCCTGTTGCAGGTGGGAGAGCGTGACCGGGCGGAAGCCACGCTGCGCCGCATGTGGCCCGACATCCAGAACGACGCGGCACTGTGCCATTCCACCCAGATGGTGGCGGACGCCATGGGCATGAAGGATCTGTCATCCCAGATGCTCATGCTGATCGACACCAACGAAAACGAATACAGCACCCACGCCGCCCGTTTTCCCCTGCCCCCGCTCCAGCCCGCGCATGGCTTCCGCATGGACCCCGCGCTGGTCTATGCCCTGACGCGGCTGGAATCCAATTTCGACAGCAATGCCGTTTCAGGCTCCGGCGCGCATGGTCTCATGCAGGTCATGCCGGTGACCGCCGGTTTCGTGGTGCATGAAAAGGACCGCTTCACCCGCCACCCGGCGGCGTTGCATGACCCGGCGACCAATCTGGATATCGGGCAGCGTTACGTCCTGTATCTGGGCCAGCTTTCGGCGCAGGCCGGGGGGCGGCATGTGCCCGCGGGCGGTGACATGATCCGTATGCTGGCCAGTTACAATGCCGGGCCATCCGCCATTTCGCGCCGCAGCGCCACGATGGACGAGGATGAAGACCCGCTGCTCTATATCGAGAGCCTGCCCAGCAACGAGACGCGTGATTATGTCCGCCGGGCCTTTACCTACCTGTGGATTTACGCCGACCGGCTGGGTCTGGCCGCGCCGTCGCTTGAAACGCTGGCGCGCAATGAATGGCCGGCCTTCGGTTCGGAAACAGCCATGGCGGGGCATACCAGCCATACCATCCACTGAACATTACAGCCCGTATCGCTGTAAAAAAGGGGCGCATCCCGACCGGATGCGCCCCTTTTTTTTGAAAAGCCCGGCTTCAGTTCTCGGCCAGAAGCTGGCGGCTGGCCTGCACCCGCACCACGCGGCGGCCCTCCATTTCCAGCACCTCGAACAGCCAGCCCGAAAATACCACCTTGTCCCCCTTGGCGGGCACGCGGCGCAGCAGGGCCAGCACCAGACCCGCCAGCGTATGATAGCTGCCTTCCGCCGGGAGGTCGGACAGGCCCAGCCGGTCCTTGACCTCATCGGCGGGCATGGAGCCGTCAAGCACCAGGACACTGTCATGCGCCAGGCGCTGGGGTGGGGTATTGCCCGGCTCATGCTGCTCGCCCACGATCGCCCCGAACAGGTCGGATGAGGTGACGATCCCCTCGAACGAACCATATTCATCCAGCACCAGCGCCAGGCCCAGCGGGGAGGCCCGCATCCGCTCCAGCATGTCGAAGGCGGACAGCGTATCGGGCACCGAAATGGGATGCCGCAGCCCCACCCCGATCGAAGGGCTTTTGCCATCCAGAAAGCGGTCGAGCATGTCCTTGGCCAGAATTACGCCCACGGGGTTATCCACCCCCCCTTCGCACACCACGATGCGGGAATAGGTGGTCGAACGCAGGACCTGAAGCAGTTGCGCGCGCGATACGTGCCGTTCCACCCAGCACAGTTCGTTACGCGGCGTCATGATCGCCCGCACCGGGCGTTCGGCCAGACGCAGCAGGCGCTCGATCATGTCGCGCTCCTCCTGCTCCAGCACGCCCGCCTGCGCGCCTTCGGCAATATAGGCCCGCAGTTCCTCGACCGAAACGGATTGCCGGATCGCACCGCCAATCCCGATAATCTTCAATACCAGTTCGGACGACCGCCCCAGCAGCCACACGACCGGGCGGGTCAGCCATGCCATCCATTCCAGCAGCAGCGACAGCCGCGCGGCGATCAGTTCGGGCTGGCGGAGCGCGATCTGCTTGGGCACCAGTTCACCCAGCACCAGCATCACGGCGGTAATGACGCTGACCACCAGCAGCATGGCGATTTCATCGGCAATGGAATGCAGGGCCGGGATCTGGGCCAGCCAGTGGCTGACGCCCGCCTCGATGCTGCTACCGCCAAAAGTACCTTCCAGAATCGAGACAAGGGTCATGCCGATCTGGACGGTGGGCAGGAAGCTCTGCGGGTCGCCCGCCAGTTTCAGCGCCCTGTCGGCCCCGGCCGTGCCATTGCGCACCAGGATGGCGAGCCGAGCGCGCCGCGCGGAAATAAGCGCCAGTTCGCCCATGGCGAAAAGCCCGTTGAGCAGGACGAGGCACAATATAACAATCAGTGAAAAAACCATGATCCCGCCATCCTACAGCATAATTGCCCGCACGGGCACACTCCGCATACAGGGGCCGGGACATGCAAAAAAGAAAAGGCGGAACCCCATGGCTCCGCCTTTTCCCTGATGTCGCCCCGCGTGGGGCGGATCCGCCTGCCGTCAGTCGGCGGCGTCAGCCGTTTCAGCCGGCGCGGACACCTTGTTCACGCGCGGGGGGGCCGCCGGCTTCTTGCGGGCCGCGAGTTCCGCCATCTTGGTATCGACGTGCTGGGTAAAGACGTATTCAGCCGGGCGCTGGTGTTCCAGCGAGATTTCCGGAACCATGGGCTTTTCCGTCTCGGGCCCGAACAGCGCGACCTTGGCGATGTGCCAGGGGCGACGGACCGCATCCATCACAGCCGTTGACTCGTAACCCGAATGGACCATGCAGTCGGCGCATTTTTCATAATTGCCGGTGCCGTAGGCATCCCATTCGGTATCGGCCATGAGTTCTTCAAAGCTCTTGGCGTAGCCTTCGCCCAGCAGGTAGCACGGGCGCTGCCAGCCAAACGGGTTGCGCAGCGGCTTGCCCCACGGCGTGCAGTGGTACTGCTCGTTGCCCGCAAGGAAGTTCAGGAACAGCGGCGACTGCGTGAAGCGCCACTTCTTGCCCTTGCCAAGGCGGAAGATGTCGCGGAAGAGCTGCTTGGTCTTCTGGCGGTTCAGGAAGTGCTCCTGATCCGGCGCGCGCTCATAGGCATAGCCCGGCGCGGTCATGATGCCGTCCACGCCCATGGCCATCACTTCATCAAAGAAGGCCGCGACGCGCTTGGGATCGGCCCCGTCGAACAGGGTGCAGTTGATCGACACGCGGAAACCACGGGCCTTCGCCTTCTTGATCGCCGCGACCGCGCGTTCGTACACGCCGTCCTGACAGACGGAGGCGTCATGCATCTCCGGGTCGCCATCAAGATGCACATCCCACGAGAAGAAGGGGCTGGGCTCGTAATCGTCCATCTTCTTTTCCAGAAGAAGGGCGTTCGTGCACAGATATACGTACTTCTTGCGCGCGATCAGCCCGCGAATGATCTCGGGCATTTCCTTGTGCAGCAGCGGCTCGCCACCGGCCACGGCAATGACCGGCGCACCGGCCTCGGTATCCGCATCAAGGCATTCCTGAACGCTCAGGCGCTGATTGAGGATCTGGGCGGGATAATCGATCTTGCCACACCCGGCGCAGGCCAGGTTGCAGCGGAACAAGGGCTCGAGCATCAGCACGAGCGGATAACGTTTGCGCCGCGTAACGTGCTGCTTGACAACATAGGCACCGACGCGGACTGCCTGCATAATCGGAACGGCCATGAAACCTCTGCTCCTGCACCGGCCCAACCGCCGGTCTCATATTTCAAGTCTGGTAGGCTGGACTATGGTCACATCCACCTACGAGAAAACAAGCCCAACCTGACTCAGCCCTGCATCCAGAGCATGCCGAGGTTGCGGACTTGTACGACACATGAAGCCTTTCGGGAGGGTATAGGACAAAAACCATCCTGTATTCAATTGCTATCACCGCTGGTGTGGCCAATTAACAACAGTCCGGGAATTAGAGACTGTATTTGCATACTTAATCGGAGTAACACAACGCGATTACGCTACGGTCGCCATGGTTTTCGTGCCATGAGCCGCCATTCATCGCCGCCGGGGCAGTCCGGTCCGCCCCCGCACGGGTGCCGGGCCGGCCAACCGGAAACCGGGTTGGTTCCGCCCCTGCACACCGGGAAAGGGCCAACGCAGAACAATGGACGCGAATATCATGGATCAGCCCAAACCCGCGATTCCGACGCTCGGGCGCTATGCGCAGCTTGACCGCGTGCGTATGCCGCATGACCTGCGCAACCTTTCTGTGGAGCAGCTCCGGCAGCTTGCGGATGAACTGCGCTCGGAGACGATCGACGCGGTCTCCACCACCGGGGGGCACCTTGGGGCGTCGCTGGGCGTGGTTGAGCTGACCGTGGCGCTGCATGCCGTGTTCGACACCCCCGATGACCGCGTGATCTGGGATGTCGGCCACCAGGCCTATCCGCACAAGATCCTGACCGGGCGGCGCGAGCGGATCCGCACCCTGCGCCAGCCGGGCGGGCTTTCGGGCTTCACGCGCCGCAGCGAGAGCGAATACGACCCCTTCGGCGCGGCCCATTCCTCCACCTCCATTTCCGCGGGGCTCGGCATGGCCGTCGCCCACCACCTGCGCGCGGAGGAAGACCCCTCCTACCGTGAGCGCAACGTGATCGCGGTGATCGGGGACGGCTCGATCTCGGCAGGGATGGCGTACGAGGCGATGAACAACGCCTCGCATTGCGGGCCGGGCGCCGAACGCCTGATCGTGGTGCTCAACGATAACGAGATGTCCATCGCCCCGCCCGTGGGCGCGATGTCGAACTACCTGTCGCGGCTCATGTCCTCGCGCAAGTTCCTTGGCCTGCGCGAGCTTGCGGGCAAGATGGCCAAACGCCTGCCGGGCCGGCTGGAACGCACCGCGAAGAAGGCGGATGAATACGCGCGCGGCATCATGACCGGCGGCACGCTGTTCGAGGAACTGGGCTTTTACTATGTCGGCCCCGTGAACGGGCATGACATGAACCAGCTTGTCCACATCCTGCGCAACCTGCGTGACGCGGAAGATGTCGGCCCCGTGCTGGTCCATGTGATTACCGAAAAGGGGCGTGGCTACACCCCGGCCGAATCGGCTGGCGACAAATACCACGCCGTGTCCAAATTCAACGTGGTGACGGGCGAGCAGAAAAAGGCCCCGCCCGGCCCGCCAAGCTATACCTCGGTCTTCGGGCGCGAACTGATCCGCCAGGCCGCGACGGACAACCGCATCGTCACCGTCACCGCCGCCATGCCCTCGGGCACGGGGCTGGACAAATTCGCCAAAGCCTATCCCGACCGCTTCTTCGATGTCGGCATTGCCGAGCAGCATGCCGTCACCTTCGCCGCCGGGATGGCGACGGAGGGGCTGCGCCCGTTCTGCGCCATCTACTCCACCTTCCTCCAGCGCGCCTATGATCAGGTGATGCATGACGTGGTGCTGCAGAAGCTGCCGGTGCGCTTCGCCATCGACCGCGCGGGGCTGGTGGGGGCCGATGGCGCGACCCATGCCGGGTCGTTCGACATCGCCTATCTTGGCTGCCTGCCGGGCATGACCATCATGGCGCCCAGCACGGAGCTGGAACTGCTGCACATGACCGCGACCTCCGTCGCGTTTGACGAAGGCCCGATCGCGCTGCGCTACCCGCGCGGCAACGGGCTGGGGCTGGACCTTCCGGCGGCGGGCGAGGTGCTGGAGATCGGGCGCGGGCGAATCGTGCGCGAGATGGCCCGCCAGTCGGGCCCCGAGCAGGGCGGCATCGCCATCCTCTCGCTCGGCCCACGGCTGGGGGAGGCGCTGAAGGCGGCGGACATGCTGGCCGCGCAGGGCCTGTCCCCCACGGTGGCCGACGCCCGCTTCGCCAAGCCGATCGACACCGCCCTGGTCGAGCAGCTTGCGCGCAACCACGCCGTGCTGATCACCATCGAGGAAGGGTCGGTGGGCGGCTTCGGCAGCTATGTCATGACACACCTGGCCCGGACCGGCCTGCTGGACCGCGTGCGCTTCCGCCCCATGACCCTGCCCGACCGCTTCATCGACCACAACACCCAGCCCGCCCAGTACCATGAGGCCGGGCTGGATGCGCTTGCCATTACCAATACCGCACTCGATGCGCTGGGTGTCGGAATCAGCATGACGCAGCCCTTGCTAAAGACAGCAAACGGACCGAAATCATGACAGCTATGAAACATGTCCTGAAAACCACATCGCTGGCGCTCTGCGCCGGACTTATGGCGGCACCGGTCATTCCGGCTGTCCTGCCCATTCCCGCGGCCCAGGCCGCCAGCGCGGGCGACGCGCAGGTGCAGGAGCCGATCAAGGCGCTGTATGCAGCCCTTGACCGCGTTCAGGCCAAGGCCAGCGGCACCTTTGACCAGCGCGCCCAGATGCTGGCTCCCGCCATCGACCATGCCTATAACATAGAAGCCGTGCTCGCCTCCTCCGTCGGGCCGCGCTATGCCGGGCTGCCCGATGACCAGAAGCAGGCCCTGCTGGCCACATTCCGCCAGTTCACCATCGCCCGCTATGTTTCCAGCTTCAAGCCGGGCAGCGACGCGCGCTTCACCATCGAGCCGGGCGTGACCCCTTCCCCCGTTGGCGACGACCGGATTGTTATAACGCATATCGGTTCCTCGGATGACCCGAGTGGCACGGAAATCAATTACGTGATGCGCTCCGGCGCGAAGGGCTGGCAGATCGTCGATGTGCTGCTCAACGCCCATATCAGCCAGGTTGCGGCGCAGCGCGCCGATTTCAGCTCCGCGCTGGCCAGTGGGAATGTGCAGAAACTCACAAACCTGCTACAGAAAAAAATCAAGGCATTCTCGGAAGACTGATATCGTACTTCCCCGATACCCTTTTGTGATTCGCACCATGCGCGGGACCTTGCCGGAAAGATAATGTCTGTTTTCAACGCTCTTGTTTCACCCGCCGGACTGGCCGCAACCATTGCGGCCGCCGGGTGCATGCAGGCAGCGCTAGGCACTTTTCTGGTCTCGCGTTTCCGCTGGCAGGAAAAACGGGTGGACCGGTCGGTGCCTATGCCTCCGGTCTCCGTGCTCAAGCCCCTGCACGGCAACGAACCCCTGCTGGAGGAAGCTCTGGAGAGCTTCTGCACGCAGGACTATCCGCAGATGCAGATCATCTTTGGCGTGCAGGCGGAAGAAGACGCCGCCATTCCCATCGTGCGCCGCCTGATGGAACGCCATCCCGACGTGCAGATGGAACTGGTCATCGACCCTACCTTCCATGGGGTCAACCGCAAGATCGGCAACCTGATCAACATCATGACCCGCGTGAAGCATGATGTGCTGGTCATTTCCGACTCCGACATTCATGTCGCTCCCGACTATCTGCGCCATGTGGTCGGCGCGCTGGTGCCGCCCGATGTGGGGCTGGTCACCACGCTCTATGCCGGGCTTCCGGCCTCCGCCACCGTGCCGCGCCTGCTGGCCGCATGCCAGATCAACCACAATTTCCTGCCCGGCGTCATGCTGTCGCGCTATCTCGGCCGGCAGGACTGCCTTGGGGCGACCATGGCGCTGCGCCGTTCCATGCTCGATGCGATCGGCGGGCTTGAAGCCCTGGTGCCCCACGTGGCCGATGACGCGATCCTTGGCCGCTATGTACGTGAACGTGGCAAGGACATCGCCATCGCCGCGTGCATGACATGGACCACGGTGGGCGAGACGGCGATGCGTGAGGTTCTGGCGCATGAACTGCGCTGGGGCCGGACCGTCAAGACGCTGGAGTCGGCCGGCTATGCCGCCTCGGCCATCCAGTTGCCCCTGTTCTGGGCTACCGTGGCCGTGTTGCTGGCGCCACATGCGACGTGGACATGGTTTTTCTTTCTTGGTGCCTGGGGATGGCGGGCGGTATGTTCGCTCATCCTGGACCGGGCGCTGGCGCAGCGCAGCCTGCTGCCGTTACTGCTCCTGCCGCTGCGCGACTGGATATCGGCCGCGGTGATGGTGGGCAGCGTGACCGGCACCCGGGTTGCCTGGCGCGGACAGACGATGCATGTCACACCGCATTCAGTTATGACATCACGATCCCAGCCGGCTTCCCCCGGTGACTGATCCACCGCTGGCAGGTTGAACTGCTGTAGAATACCACCTTGTCATCAATAAGAACGGGTCATAAGGGAACCCCGTTCCCCGCCAGAACCCGAGGATACGCGTAGCATGATGAAAACCCTGTTTCTCCAGCCGCCTTCGTTTGACGGATTCGATGGCGGGGCCGGTTCCCGCTATCAGGCCAAGCGGGAAATCAAGTCGTTCTGGTATCCGACGTGGCTGGCGCAGCCGGCGGCGATGGTCGAGGGCAGCCGCCTGATCGACGCGCCCCCCGCGCGCATGGGCATGGAGCCGATTCTGGAAGACGTGCGCAACCGCGATCTCGTCATCATGCACACCTCCACCCCGTCCTTTGCGTCGGATGTGCGCGTGGCCCAGATGCTCAAGGATGCGAACCCGAACGTCAAGATCGGCATGGTCGGCGCGAAAGTGGCCGTCCAGCCCGAGGAAAGCCTGCTCAACGCCCCGCCGGTCGATTTCGTGGCGCGCAACGAGTTCGACTTCACCATCAAGGAAATGGCCGAAGGACGCGACTGGAAGGATGTTGACGGCATTTCGTGGCGCAACAGCGAGGGCGTGATCGTCCATAACCGCGACCGCGCCATGATCGAGGACATGGACAGCCTGCCGTTCGTGACCGAGGTGTACAAGCGCGACCTCAAGATCGAGGATTACTTCATCGGCTACCTCATGCACCCCTACATCTCGATCTATACGGGTCGTGGGTGCAAGTCGCGCTGCACGTTCTGCCTGTGGCCGCAGACGGTGGGCGGACACCACTACCGCACCCGCAGCCCCGAGCATGTGGCGGCCGAAATCCGGCTGGCGAAGCAGTATTTCCCGCAGGTGAAGGAATTCTTCTTCGACGACGACACCTTCACCGATGACCTGCCGCGCGCCGAAGCCATTGCCAAAGAACTGGGCAAGATGGGCATCACCTGGTCGTGCAACGCCAAGGCGAACGTGCCGCGCAAGACGCTGGAAGTGCTGAAGGCGAACGGCCTGCGCCTGCTGCTGGTCGGTTACGAAAGCGGCAACCAGCAGATCCTGCACAACATCAAGAAAGGCCTGCGCGTCGAGACCGCGCGCGAGTTCACCAAGAACTGCCACGAACTCGGCATCAAGATCCATGGCACCTTCATCCTTGGCCTGCCGGGCGAGACGAAGGAAACCATTCAGGAAACCATCAAGTTCGCAACCGAGATCAACCCGCACACGCTGCAGGTCTCGCTCGCCGCGCCCTATCCCGGCACGTTCCTGCACCAGCAGGCGACCGAAAATGGCTGGCTGGACGAAAAGAACGCCGAACTTCTGGATGAAAACGGCGTGCAGATCGCGCCGCTCCACTATCCGCACCTCTCGCACACGGAAATTTTCCAGAGCGTGGAGGAATTCTACCGGAAGTTCTACTTCCGCGCGCCCAAGATCGCCTCGATCGTAAACGAGATGGTCCGTTCCCCGCAGATGATGAAGCGCCGCCTGCGCGAAGGGGTGGAGTTCTTCCAGTTCCTGCGCGAACGCCGCGCCGCCTGATCGGGCCATGCCCCCTGTGCCGGAACCCTCGGGTTCCGGCATTTGTTTTTTCAAGCCATCCGGTTTTCCAGTATGAAGCGCGTCATCATATCCGCCGATGACTTCGGCCTGTCCGAGGAAGTCAACGAAGCCATCGAGATCGCCCATCGGGACGGATTGCTGTCAACCGCGAGCCTGATGGTGGCGGGCCCCGCCACGGCCGACGCCATACGCCGCGCGAAAAAACTGCCGGACCTGCGGGTCGGGCTGCACCTTGTCGCGATCGAGGGACCGGCCACGCTGCCGCCTGCCGACATTCCGCTCCTGGTGCCGCAGGACGGGCAGTTCCCCTCCGACCAGTTGAAGCTGGGTGTCGAATATTTCTTCCGCCCCGCCGTGCGCCGTGAACTCGCCGCCGAGATCGAGGCCCAGTTCCGCGCCTTTGCCGCAACGGGGCTGGCGCTGGACCATGCCAATGCCCACAAGCACATGCACCTGCACCCCACCGTGGGGCGCTACCTGATCGAGAGCGGGCTGCGCCACGGCCTGCGCGCCGTGCGCGTGCCGCTGGAACCGCCCGAACCCCTTTACGCCGCCGGGACCTATACCGATACGCTGGGGGACGCGGCGCTGCGGCGCTGGACGGCGCTGCTGCGCCATCAGGCACACAGGGCCGGTCTGGTCACGAATGACTGGTGCTTCGGGCTGGCCTGGAGCGGGCACATGACCACCGGGCGTGTCTCGGCGCTGGCCGCCCACCTGCCCGATGGCCTGTCGGAAATCTATTTCCACCCGGCCACGGCGAAAAACCGCCTGCTCCAGCGGCTCATGCCGACCTATGAACACGAAGCGGAATTCCGCGCGCTCTGCGCGCCGGGCTTCCGCTCGGGGCTGGCGCATGCCGGGGCCACCCCCACGACATGGACGGACGTGGCCCGCACCCGCTGACGGGCCACATCCGCACAGGCTTCAGCCGATCTTGCTCTGGACCCATGCCTTGAGCTGGCTCTTGGGCATGGCCCCTGTCTGGGTGGCCACCGGCGCGCCATCCTTGAACAGGATCAGCGTGGGGATGCCGCGCACGGCATAATCGTTGGGCGTGCGGGGGTTTTCATCAATATTGACCTTGGCCACGGTCATCCTGCCCTTGGTTTCCGCGCCGATTTCATCCAGCGCCGGGGCGATCATCTTGCACGGACCACACCATTCCGCCCAGAAATCGACCAGAACGGGTTCCTTTGATTCCAGAACAAGCTTCTTGAACTGGTCATCACTGACGGCAATCGTGTTTTCGCTCATCGCTTCATCTCTCCTTTGTGGCAGCCGGAGCTGCCCGCTGACCTACTGACATGGCCACGTTGGCGCATGCGGTCAAGACTGCCCCCCATCCTTTGTCCCCACCCGATCCGGCGCGTTGCGGTCCAGCAGGGGGGCGGGCAGGATGTCAACGCGCACGCCCTCCGTCCAGACCAGCGCGCACACGACCCGCCTGCCCGGATAGACACCGCGCAGCAACGCGCGGTAAGCCGCCATCTGCCGCAGGTAGAGTACGGGGGTATGCGCCACATCGGCCGGGGGGTGGCGATTGGTCTTGAAATCACACACCGTGACCGTATCCGCGCCGACCGCCATCCGGTCCACCTGCCCCACGATCACCTGCTGGCCCACGATACCGGCCAGCGGCTGTTCGGCCCGACTGCCGGGCGCGAACAGGGCCGCGAGTTCCGGGCTGTCCATCACCGCCAGCACCTGGGCCACCAGTTCATCACATGCCGCAGGCTCCAGCCCCGCCGCCGGGCGCGACAGCCATGCATGGGCAAGCTCCGCGCGCGCGTCTGCCGGGCAGTCGGGCAGGTATTGCAACAGGGCATGCACCAACTGGCCGCGTTGCAGGGCGCGGGCGCGCTGGCTGACGCCGTCCGCCCGCTCCCGCACCGTACTGGCGGACAGGAGCGGCGAACGTACGGCCGGCTGGGGGCCAAGGGCGATGTCATCGGGCCGGCTGGGCGCCAGCGGGCGGGCGAGCGGTTCCTCCACCGCGGGCCTGACGGGCTGCCACAACGGCGCATGGCCCATCCAGTGCGGCAGCGGGGGCGTGGGCGGACAGGGCGGCTGCGCGCCGGTCTGGGGCAGCTCGCCCGGCGCGGGCGGGCGTACGCGCTCTTCCTCCAGCACCAGGGTTTCACCTTCCCAGCCCAGATCAAAAGGTTGCGCGCGGACACCCGCGCCCTCGAACCCCTTGCGGCACAGGTCGTACCAGCACCCGCCGGGCACGCCCCGGCGTGGTTCCCAGCCGCATATGACCAGCCGGTCGCTGGCGCGCGTCAGGGCGACATAGAGCAGCCGGTTGTATTCTTCCGCCGCGTCCTGCCTGATCTTTTCCTGCAGGCTGGCGGTCAGGTCCGTCACCAGTTCGCGCCGGGGCACCCATATCGGGATGTCCAGCTTGGTCCGGTCATCGGTTTTCCATAACACGCCGGTATCGGCGCGGGGGGTTGCGATGGTGTCGGGCAGGATGACCAGGCGCGCCTGCAACCCCTTGGCCCCGTGCGCGGTCATGACGCGGACCATGTTGGCCGAGGCATCGGGTTCATGGCGCACCGTTTCATCCGATGCGTTGAGCCAGTGCAGGAACCCCTGAAGCGAGATGGCGTGCGTCTCCTCGAACCGCAGGGCGGCGGAGAGCAGTTCATCAACCGGCTCCACCGCTTCCGGCCCCAGCCGGGCCAGCAGGCGCGCACGACCGCCCAGCGGGCCGAGGGCTTCGGCCAGAATCTGGTACGGAGTCGCGTAATCCACCTGCCGGAACAGGGTGTTGAGGACATGCCAGGCCGTGGACCAGTCGGGCCGTTCGCCATGGCGGGCCCGCAGCACCGCCCATAATGGCTGGCCGTCGCGTCCCGTCGCCAGATGCATGAGCGAGGGATCATCCAGCCCGCCCAGCGGCGAGGTCAGCACGCAGGCCAGCGTCAGGTCGTCCTGCGGCAGCAGGAGTGCGGCGCACAGCGCCATCAGGTCGCGCACCGCAAGCTGGTCGGTCAGCACGGTGCGCACCAGTGTCGCCACCGGCACGTCATGGGTCTTGAGCGCGCGGATCAGCGCGCGCGCGAAGGCAGAGCGGCGCGGCACGAGAATCAGCACGTCACCCGGCGTCAGGGGCGCTTCCCCCGCCGGGGCGGGACGGCGCAGTTCGGCCGCGATCCAGGCCGCCAGCGTATCCGCCAGACGCTGCTGCGCGGTGGACTGCCCGGCATTCTGCCGTGGCGCCATCCACGGGTTCACATCCGTCCCGTCGGGCACCACGGGTACGGGCGGCCAGATTTCCACGCGCCCCCCCTGCCCCGGCCGGGCGGTGACATGGGCGGGAATGGTGCCATCAGGCTCCACTACGCCGCGCGCGGCGGCGGGGTTGGCGAAAACGCTGTCCACCAGATGCAGTACGGGCGCCGTGGAGCGGAAGGAGACGGTCAGCGCGGGTTCACGCCATGGCACATGGGCCGCGGCCGCGCTGTGGCGGAAACGCTGCCGCCAGGCGCGGAACGCCGCCGGGTCCGCGCCCTGGAAGGAATAGATCGACTGCTTGTAATCCCCCACCGCGAAGATGGTGCGGGGGCAGCCATCGGCATCATGCGTGCCTTCACCGGCAAAGAATTCCGCCGTCAGCCCACCGGCGATGGCCCACTGGTCGGGGGATGTGTCCTGCACCTCGTCGAGCAGCAGGTGGTCGATGCCGCCATCAAGCTTGTACAGCACCCATGCCGCACCCGGGTCGCGCAGCAGGTCGAGCGTGCGGTCGATCAGGTCATCATAATCCACCATGCCCTGCGCGCTCTTGCGCGTGGCGTAACGCTCCAGCACCGGCTGGGCCACGTCCAGCAGCGCGCAGGTCAGTTCGAACACGGTAATGGCGCGCAACTGGCCCTCGATCCCGATCACGCGCGCGGCTTCGGCCAGCAGGCTGTCGGCCAGCGCGGGGCATGCGGCCTCCATCCTGGGGTTCAGGCCGCCGCGTTTGCGCGGTGCGCCGTCGCGCGTCACCAGCGCGTTGCGCCAGTCGGCCCATTGCTGCGCACGGGTTTCAACATCCGAGCCCAGCCATGCCAGCATGGCTTCGGCCTGCTTGCGCACCGTGGGCGAACCCTCATGCGCGACATGGCGCAGCCCGTCGCGCAACCCATCCCCGTCGGGAATGGCGGCGCAGGCCTGCTGCAGGATTTCAGCCTCGTTCCGCCCGCTTATGCCCAGCAGGCGCATCAAGGCGGCTTCCACCCCCGCGCGGTCCGCCACCCAGCGGCGCGCCACCGGCAGCATACGCCGCGACTGGGCCTGAAGATGTGCGATGAGCGTCGTGAACTCGCCCATTCCCACCTGCCCCGCCAGCATGGCCACCGCCGGGCCGCCACGCTGCACCACGTCTTCCACCGCCGCGCGCTGGGCCAGACGGGCGTCAGTTTCCTCGATCAGGGTGAAATGCGGGCTGATCGCGGCCTCGACCGGGAACCGCCGCAGCAAGGACTGGCAGAAGGCATGGATGGTGCCGATGCGCATGCCGCCGGGCAGGTCCAGCACGCGGGCGAACAGTTCGCGCGCGACGCGGCGCGTGTGCTCATCCACGGGAACGGACAGGCGGGCCAGTTCCCCGTCCAGTTCCGCATCGGGCAGCATGACCCACTGGCCCAGGCGGTTCTGCAGGCGGATGGACATTTCCGCCGCCGCCGCCTTGGTAAAGGTCAGGCACAGGATACGGGCGGGGTCGCTGCCGGGCACGCGTGTCGGCGTGCCCTCGCGGTCGGGTATCTCACGCGGGAGCATGAGGCGCAGGAGCCGGTCGATCAGCAGCTTGGTCTTGCCACTCCCCGCCGAGGCCGACACGAACACCGAGGCCCGCGGATCCGAAGCCTGCATCTGGCTGCGGTTTGCAAGGCTGATCGCATCCGCCCCGCCGCCGGGCATCACGGCCTCGTTCATCCGCTCGTCTCCTCACGCGCCGCACTCCATTCCGCCACGCGCGCCAGATGCGCGTAATCGGCAAAACGCGGCTCCTCACCGGGAAAGGGATGGGACAGGTAAGGCTGGTCCGGGCTGTCATACGCCGTAACCAGCGCGTGCAGCCCCGCCCGGCACCCGGCGATGAGTTCCGCCAGTTCCTCGCCCCGCGCCACCTCCAGCACCTGCGCCGGCACGTGGCCGCCGGTCAGCCGCCAGTACACGAGCTCCGCCACCGTGCCCGCGACGGGGGGCGGAAAGCCCCCGCTTTCAATCATCGCGGCCTCCAGCACAAGCTGCGACTGCCAGCCTTCCACCACGCTGCGCCGCGCGGGCAGGGTGCCGGTCTTGTAATCGAACAGGCTCAGCCCGCCATCGCCATGCAGGTCGATCCGGTCCGCGCGCCCGCGCAGGGTGAACGGGCCGCCGGGCACATCCTCCAGCCGTATCCGGCCGCTCTGTTCCGTCAGCACCGTGCGGGGGCCGCCCGTGGCGTGGCGCGCAGCCTCCGTCCCGGCGCACCACGCCGCAATGCGCTCAAGCCGGGGCGCCCACCATGCCGCAAGAGCCGGACGCAGCCCTGTCTCGCGCAGCACGTCGGCAAAGACGGCCTGCATCTGTTTTGCCCCCCCTTCCGGCCAGTCGGAGGGATGGGCGCGGAACCAGCGTTCAAGCGCCGCGTGCACGATCTGCCCATAATCGGCGGCGTCGGCCAGTTCCTCCAGATCCGCGAGCCGCCGCAGCCTGAGAACGCGCCGGGCGTAGATGGCGTAGGGATCACGCATCCATGTCTCGATCTCGGTCACCGACAGGCTGCGGGGCCGCAGGCCCACCGCCGGGCAGGGCCGGGGCGGGGAAACAGGCATGGGCGCCCCTTCCGGGCGGTCAAGGCAGTCCAGCCAGCGCAGCGCCGGGTGGGCGGGCAGCGCGCGCCCATGACCGGCCAGATAGGCGTCAAGCCGCACCAGCCAGCGCGCGGGCACGGTGGGCGCGCCCTGCCGCCGGGACGGAACCGACAGCACCACATGGTCCGCGGCACAGGCGCATGAGACGAAGTCATGCGCGGCCTGCCCGATCCCCCATTCCGGTGAGGGCAGGCCGACGCGCGCGCGCATGGGCCGGCTCATCCATGGCCCCGGATCCGTCGCGGGGGGCCACACGGTTTCCACCAGCCCGCCCAGTACGATGGTGTCCGCCGTCTGCAACCGTGCCTCGAGCAGGCCCCAGATCAGCACGCGTGGATGCACCATCGTGCCATCACGCCCCCGCACGGCCTGGCGGCCATGCACCGTCATACCCGCGAGGGAGGACGCCAGCAGCCCCTCCAGCGCGCCAAGGCGGGAGTCGGGCAGCACATCGCACCAGGCCAGCAGGGCGCTGAGATGCTGGCCCAGCGCATTGCCTTCCTCCCCCGCCCATAACCGTTCGGCCCCGTCGGTGGTGTCGGTCGTGGCCAGCGCCTGCGCGGTCTCGACCAGGGCCGCAAGCAGGGTCGGGACCGGAACCATGGCATTACGCGGCAGGGCCAGGAGCGGGCCGAAAACCGTTTCCAGCCGGGTGATGAAGGCGCTGATTTCCTCCGGCGCATCCGGGGCGTCGGCCAGTGCGCCATGCGGGTCTTCCGCCGCGCGTTGCAAGGCGCCGCGCAGCCCGGCGATGCCCGGTGGCGGGGCGGGACCGCGCAGTACCAGACGTTCGAGCTGGCGCGCACTGGCCCGGCAGTTGCCCGGCGAAAGCCCGCATGCCGCCAGCGGGTGCTTGATGACCGAGAGCAGGGCCACGGGCGAAAGGCCACTATCGACCGCCTGCACGATCAGCCGCACGAACGCGGCCTGCGGCACCGCCAGCAGGCTTTCGCCCGCACTGTCATCCGCCACCACGCCCCAGCGCGCCAGTTCCGTCGCCACGCGCCCGGCCAGCGCGCGATCGGGCGTGACAAGGGCCGCGCGCCTGCCGGGCTGTTCAAGCACCTGCCGTAACACCAGTGCGATGGCGGCGGCTTCCTCCTGCTGGTCGCGGCTGCGCAGCACGGACAGGCCCGGCGCATCCACCGGGCCATCGGGTTCACGCCACTGCGCCAGCGCATGGGCGGGCAGCAGCGCGCGTGAAAGCAGCCCCGCCCGTGCGACGGGGCTGCTGGCCACGCAATCCGGCGGCAGGGTTGTCCACTGTTCCATGCAGGCGCGCTCCACGCCCAGTTCCGCCAGCATGTGGGCGGTGCCCGCCTGCGGGTGGTCGGGGGGCAGGTGCCGCCAGATCTCCTCCGCGCACGCCATGTCCACGCCGGGCAGTACCAGCAGCCCGTCCGGCAGGTCCAGCACGGCGCGCAGCATGGCGATGGTGGAAGGCACGGCATCGGAAAAACCGGCCGCCCATACGGGATAACCCGGCGGCGGCGGGGTGTCCTGCCAGCGCGCGGCCTGCGCATGCAGCAGCGCGGTCTGGCGCGCGACCGGGTTCATCACCCCCTGTTCGGCCAGCCATGTGGGCCAGACACGGGTCACGATGGACAGGAATTTCAGCGTCAGGTGCCAATGACGGGCAAAATCCCCATCCGCCGCCAGAGGCAGGCGTTCGCACAGGTCGCATTCGGCCCATTCCGCCTCATCCATCAGGTCCGCCAGCGCGCGCGCCAGTGGCCATGCCTGGTCCACGCCCTGCACATCGCCAAACGCCCTGCCCGCCTGCATGACCAGAAGCGTGAGGGTCGCCAGCCGCCGCATGGGGTCAACGGCGGGCGGCAGGTCCAGCGCGCTCTGTCCCGACAGGGCGAGCGACGCCTCATCCAGCGCGGCGATGGGGGCTATGCGCGGCAACAGGATGGGACGGCCATCGACCTGCCGCACGAAGGCTTCGGTCAACGCCCGGGCGGCACGGCGGCTGGGCAGCAGGATCAGGCCCGCGCCACATTCCTGCGGGTCATGACCGGCCTGATCCAGCCAGCGCGCGGCGATCTGGTCCACAAACGGCACATGCGGCGGGACAACCGCCACACGGCCACATGCGCGCTCACTGTTCCGTCCGGTCATATGTCATTGTCCGGGTCCGGGTTCAGGGCGGCGTGGAGCACACGCTCGGCGGCGTCGATATCCGCCGGGCGGGACAGGTGGAACCACAGCGAATCATGCACGATCACCCCCAGCCTGCCCGCCTCGATGGCGCGATCCCATAGCTGGTTCATGCTGAACCCACCCTGCGGCGCGTACTCGAACAGGCGGGGCGAGACGATCTGCACCCCCGTGAAGACATAGGGCGTGATCTCACCCGCCCGCGGGCGGCGGGGCCTGCCGTGTACGTCAACGGCGAAATCACCATGCCCCACCTCGCCAAAGGCGCGGGTCATGGGGCCGAGCAGCAGCAGGGCATCCATGCCGTCGGGATCGAACGCGGCCGCCAGCCGCCGCAGGGCGGGCACCGGGCCGTTGAGCCACATCACATCCCCATTGAGGAGGAAGAACGGATCCGGCCCCAGCCGCCCCGCGCGCAGGGCGGCGGCGGCACTTCCGCCGGTTTCCAGCAGGTCGGGCTCGGCCTGTTCCACCGTTCGTGGCCCGCGCCCGCTGGCCGCCCGGGCGTGCAGGGCATCGCGGATGGCGTCGGGCCGCCAGTGGGCGTTGACCACGACCCGCTTCACCCCGGCCGCTTCCAGCCGGTCAAGCAGGTGGTCCAGAATCGGCTGGCCCGCCACATGCAGCAGCGGCTTGGGCACCGATTCGCTCAACGGTCGCATCCGCCGCCCCACGCCCGCGGCGAAAACCATGGCGGTGGCGGGGATATTCACGCCCATGATTCATCTCCACTCAACAGATTTCCCGGCAGCGCAAGCCGTGTGCCCCACCCGCAAAGGCGTGCGATCCGTCCCCCCGCCGCATCGGCCAGCAGGTGCACCCACAGCGCACCCGGTGGCGTGAGCGGACCCAGGCGCTCGGGCCACTCCACAAGGACGATCCCTTCACAGGCATCATCCCATCCCAGTTCATGCAGCCCATCCGGTCCGTCAAGACGCCACAGGTCAAAATGCGCGACTTCCGCCACCGGCGCGTCATAGACCTGAACCAGCGTGTAGGACGGGCTTGGCACCTCCATTTCCGCATCACGGCACAGCGCGCGCAGCAGCGCGCGGGCCAGCGTGGTCTTGCCCGCGCCCAGATCCCCCTCCAGCAGCACCGCGTCACCCGGCCTGAGCAGCGCCGCGAGCGCACGGCCCAGCGCCGCCGTGGCCTGTGCGTCCGGCAGGGGAATTTCACGTATGTCCGTCACGTTTCCCGGTTCCTGAAAAGGGGTATGGCCCATGCGGCGATTGTGCCCCCACCCCCCACCCGCGCACAAGGGGGGCACACAGGCGGGGCGGACGGGCGGCAATGAAAAACAACGCGGCCGGGACTTGCGCACGGACGGACAACGCCGCAAAACCACAGCCGATATACGCCTTAACCAGACCATGGATTGCGGGACACCAGAGCCGGACATGACCATGCCCTCCACCCCCACGCACGTCACCGATGTCGCCATTATCGGCGCGGGCCCCGCCGGGCTGTTCGCGGCCTTCGAATGCGGCATGCTCAAGCTGAAATGCATCCTGATCGACGCACTGGATGAAATCGGCGGCCAGTGCGCGGCGCTGTACCCCGAAAAGCCCATTTACGACATTCCCGCCCACCCCGCGATTGAAGGGGGTGCGCTGATCGACGCTCTCGACCGCCAGATCGCACCGTTTGGCGTACCACGCCTGCTTGGCCGCCGGGTGGAAAGCCTTGAGGGCACGCGCGGCGGGTTCCGCCTTGGCACCAGCCGTGGCGATGTGATCCATGCCCATGCGGTCATCATCGCCGCGGGCGCGGGGGCGTTCGGCCCCAACCGGCCACCGCTTGCGGGGCTGGACGCCTATGAACGCAGCGGGGGAGTCCAGTATTTCGTCCGCCGCCGCGCCGATTTCGCGGACAGGGACGTCCTGATCGCGGGCGGCGGGGATTCGGCGGTGGACTGGGCGCTTTCCCTGCGTGACGTAGCGCGCAGCGTGCGGCTGGTGCACCGACGCGACCGCTTCCGCGCCGCCCCCGAAAGCCTGCGCCAGCTTGATGAGGCGGTGGCGCGGGGCGAGATCGAAAAGATCATCGGCTACCAGCTTCACGGCCTGCACGGAACGGACGGGCAGCTGACCGGCGTGGATCTGGCAACGCTTGACGGCACGCTCAAGCATGTCGCGTGCGACCACCTGCTGCCCTTCTTCGGGCTGGCGACCGATCTGGGGCCGATCGCGCAATGGGGGCTCGACACCCTACGCGGCACCATTCCCGTCACGCCATCAACGTGCGAGAGCAGCCTGCCCGGCATTTTCGCGGTGGGTGACATCGCGGCCTATCCGGGCAAGCTCAAGCTGATCCTGCAAGGCTTTACCGAAGGGGCGATGGCCGCCCACGCCATCCACCCCATCGTGCATCCCGACACGGCGCTGCATTTCGAATATTCGACCAGCAAGGGCGTGCCCGTGGGCTGATTCCTGCCCTTCGCTCCTGTCATAACAGAAACGGTTGACCATTCCCGCCACGTGGCGCATCCCCGCCCAGTGGAGACGCAAGGGAGGATGCAGCCATGAAAGTTATCGTTCTGGGCGCGGGAGTGGTCGGGGTGACAACGGCATGGTACCTGGCGAAGGCAGGCCACGAGGTCTCGGTCATCGACCGCCAGCCCGCCGCCGCGCTGGAAACCTCCCTTGCCAATGCGGGCCAGATTTCCCCGGGTTTTTCCGCGCCATGGGCCGAGCCCGGCCTGCCGCGCAGGGCGTTGCGGTGGATGGTCCGCCGCCACGCGCCGCTTGTCATCCGTCCGCGCCTCGATCTGGCCCTTCTGCGCTGGATCGAGCAGGTGCTGGCCAACTGCAACGCCCGTGATTACGACATCAACAAATCCCGCATGCTGCGCGTGGCGGCGTACAGCCACGACTGTCTCGATGCCCTGCGCCAGGAAACCGGCATTACCTATGATGACCGGCAGCGCGGCCTGATCCAGCTTTTCCGCACCCGCAGGCAGGTGGATCGCTGCGCGCGCGACATGAAGCTGCTGGACCAGTTCGGCATAGCCCACGAATTCCTGAACG
This sequence comes from Komagataeibacter sp. FNDCR2, assembly GCF_021295395.1. Taxonomy (NCBI): domain Bacteria; kingdom Pseudomonadati; phylum Pseudomonadota; class Alphaproteobacteria; order Acetobacterales; family Acetobacteraceae; genus Komagataeibacter; species Komagataeibacter sp. FNDCR2. The sequence continues at coordinate 1,706,092 of NZ_JAIWOU010000001.1, forward strand.
CGGATGACATCGCCCGCCATGAGCCCGGCCTGTCCGAAAGCCGGCACCTGTTCCACGGCGGGCTGCGCCTGCCCGGCGACCAATCGGGCGATGCGCATATGTTCACCCAGCGCCTGGCCCTGAAGGCGGAGGGGGAACTGGGTGTCACCTTCCATTTTGAAACGACCGTTGAAGCGCTGGAGGCTTCCGCCACCGAAATCCTGGGCGTGCGCACTTCCACCGGGCGCATGACGGCGGATGCCTACGTGGTGGCGATGGGCAGCTATTCGCCGCTGCTGCTGCGCCCGCTGGGCGTGAGGCTGCCGGTTTACCCGGCCAAGGGCTATTCGCTGACCCTGCCGGTCACCGATGCGGCGCGCGCGCCGGTTTCCACCTTGTGCGATGACACCCACAAGGTCGCCATCACCCGGCTGGGGGAGCGTATCCGCATTGGCGGCACCGTGGAACTGGCGGGCTACGACCTGCGGCTGCGCCGTGACCGGCGCGCGGTGCTGGAACTATCTTTTTCGGAACTGTTCGGGGCTGGCGGCGACCTGTCGCAGGGCGTGTACTGGACCGGACTGCGGGCCAGCACGCCCGATGGCACGCCGATTATCGGCCCGGCGGGGCGTTTTTCCAACCTGTGGCTCAATACCGGCCATGGCACGCTGGGCTGGACCATGGCCTGTGGGTCAGGCCGGGTGCTGGCGGACCGGATGAGCGGCAGACGCACCGAGATTCCGTGCCTCGACCTCTCGCCTGATCGTTACACGACGGCCTGAGGCAGCGCTCCCCGGGCAGGCCTGTCAGAGTGACCCTGAAGGCCCAGGCCGAACATAAAAAAAGCCCGGTGTGAACCGGGCTTTTTTGTTAGCGACCGCATGCGCCGCCGCAGGGGCGCCGCGTGCGGGCTGGCCGTGATTACTGCGCGGCCGGAGCGGCGGGAGCAGCTTCCTTCTTCTCAGCATGATGATGGCTGCCATGGTGATGCGTGCCGGAATGCTTTTCCTTCTTGGCGCCAGCTTCGGGGGCCGCGGGAGCGGCGGCGTCGGGCGTGGCCGCCGGGGCGGAAACGGCCGGGGCGGTCGGCTCGGCGGCGGTCTGCGCCATGACGGGAGCGGCAACGCCCATAACAGCAACTGCGGAGAGAGCGGCCAGAATACGGCGGGGAGAAACGATCATATAAAGATACTCCAGAACACAGGATTTCTGTTCCAATGCGCCAGTCGGGGCGCATGGACGCGTCCGATCTGACTTCCCTGCTATATCATGTTGCAGGAAAGCCGTCTCGAATTAAAATTCTTAAATATTTCGGTAGTATTCCAGATTTGCCCCATTATGACCGCAATCTCAAGCACTGAAACATTACTAAAGATTGCAGCCTGGGGTCTGAGGGCCGGAAATCAGTCAACCGTGCCCTGGCGTTCGCGCTTCTTGCGCTCATGCGGGTCAAGGTAGCGCTTGCGGATCCGCACGGCGGACGGCGTGACCTCGACCAGTTCATCATCCTCGATATAGGCGATGGCCTGCTCAAGGTTCATCTTGCGCGGCGGAATCAGCAGCAGGGCCTCATCCTTGCCTGCGGCGCGGATGTTGGTCAGCTTCTTTTCGCGAATCGGGTTCACTTCCAGATCGTTCTCGCGCGAATGCTCACCGATGATCATGCCGACATACACCTTCTCGCCCGCATCGACGAACAGGGTGCCACGGTCCTGTAGCGAGAACAGGGAATACTGTGTCGTCGTGCCATCCTCGGACGAGATCAGCGACCCGTTGCGACGGCCCGCGATCGGCCCGACATAGGGCTGGTAGCCCGAGAACAGGCGATTCATGATGCCCGAACCGCGCGTATCGGTCAGGAATTCGCCATGATAGCCGATCAGCCCGCGTGAGGGGATGAGGAAGCTCAGGCGCACCTTGCCGCCGCCCGAAGGCTGCATGTCCTGCATGATGCCCTTGCGCAGGGCCATCTTTTCCACCACGACACCCGAATACGGCTCGTCCACGTCGATCAGGACTTCCTCGAACGGTTCTTCGCGCTCGCCGGTTTCCTCATTCGTGCGGAACAGCACACGGGGGCGGCCGATGGTCAGCTCGAAGCCTTCGCGGCGCATCTGCTCGATCAGCACGCCAAGCTGGAGTTCGCCACGGCCCGCGACCTCGAAGGCCTCGCTCTCGGGGCTTTCGGACACGCGGATGGCGATGTTGCCTTCCGTTTCCTTGAACAGGCGGTCACGGATCTGGCGCGATGTGACCTTCTTGCCCTCGCGGCCACCCAGCGGGCCGTCATTGAGGCGGAAGGTCATGGACAGCGTCGGCGGGTCAACCGGGGTGGAGGGCAGCGGTTCGGTCACTTCCGGGGCGGCGATCGTTTCGGGAATCGTCGCCTCCGACAGGCCGGCCACGGCCACGATGTCACCGGCCTCGACTTCCTCGACCGGCACGCGGTCAAGGCCACGGAACGAGAGCAGCTTGGTCAGGCGGCCGGTTTCCACCACCGAACCGTCGGGGCGCAGCACGCGCACCGGCATGTTCATCTTCGCGGTGCCCTGCTCCACACGCCCGGTCAGGACGCGGCCAAGGAAGTTGTCGTTTTCAAGGATGGTCGCGACCATGGCGAACGGCGCGTCCTTGTTCACCGCCGGCGGCGGGACATGGCGCAGGATCAGGTCGAACATGGGCGACAGGTCCTTGCGCGGCCCGTCGATTTCCGTATCCGCCCAGCCCTGGCGGCCCGATGCGTACAGCATGGGGAAGTCGAGCTGTTCGTCATTCGCGCCCAGGGCCGCGAACAGGTCGAAAATCTCGTTATGCACCTCGTCGGGGCGGGCGTCGCCACGGTCGATCTTGTTGACGACCACGATCGGCTTCAGGCCACGCGCCAGCGCCTTGCCGACCACGAACTTGGTCTGCGGCAGCGCGCCCTCGGCGGAATCGACCAGCACCACGGCGCCATCGACCATGCTCAGGATACGCTCGACCTCGCCCCCGAAATCGGCATGGCCCGGGGTGTCGATGATGTTGATGCGGGTATCCTTCCACACCACGGACGTGCACTTGGCCAGGATGGTGATGCCACGCTCACGCTCCAGGTCGTTGCTGTCCATCGCGCGTTCGGCGACGTGCTGGTTCTCACGAAAAGACCCGGACTGTTTCAGAAGCTGATCGACCAGTGTGGTCTTGCCATGATCGACGTGCGCGATAATGGCGATATTGCGGATATCCATAACTGCTCTTGACCTGACTTTCCTTGGCGGACGCCATAAGGGCGCGGCGGCACATGCGGGTGAAACCCGCGCATGCGGCGGCGGACTGGGTGGCTGGTGGGTGCGTAGATAACGGGGAAGGGCGCGAATTGCACGCGAAACTTCGCGCACAACCCCGTCACACGCCCCGAAGAAGGCCCCGTGGGAGGCCCCCGGAATCAGAAATCCATGTCCTGGCGCATGTTCATGAGCGGGCGCGCGCCATAATGCGAGATCACTTCGGACGCCGCGACACTGCCCAGCCGCCCGCATTCCGCCAGCGTCCGGTCCGATGTCCAGCCCGCCAGGAAGCCCGCGGCATAGGCGTCGCCCGCGCCGGTCGTATCCACGACCTCGGTGCGCACGCTGCCGATGACGATGCGCTGCTGGCCCTGAATGATCACGCTGCCGCGCTCGGAACGGGTCAGGACGGCGAAATGCGTCTCGGCGGAGACGCGGCGCGCGGCCTCGTCAAAATCATCGGTCTGGTACAGCGCGCAGATCTCGTCCTCATTGGCGAACAGGATATCGACATGCCCGCGCACAAGGTCATGGAACGCCGCGCGATGGCGGTCCACGCAGAAACGGTCCGAAAGCGACAGCGCCACCTTGCGCCCCGCCTCATGCGCGATGCGCGCGGCGGTGCGGAAGGCTTCCTGCGCCGCCGGGGGGTCGAACAGGTAGCCTTCCATATAGATGATCTTGGATGCGCGCACGACATCGGCCAGCACATCTTCCGGCCCGAACCGGACGCATGCGCCCAGATAGGTGTTCATGGTGCGCTGGCCATCGGGCGTGACCAGGATGATGCAGCGCGCGGTGGGGTTATGCACGCTCTCGTCACCCTGCAACGGCGCGGAGGGGAAATACACCCCCGCGGCCTGCATGTCCGCGCCAAAGGCCTGGCCCGGCGCATCATCCGCCACCTTGCCCAGATAGGCCACGCGCGCGCCCATGTTGGACGCCACCACGCAGGTATTGGCCGCCGAACCGCCGCCCATTTCCTTTTCACGCCGGATCTGGCCATACAGCGCCGTGGCGCGCGCGGCGTCGATCAGCGTCATGCTGCCCGGCGTCATGCCATTGCGCTGCGGGAAGGCAGCTTCCACCGGCGCCAGCACATCAACAATCGCGTTGCCGATGCCCAGCAGATCAAACCGGCATTCCGCCGCCCGCCCCGAATTTTCCATATTCTGTTCCACTACCCGTTATTGATCCGTCATGTACGCAGCCGTGACGTCCATTCGCCACGAAATAACCTCAAATATCGCGCATGATGTGTGCATCGCTATCATTGGCGGTTAACCGGCGCAATGGGCGCGATGGATGATGTTTTCACGACACTTCCCCTTAACGCCCTTGTCGGCATGATCGGGGTGCGTATAACCGATTATGGGGCAGCAGCCTGCAACCAGCCCGAAAGCGTAACCTCCATCCAGGCGGAACATTCCACGTTCCGGCGCAGCATAATCAAGCGGGGTAACATTGTTTAGACGACGCAAGCCAGCCGAAGCCCAGCCACCCACCCCCACGCCATCCCCCGTACCGCAGCCGGGCCGTCCGGCAACAGCCGGTGGCGCTTCTTCCCCCTCCACACCCGCCAGTAAGGAAAATGCATCCATGGCCCGTCCGCCCTTTCCGTCCACGCCCACTCCCGCCCCGACCCCGGCAGGTGCGCGCCCCGGCGTGCCAGGCGCCCAGGCCGCCAAAAAGGAAACCGACCGCCGGACGCTGGTGGTGGGCCGTGGCATAAGCGTGCAGGGCACCATTCAGGACGCCGAGCGGCTGGTGGTGGAGGGAACGGTCGAATCCTCGCTCATCAACGCCTCCGAACTCCAGATCGCGCAGGGTGGCGTGTTCAAGGGCGAAGTCGAGGTCGAGGACGCGGAACTGGCGGGCACCATTGACGGTACGCTGACCGTGCGCGGCAGCCTGACCATCCGCGCCACCGGGCGGCTGCTGGGCAAGGCCAAGTGCCGCCGGCTCAAGGTGGAAGATGGCGGCCAGATAACCGGCCAGCTTGAAATGATCACGACACCGGACGCATCGGCCCCGGCCGCGCAGCCCGCCGCCGCCGAATAACAGGCCGCCTGATCCGCCCATACTGCGGGCGGATACAAAAAACGCCAGTGGCCGCAATGCCCTGGCGTTTTTTATGGCGTTCCGTCCAGATGGCGGGAAGGATTGTTCAGGCCACGTTATCGCGCCGGTCGCGCAGCTTGACATAGGCAAGCTGGGCATGTTCGGCGCAGTACGGCTTGCCCGGCAGCGGTGTCGCCCCACAGAAGTGAAAACCCGGCGTGCCGGGATCGCCCAGCGGCCAGCAGCACGACTGGCTGCTGCGGCGGCGCGGTTCGCTGACCGGGCGCAGCGCCGCACGCGTGGCGCGCGGCTGGGCACGGGTTGCGCGGGGCGCGGGTTCCGGCGCGGCGGCGGCGGCGGCAGGTTCAGCGGGCTCCGCCTTCGCCCCGGTCACGGCGGCTGCGGGCGCGGCAGGGGAAGGAGGGGAATCGTTGCCCTGCGGTGCGGCGGCTGGGGGGGGAGCGACTGCCGCGACAGGCGCTGCCTCCACCGGCGGCGGATCGGATACGACAGGGGCCGTCCCTTCCGACTTGACGACAGGAGCGACCTGCGCCGCCGCTTCGGCAGGTGGGGCGGTCTTGGCGGCACGGCGGATGGGCGACGGGCGGGGCTTGAGGCCCAGACGGTGCGCCTTGCCGACCACCGCGTTCTTGGTGACGGATAGCTGACGCCCGATTTCGGCGGTCGACAAGCCCTGCTGCCACAGATCACGCAGGCGCGCGATCGTCTCCTCGGTCCATTCCATCGCCATCGTCCTGCACTCCCTACGCGGAATGGAGCGAAACTAGGCGTATCCGGTGTCCGGCTCAACCGCCAAGGTACAGAATCTTGTGGACAGTTCTGCGCATAACCTGTTCGCAACCCCGGTAAAACCGTACCGGAACAGTAAACGGCTCAGTCGTGGATCAGTTTTATCTTGCCCCCTTCAACCCCCATTATCAGCCTGCCCGCCTTGAGCTCCCGCGCCAGCTTGCCAAATACCGTGTTGCGCCAGCCATGAAAGGCGGGAATATCCGCCGTATCATCAAGGGCGAAACGGTCGAGGTCATCGGATGAGGCGACCAGTTTGGGCGCGACGCGATGCGTCTCGCAACAGGTCGCAAGCAGGACCTTGAGCAGCGCGATCAGCGCGGGGGATGGACGCTGCGCTTCCTTGCCGCGGCCCTTGGGCATGCGGGGCAGGTCCGCTTCCGGCTCCTCCATGGCCCTGGCCACGGTTTCCAGCAGGGACTGGCCGCTGCGCCCTTCGGCAAACCCGCGTGAGACGCCACGCACCCGGGCCAGGGCCTCGGTCGTGACGGGGGCGGTCGCCGCGATTTCCATAAGGCTCTCGTCCTTGAGCAGGCGCTGGCGCGGCACGTTGACACGCTGGGCCTCCCCTTCCCGCCACGCCGTCACGGCGCGCAGGATACCCAGCATGCGCCGATTGTTCGTGCGCGGCCGCATCTTTTCCCACAGGGTCAGCGGATCGGGGCGGAAAGTGGCCGGATTGTTCAGGATATCCAGTTCGGCCGCAACCCAGTCCAGACGGCCTTCGGCCTCAAGCTGCTGCAACAGCTTATCATAGACAAGACGCAGATACGTGACATCCGCCGCCGCGTACCCGATCTGCGCGGGGGACAGCGGGCGCGCCGACCAGTCGGAAAAACGGTGCGACTTGTCGATCTGCACCCCAAGCAGGGACGAGACGAGGTTGTCATACCCGACCTGGTCCCCATACCCCGCCACCATGGCCGCGACCTGCGTATCGAACAGGGCGGCGGGCAGGCGGTCGAACAGGTGCAGGAAAATTTCCAGATCCTGCCGCGCCGCATGGAATACCTTGGTGACGGCGGCATCATCCAGCAACGCGCCCAGAGCCGACAGGTCAATGCCGGGGGCGGTCGTATCAATCACCACGACCTCGTTTTCCCCGGCCAGCTGCACAAGGCACAGTTCTGGCCAGTACGTACGCTCGCGCACGAATTCGGTGTCGATTGTCACAAACGGCTCATGCCGCAGTCGCGCGGTTACAGCCTCTAGCTCCGCCGTGGTGGTCACCAGGGCGGGAGCAGGAAATTCAGGTCGGGATACACGTGCCATGCCATGCAGTTATCATGCCTGCCCCCGGGTGTGAAAGCGGCGAAAACCGCATGCCGGTCCCCTGCATTTCCATTGACGCTGGCGCGACCCTTACGGCATCAGCACACATCCCTTTTTCATTCCTGACGGACGCGCCCATGAACACCCGCCCCCCAGCCGATGATGGCAGCCAGTTCCTGACCCAGCTTGGCCAGAACACCGCCCAGCCCGCCCGCCCTGAAGACGCCCGGCTGGAGCGCGTGCCCGCCCCCGAGCGCGGGCGGCATTATGTCGTGCGCTTCACCGCGCCCGAATTCACATCGCTCTGTCCCGTGACCGGCCAGCCGGACTTCGCCCATATCGTCATCGACTACATTCCCGATGAATGGATCGTGGAGAGCAAGTCGCTCAAGCTGTTCCTGACCAGTTTCCGCAACCATGGCGCCTTCCACGAAAAATGTTCCGTGCAGATCGCCACCACGCTGGTCGACCTGCTGGGTCCGGTCTGGCTGCGGATCGGGGCTTACTGGTACCCCCGCGGCGGCATGCCGATCGACGTTTTCTGGCAGACCGGCGCCCCGCCGGAAGGCGTATGGATACCGGCACAGGACGTGCCCGGCTACCGGGGCCGTGGCTGAAGGGTAAAACAGAAAAAGCGCCCCGGTCAGGGCGCCTTTTCCAAAAACCTTCAGGGAACACCGCCTTTTTGGAAAAAGGCGGCGCCCGGAAACGTTGGTATTTAAACCTAGAGGGACATGGCCGGGACAGCCGACTGCGCGGCGTCGATCTCGGCGCGGGCCGAGAGGATCTTGTCCATAAGGATATCGAGCGCGGGCACGTTCATCTTGTCCGCTTCCTCATAGGATTTTTCCAGCCCCGCCAGACGCGCTTCCGCCTCGTCAACCGACAGGTCGGCCACCCGTGTCGCCCGGTCGGCAAGGAGGGTGCAGTGGGTCGGTGCGATATCGGCAAACCCACCCGCCACGAAGAAGCGATGCGTCACCACACCGCCTTCGTAGACATCAACCACGCCACCGCGCAGTGTCAGCATAAGCGGTGCATGATCGGGCATGGCCGCGATGTCACCTTCCGATCCCGGCATGACGACCATATCGGCGTCATGCGCGAACAGCACCTTCTCCGGACTGACAATCTTGACCTTAATGGACATGGTCTATCTTCCTTGCGTCAGGGGTCGGGTTAGGCCGATTCCTTCATTTTCTCGGCCTTGGCCACCGCTTCCTCGATCGCACCAACCATGTAGAAGGCACCTTCGGGCAGGTGATCGTATTCGCCAGCCACGATCGCCTTGAACGAACGGACCGTATCTTCCAGCGAGACCAGCTTGCCCGGCGCGCCGGTGAACACTTCGGCCACGTGGAACGGCTGGGACAGGAAGCGCTGGATACGACGGGCGCGGGCCACGACCAGCTTGTCATCTTCCGACAGTTCATCCATGCCGAGAATGGCGATGATGTCCTGCAGGGACTTGTAGGTCTGCAGGATGCGCTGCACGTCGCGCGCAACCTGATAATGCTCCGCGCCCACGATCTTCGGGTCAAGCGAACGCGACGTGGAGTCCAGCGGATCCACAGCCGGGTAGATGCCCATTTCCGCGATGGAGCGGTTCAGCACCGTGGTGGCGTCCAGATGGGCGAAGGTCGCGGCGGGCGCCGGATCGGTCAGGTCATCGGCCGGGACGTACACGGCCTGCACGGACGTGATCGAGCCCTTCTTGGTCGAGGTGATGCGTTCCTGCAGCGCGCCCATTTCGGTCGCGAGCGTCGGCTGGTACCCCACGGCGGAGGGGATACGGCCCAGCAGGGCGGACACTTCGGCGCCAGCCTGCGTGAAGCGGAAGATGTTATCCACGAAGAACAGGACGTCCTGGCCTTCGACATCACGGAAGTATTCCGCAACCGTCACGCCGGACAAGGCGACACGCGCACGCGCGCCCGGCGGCTCGTTCATCTGGCCATAGACCAGCGCCACCTTGGAGCCTTCGGTCGAGTCACCGTTGATCTTGATGACGCCCGCGTCCTGCATTTCGTAATACAGGTCGTTCCCTTCACGGGTACGTTCACCAACACCGGCGAAGACGGACACGCCGCCATGCGCCTTGGCGATGTTGTTGATCAGTTCCTGGATGATGACGGTCTTGCCCACGCCGGCGCCGCCGAACAGGCCGACCTTGCCGCCCTTGAGGTACGGGCAGAGCAGATCGACCACCTTGATGCCGGTGGGCAGGATTTCCGTCGCGGCAGCCTGTTCGTCAAAGGCCGGGGCGGCACGGTGGATGGGGGCGCGGGCCGCCGCGTTCACCGGGCCACGGTCGTCAATCGGCTCACCGATCACGTTCAGGATACGGCCCAGCGTGCCCGGGCCGACCGGCACGGTGATCTGGTTGCCCGTGGCGGTCACTTCCGCGCCACGGCTCAGGCCATCGGTCGTATCCATGGCGATGCAGCGGACTTCGTGTTCGCCGATTTCCTGCGCCACTTCCAGCACCAGGGTCTGGCCGTTGAGTTCGACATGCAGGGATTCAAGGATATGCGGCAGCACACCCTCGAACTGTACGTCAACAACGGCGCCGCGGATCTGCGTTACGCGACCAACGACATTGCTTTTCTGCGCCTGCGTGGAGACAGGAGCCTCTTGAGTTGTGGTTTCCGACATGGGACAGCTCCTGTGAGCGTGAAGATTGGTCCTCAGACTGCCTGAGCGCCCGAGATGATTTCAATCAGTTCATTGGTAATATTGGTCTGACGCGTACGGTTGTAGGTCAGTGTCAGGCGATCGATGGCCTTGCCGGCGTTCCGGGTCGCGTTGTCCATGGCCGTCATCCGCGCGCCGTTCTCGCCCGCCGCCGTTTCCAGCATGGTGGCGTAGAGCTGAACCTGAAGGTTGCGCGGCAGGAGGCTGGACAGGAGCGTTCCCTCATCCGGCTCGAATTCATAGGCGGCAAGATCGCCCTGGGCCGTATTGTCATTGTCCGGCAGCGCAAGCGGAACAAGCTGCATTTCCGTCGGCGTCTGGGTCATGACATTGCGGAAGCGGTTATACACCAGCGTGCAGACGTCGAATTCGCCCTTTTCCAGCAGGGACGAAATCTGCTCACCCAGTTCCGCCGCGGCGGAAAAGGGAATTTCCTTGCCCGCAGCCAGATGGCGGTGGCTGATGATGAGATCTTCGAATTCCCGCGCCAGGAAATCATGCGTCCTGCGCCCGACGGGCAGCAGCTTGACGGTCTTGCCTTCCGCCTGGAGCTTGAGCACCAGGTTGCGGGTCGTGCGGTTGATGTTGGCGTTGAATGCGCCAGCCAGGCCACGGTCGCTGGACATGGGGATCAGCAGATGCACCTTGTCCTGACCTGTTCCGGTCAGCAGTGCGGGCTGCCCGCCTTCACCTGCCACGCTCCGCGCGACCTCGGCCAGCATGCGACGCATTGCATCGGCGTATGGCCGCGCGGCGGCCGCGCGGGCTTCCGCCCGGCGCAGCTTGGCAGCGGCGACCATTTTCATTGCGCTGGTGATCTTACGCGTCGATTTGACGCTGCCAATCCGTGCGCGTAGTTCCTTCAGGGAAGCCATGGTTGCCCGATCTTCCTCAGTTGACGAACTGACGGCCGAAAGTCGTCAGGAAATCATTCAGACGGCTTTCGATATCCTTCGTCAGCTGGCGCTGTGTCCGGATCGATTCAAGGATGTCCTTGCCCGACGTGCGCACATCATCCAGCAGGCGCTTCTCGTATTCGGTCACCTGATCGACCGGCACGGCATCGATATAGCCACGCGTGCCCGCGAACAGGACCACCACCTGCTCCTCGACGGAGAGGGGGGAGGTCTCGGGCTGCTTCAGCAGTTCGACCAGGCGCGCGCCACGCGAAAGCTGCTTCTGCGTGGCCGGGTCCAGGTCGGACGCGAACTGCGAGAAGGCCGCCATTTCACGATACTGCGCCAGTTCCAGCTTGATCTTGCCGGCAACCTGCTTCATCGCCTTGATCTGTGCCGCCGAACCCACGCGGGACACGGACCCGCCCACGTTCACCGCCGGGCGGATGCCACGGTAGAACAGGTCGGTTTCAAGGAAGACCTGACCATCGGTGATGGAGATCACGTTGGTCGGGATGTAGGCCGACACGTCACCGGCCTGCGTCTCGATCACCGGCAGGGCGGTCAGCGAACCCGCGCCGAACTTGTCGGACATCTTGGCCGCGCGTTCCAGCAGGCGGGAGTGCAGGTAGAACACGTCACCCGGATAGGCTTCACGTCCCGGCGGACGACGCAGCAGCAGCGACATCTGGCGGTAGGCGACAGCCTGCTTGGACAGGTCATCATACACGATCAGGGCATGCATGCCGTTATCGCGGAAATACTCACCCATGGAGCAGGCGGCATAGGGTGCCAGATACTGCATGGGCGCCGGGTCGGACGCGGTGGCGGCCACGACGATGGAGTATTCCATCGCCCCGGTTTCCTCCAGCGTGCGCACGAGTTGCGCCACGGTCGAGCGCTTCTGCCCGATCGCGACATAGATGCAGTACAGCGACTTGCTTTCATCACCCAGCGCGTTGACGCTCTTCTGGTTGACGATGGTGTCGATCAGGATCGCGGTCTTGCCGGTCTGGCGGTCACCGATGATCAGTTCACGCTGGCCACGCCCGATGGGCACCAGCGCGTCGATCGCCTTGATGCCGGTCTGCATCGGCTCGCTGACGGACTGGCGCGGCATGATGCCGGGCGCCTTGATTTCCGCGCGCTTGGAAATGACTTCGCCAACCAGCGGGCCCTTGCCGTCGATCGGGTTGCCCAGACCATCGACCACGCGGCCCAGCAGGGCCTTGCCGGTCGGCACTTCCACCACCTTGCCGGTGCGGGCGACGGTGTCGCCTTCACGCATGCTGGTGTCGTCACCGAAAATGACAACGCCGACATTGTCATTCTCAAGGTTCAGCGCCATGCCTTTCTGGCCACTGGCGGGGAAGTCCAGCATTTCACCGGCTTCAACGTTCTGCAGGCCGTACACACGGGCAATGCCGTCGCCCACGGACAGGATGGTTCCTGTCTCGGCAACGTCAATGGCCTTGTCGAACGTAGCGATCTGCTGCTTGAGGATATCCGAAATCTCGGAGGGGCGGATTTCCATCACGCGGCTCCCTTCATGGCATGGTGCAGGCGGGTAAGGCGGGATCTGAGGCTGGTGTCATACAGGCGGGCGCCAACGCGCACGACCAGACCGCCCAGCAGCTCCGCGTCAACACGCTCCTGGATATTGACTTTGGAATAGCCGGCCTCGGCAAGGCGGCTGCGAAGCTGGACACGCTGCAGGTCGGTCAGGGCATGGGCGGACACGACGTCGGCCACCACTTCCCCGCGCCTTCCGGCAGCGATAGCCGCCAGCGCGGCAAGAATGTCACGCAGGCGCGGGAGGCGGCGGTTGTTCGCCACCACGCCAACAAAATCACGCATAAGGGAATTGAAACCTTCGGCGGCCAGGACGGCGTCCATCGCGCGGGCGCTTGCGCGGATGTCCAGCGTCCGGTCCGTCAGCACGGTACGCAGGTCAGCATTGCCGTCGATCAGTTCGACAAGGCGGGAAGCCTGCTCCAGAACGGGGTCAAGCTCCCGGCGTTCAGCCGCAAGCTCATAAAGCGCCGTCGCATAACGACCGGGAAGGCCATTGGCAATGGAGGCGATCGGTATTGAGGTCGTTCCACCCGAATCCACTGTCCGCTTTTCCAATCCAGAATCTTGATTCAAAACAACAAGCCGCCTGCCCGGAAACCCTGGGTTCCGTGCGCTGCTGGCGCGGCTCTAGCACGCAGCGTGGGCGCACGCAACAGATCACGCGGGCCGCCACCCCCGCCCGGAGCGGTCGAAGCGTCCGTTTTCACGCATGCATGACCCACCCCCCGGCGGGCAGGTGGAAGCATACAGCCCCCCCGGCATTTCGAAAACGGGTTAAAGCCCGGTTTTTGTTGCGTGTCGGCATTATAGCAGGACCGGAACGATACGGTTTATTGATATGCGTTATGCGCATATCAATAATGCATCAGTTTGGATCAAGCAGGGCCGCAACCGCCCGCGCGCTACGCCGGGCATGGACTCCGGTCGAGACGAAGCCGAGAACCGCGATCGCCATCGCCGCCACGATCATGCTCCACCACACCGCATGGGTCGCCTGCGGGAAACCGGCCCACTGCACCACGCCCGCATGGATGCTAGTGGCCGTCAGCGCGCCGCCCAGCGCGATCCCGAGCAGCGCGCCCACCTGGCGGCTGGCGGAGGCGATCGCCGCGGCGACACCGGCCTGCGCACGCGGCATGCCCGCGATGGCCGAATTGGTGATGGGCGCGTTGCACAGGCCAAACCCGCACCCGCACAGCCCATAGGACACCAGCAGCAGGGGCAGCGGGGTGGCGATGTCCAGCCCGGTCAGCAGCACGGCGCTCAGCCCGAATCCGACCGCCGAGAGCAGCAGCGGCAGCCGCGCGCCATACCGCCCGGTCAGCCGCCCCGAAACGGGGGCGCACAGCATGCTGCCAAAGGCGAAGGGCAGCGTGCACAATCCGGCCTGCAACGCGGGCAGGCCCCGCACATCCTGCAGATAGAGCGTATTGAGAAACAAAAAGGCGCTGAAGATGGCGAAGGCCAGGACGGCGGTCACGATCGCGCCGGAAAACGGCCAGGCACGGAAAAAACGCAGGTCGATCAGCGGGGCGGCCGCACGCTGCTCGACAATGATGAACCCCGCGATGGACAGTAGCCCGAAGCCGAGAAACCCGGAAATGGTGGGCGAGGACCAGCCGTAATTATGCGCCTCGATCAGGCCGGAGGTAATCATGGCCAGCGCCACGATGGCCAGAAGCTGGCCCGGCGCGTCAATGCTGCGCCCCTGCCCGCCGCTGGATTCGGGCACGAAGCGCAATGTCAGCGCGATGGCGATCAGCCCGATCGGCACATTGACCCAGAACACGGCCTGCCAACCCACCCAGTGCACCAGAATGCCGCCCACGACCGGCCCCAGCGCCAGCGCCACGCCCGAGGTCGCGCCCCATATACCGATCGCCTGCGCGCGGGCGCGCGGTTCGACATACACATTGGTCAGGATGGACAGGGCGACGGGATTGAGCATGGAGCCGCCGATTCCCTGCACCGCGCGGGCAAGGACCAGCATGTCCACGCTGCGCGCCAGCCCGCACAGGGCGGACCCGGCGCAGAACAGGGAAATGCCCAGCAGGAACATCCGCCGCCGCCCGAAACGGTCCGCCAGCGAACCGACCAGCAGCATGAGGCTGGCCACCATCAGCGTATAGGCGTCCACCACCCATTGCAGGGTGGAAAAACTGCCGTGCATCTGGGCGCGGATGGACGGCAGGACGACGTTGACAACCGTCACGTCCATCATGACCAGCAGGAGACTGAGGCAGCACGTACCCAGCACGATACGCGGATGAACGGAGGAAGGAGTGGCTGTTACCATGCGAGATCGCCCCTGATCCTGCCAGACGGCCCCAGCATGCGGAGCGAATCCGGATTCCAGTTAAGTGCTGGAAAAGTTTTTGATGAAGGGCGATCTGGAGCGGGCGAAGGGAATCGAACCCTCCTCAGAAGCTTGGAAGGCTACTGCATTACCACTATGCTACGCCCGCTCATAAGGTTGCCAGACCTATACCGTTTCAGCCCCGCCCGTTGCAAGCCCATAAACCGTACCAGACGGTCAAACATGTAAAACTTGCATTTTTATGCCCTGCCCCCTTGACTTTGGGCGCGAGTCATACTTTTTTCCGCTTCCTGTGCCGGGTTCGCATGGAAGCCCCGAAACGGCGTGACGCTGCTTACGCCATAAGGTTTCGGGTATTCGCAGGCGGCTTTGCAGGGGTGTAGCTCAATTGGCTAGAGCGCCGGTCTCCAAAACCGGAGGTTGCGGGTTCGAGACCCTCCACCCCTGCCATTCTCCGGTCGGGCATTCCCCTTCCGGCCTGGCACCCGATGGGTCGGGCCACAATGGTCCGCACCGGTTCTAAGGCCCCGCGCCGGCTGGATTTTCCGGTTGGTGCGCCGCGGCGTTGCAGGAAGGGTATTTCGTGTCGGTCGGTCCCGCGAAATTTGTTGAAGATGTCCGTGCAGAGGCCAGAAAGATTACATGGCCAACGCGACGCGCCACCCTCATGACAACGGGTGCGGTGCTGGCCATGGCCGGTTTTGCCTCGATTTTCTTCTTCCTCGTCGACGAGGTGATCGGCCTTGGCGTGCGGAAACTCTTCGGACTGGGAGGCTGAGTTCAGCCATGGCCAAGCGGTGGTATGTCATCCACGTCTATTCGGGCTTCGAGAAAAAGATAGCCCAGCACATCAAGGAACAGGCGGCCCAGAAGGGGCTGGCCGACCATTTCGGTGAAATCCTCGTTCCCTCGGAAGAGGTGACGGAAGTACGGCGTGGCCAGAAGGTCAATTCCGAGCGCAAGTTCTTTCCCGGCTACGTGCTGGTCAACATGGAACTGACGGACGAGGCGTGGCATCTCGTCAAGGATACGCCCAAGGTCACCGGCTTTCTGGGCACCAAGACCCGTCCTTCCCCCATCCCCAAGGTGGAAGCCGAACGGATCATGAAGCAGGCGCAGGAAGGTGTGGAACGGGTCCGTCCCTCCGTCACGTTCGAGGTGGGCGAGCAGATCCGTGTGGCCGACGGGCCATTCACCTCCTTCAACGGCACGATCGAGGAAGTGGACGAGGAACGCGGCCGCCTGAAGGTCAGCGTCTCCATCTTCGGCCGCTCCACCCCGGTCGATCTGGAATACAACCAGGTCGAGAAGGTCTGATCCCTTCCGGCTTGCGACTTAAAGGCACCTTCGGGTGCCTTTTTTATTGCGGCCGCCACACATGGCGGGAAGGCTGCCGCCCCGCCCGCGTGCCCGCGTGTTCAGTCATGATGGGGCTGGGGCGCGGGTGGTAGCAGCACGAGCTGCTGCGCGGCCATGTCCGCCACCTGCCCCGTCAACTGGCTCAGTGCCGCCACCATGGCGCGCGTGCCCGAACCCGTGGGGGACGCGCTCAGCGCCAGCGGCACGGACAGCGCATGCCCGGCGTCACCCGCCCGGTGAACGGACAGGCTGCCCGCCAGATGCACAAGCCCCGCCCCGTCGCGCGCGAAGCGGGTGATCTCGACCTCCACGAACGCCTGCGCCGGAACGGTCGTCGCATCGTTCTGGGCGAACACGGTCCGCCCCGGCAGGCGCTGTTGCAGGTCGGTGGAGAGTACGTGGCCAAGCATGGGGGCCAGAGGCTCGCTCCACGCCGCGGCGGGCAGGGTGGACAGGCTGTAATCGTCCTGCACGCCCACTATGTTCTGCCGGTCAAGCGAGGGCGGGACACCGGGCATCCGCACCTCGATCACGCCCGGGGCCTGCATGCCGTCCGTAACGGACTGCGTGGTGGGCACGGGGGCCAGCGAATACAGCGTCGGGTCGGACGACCCGCAGCCCCCCAGCGCGAGCAGGACCGCCGCCACGGACATCGGGACGGGGAAACCGCGCGCCGGATTGCCGGGGGCAAGGGTTTTGAAACAGTCTCCACGAGACCGGAAGGGGCGGTGCATGGTCTTATCGTCCCGTAATCAGAGCCGAGGGATGGTGGGTCAGGAAATCTGACAGGAAGCGCAGCGAACGCGCCGCGTCGTTCAGTTGCAGCATCATCTGCTGGAGGTTGCGCTGGAAGTCGGTATCCCCGCCATAGCTGGACAGGACCGAATTCGCGTTCTTCAGGGTCTTGTCCATTCCGGTCAGCAGTTGGGGCATCTCGGTGCGGGCGTCGCGGGATATGACCTGAAGGTTCTGGAGCGAACTGCGCAGGGCGGTCAGCGCCTGCTTCGTATCCGGGCTGTTGATCCGCGCATCGGCATGGGCCAGCAGGTTGTTCAGGTTTTCACCCACCTGCGTCAGCGGCATGGCGGCGATCTTGTCGCCTATGACAGACAGCGAATCCATGATTCCGGCCATGCCCCCGCCCTGCCCCGGCAGCACCAGGGCATTGTCTTCCATCGTGATCTCGGCAGGCTTGGCGTTCCTGACGAAAAGCAGCGCGATTTCGGATTCACCGGTCAGCATGCTGGTGCTCTGCACGGCGGCCCGCAGCCCCGCCGCCACCTGCCTGTGCAACAGGTCGGACACGGCGTCCGGCGGCACTTCCCGGTTATCCAGCACGCGTTCGGGCTGGAGTTCCATGGCCACGCGCACATGCGCCTTTCCCGTCGCGGGATCGACCTGAAGCCTGACGTCATCGATCATGCCGACCTGAATGCCAAACATGGTCACCCGCCCGCCGCGCGTCAGGCCGGAAACGGAACTGGTCAGGTAGGTGACAAGCGGAATCCGCTGGCGGTACCCCGCGCTGTTGGCTTCCTCGGCACTGTCATACAGGCGGAAGGTGGTCTGTGTTCCGGCATTTTCGGGCAGGGTATTCTTCTCGTTGCGCGCATCGGGCGGGTCAAACGCCACGCCACCGGACAGCAGGGCCTGAAGCGACTGGAGCTTGACCTTCAGCCCGCCGGGACCAAGCCCCACCTGCACGCCCGATACGTTCCAGAACCGCGTATCGGTGCGCAGGTAATGATCGTACGGGGCCTGCACGAAAATCTGCACCCGGATCGGGCCGCGCCCTTCGGGTGGCATGGTGTAGCCCAGTACTTCCCCCACCACGACATCACGGAAGAAGATCGGCGCCCCCTGCCCCAGCGAACCCAGGGACTGCGTAATCAGCGTATAGGTATGGCCCGGCTGGTCCGAGCGCACGCCGGGGGGGGATTCCAGCCCGGTGAACCACGTCGTGTAGCGCCCGCCCGGATCCCCGGCATCCATGGCGATGTACGCACCCGACATGACGGTTTCCAGCCCGGTCACGCTGGCGCCGTTGATGCGCGGGCGCACCACCCAGAAGCGGGCGCGGTCGGTCAGCATGCGTCCGGCCGACGATGTCATGCGCACGCGGACCTCGACATGGTGCAGGTCGTCGCTCAGCCGGATGGAATCGACCGTGCCGAGCGGCACCGCCTTGTTCTTGACCTCGGTCTGGCCACTGACCAGCCCGTCCGCCGTATCGAAGGTTATGACAATCAGCGGCCCGCGGCCCGTCAGCCCACGCCAGCCCAGATAACCCGCGATCAGGATGGCGACGATCGGCACCAGCCACACGACCGAGAAACGGTACCGTCGCGTCCGGGCCTGTGGCGGAACATCCTGCTGATCATTGGAAAGGAAATCGTCATTCACGCCTGGTCTGGCTCCATGCTGGCCGGGGAAAGGGAAGACGGAGTGGCATGGACCACCTGCGCGCGCAGCACGGCAGGCGGCAGGCCGTCCAGGACGGGGCCGTTGCGGCCGGCCGCGTCCCACATGATCCGCGGGTCAAAGCTCCATGCCGCCAGCAGGGTCAGCACCACGACGGCGGCGAACGCCACCATCCCGGCATTGGCCGTGACACTGGCCATGGCGTTGAAGCGTACGACCGCGACAAGAATGGAAATCATGAACACGTCGATCATGGACCACCGCCCCACCATATCGACCACCCTAAACAGGCGGGTCCGCGCGGCCAGATGCCCGCGCGCGCCCCGCCATGTCTGCACGATCATCCAGGCAAGGCTGAGGATCTTGAGCATCGGCACGGTGATGGAGGCGAAGAACACCAGCAGCGAGAGCGGGATCATGCCATCCACCCACAGTTCGATCGCGCCTTCGATAATGGTGTGCCCGCCACCACCGCCCATGCGCAGGAAGGTCATGACCGGATAGAGATTGGCGGGAATGTAGAACACGATCGCCGCGATCAGGAAGGCGGTGGTACGCGCCAGCGTCTGCGGCAGGCGACGCCAGACCCTGTGTTCGCAGCGCGGGCAGATCCCCACGCAGCTCAGGTTGGAGACGGGATGCGACAGCTCGCCCACCAGCCCGCAGGCCGTGCAGGCCACCAGATGGTCAACGGGCGGCATGGGGATGTCGTCAATATGCACATACGCGACGGCGACCGCCTGGTCGCCTTCCGCGCGGGTCAGGGCATCAATCCGGCGGTGCCGCCAGATCATGTCGGTATCCAGCGTCGAATCCGTGGCCGCCATGGTCAGCATCAGCGCGCCGATCAGGTACACGGCAGGCCCCACGTCCACATGCGCCATGTCCGTCAGCTTGGTGTAGGCGACGAAGATGCCCAGAATATAGACCTCGACCATCGACCACGGCCGCAGCTTGTCATACCAGACAAGGATGCGCGGCCCCCAGTCGGGCAGTTGCGGGCGCGCGCCCGCGTACAGGATGGCGAACATGAACCCGATGGCCACGGCGGGGGCGAGCACCGTGACCGCGCCCACAAGGATACCGGCCTCCCCCCAGCCTTCGTGCATGAGTTCCATCGGCCCGGTCAGCAGGTCCACGGTGCGCTGCCTGCCGTACACATCCAGCGTCATGAGCGATGAGGCGAGCGCCGCGAAATAGAACGCCGCCGAACTGATGCAGAACGCCAGAGGGGCCGCCAGCGGGGCCGTGCGCCGCCGGCGCGCCATCTTCTGCCCGCAGCGCGCGCACAGGGCCTGCTGGCCGGGCGCCAGATCGGGCATGCGCTGGTACAGCCCGCAGCCGGGACATTCCGACAGCCCCCCGATAACGCGCACATGACGCACAGGGCTCAGGCCGACATCATCGCAACGCAGGCGCGCGGGGGAAGAGGACATGCTCATACCCCGCCTAGCATATAGACCAAATTAAAATGGGGAATGCCGCATTTGATATATTGCATCATGCCAGACCATCGTTTATCAGACGCCACAGGTCTGCCGACATAGCTCAGGGGTAGAGCAACTGATTCGTAATCAGTAGGCCCTCGGTTCAATTCCGAGTGTCGGCACCACCTTTTCCCCTTTATATACAGTATTGCGCGGGCTGGCGCCTTCATGCGCCATGGGCCGGACGGCACGCGTCCCATCTACAGCCCGCACCAGCCCAGCAGCAGGCACATCCCCAGTCCGGTCACGCCGATCAGCGTTTCGATGACGGACCATGTCCACGCCGTCTGCGTCACGTTCAGTCCCAGCGTGTCACGCACCTGCCAGAAGCCGGAATCGTTCATCGGCCCGAACATGACCGCCCCCGCCCCCGTGGCCAGCACCAGCAGTTCGGGCGAGACACCATGCCCATGCACCATGATCGGCGCCACGATACCCGCCGTGGTGCTCATGGCGACCGTGGCCGAGCCCACCGCCACCCGCATGCCCGCGGCCAGCCCCCATGCCAGCAGCAGCAGGGGCACATGCATGTCCACCGCCGCGCGTGCGATCGCATCCGAAATGCCGCTGGCCATCAGTTCCGCACCAAAGCCGCCCCCGGCCCCGATCATGAGCAGCAGGCTGGCCAGCGGGCCAAGGCATTCGTTGGAGCAGGCGAGGATTTTCTCCTTCGTCAACCCGCGCCGCAGCCCCAGCGTCCAGAAGGACAGCACGGCCGCCAGCGCCAGCCCCACATTGGCGTCCCCCACGAAACGCAGGGCGCTCCCCCATCCATCCCCCACCGGCCCCATGAAGCGCGCGGCCGAACCCGCCAGCATCAGCACCATGGGGGCAAGGATGGTGAACAGCGTGATACCGAAACCCGGCAGCGCCGCCGGGTCGCGCGGCGCGGCCCCGTCGTGCTGGCCCGCCGCCACGGCGCCCGCGTCGGCGGGCAGGCGCGGCACGATGAAGCGGGTATAGAGCGGGCCGGAAATGATAGCGACCGGCACGCTGACCACGGCCCCCATCCAGATCAGGCGCCCGACATCGGCATGATAGGCCGCAAGGGCAAACATGGTGCCGGGGTGGGGCGGCATGTAGCCCTGCACCACCGACAGCGCGGCGGTGACCGGCAGCGCGACGTGCAGGATCGGCATGCGGGTCTGCCGCGCGATGGAAAAGGCCAGCGGTACCAGAATGACGAAACCGACCGTAAAGAAGACCGACAGCCCGACCAGCAGCCCGATCACCATCATGGCCCAGTCCACCCGCCGCGCCCCCGCCAGCGACACCACGGTCATGGCGATGCGGTCCGCCCCGCCGGAGACTTCCAGCATCTTGCCCATCATGGTGCCCAGCGCGATGACGGAGGCGATCTGCCCCAGCACATCGCCCGCCCCGGTCTCGAACGCGCTCACCACCCCTGCCGCCGGCATGCCCGCGGCAAAACCCAGCAGCACGGATGCGATGAACAGGGAAAGGAAGGGATTGAGCTTGACCCGCTCGATCAGGAAAACAACGACGCCGATGGCCACAACAGCCAGTAACAGGGCCATTCCGACCGACATCCGTGCCCCTCCCCCTTTTCGCGGCCCGACCTAGCGTGACGCCGGTGCCCCCTGCTCCCACCCGCCGCCCAGGGCGCGTGCAAGCTGTATCGTGGCAAGCGTGCGGGCATCCTGGTTGGCCAGCACGTCACCCTGCGCGTCCAGCGCCTGCATGCGGGCCTGAAGCACGTCACCCAGATTGCGCTGCCCACCGGCATACAGTCCGGCCATATCCCGCGCAACCTGCCCGGCCTGTTCCAGCGCGCGGGTCAGTTCCACATCGCGACTGTCCAGCCCGAGACGGTTTTCATACCCGTCCTCCACCTCCGCCAGCGCGCGCAGGATGCTCTGGTCATACCCGGCCACGGCGGCGTCAAGCCGGGCATCGGCGGCGTGAATGCGCGCCTGTATGCGGTTGGCGGTGAAAATGGGCAGGTAAGTGGTCAGCGCGATCAGCCCGCCCGTGCCCGACAGGCCGGGAATCCCGTCAAAGCGCAACCGCCCGTCACCGCCGAAAAACTCCAGCCCGAAACGCGGCAGAAGATCCGTTCTGGCGCTTTTCAGCCGGTTCAGGGCGGCATCCACCTGGTCGCGCCGCGCACGGATGTCGGGCCTGCGTTCCAGCACGGTGTCGGGCATCTGCCCGGTCGGGGCGGGGGGCAGGTAATAGGCGGGCGGGGGAGGCAGGTCGGGCAGCCCCTCCGGCACCTGCCCGGACAGGACCGCAAGCCGCCTGCGCACAAGGTCAAGCTGGGCCAGGAGCATGGGCCGGCGCGCCCTCAGGCCCGACAGCTTCTGGTCAATGGCGGTGACGTCCGCCGCACTCGCCTGCCCCGATGCGAACCGCGCCCGCCCGTAGGCGCGCAGTTGCTCCAGCGTGGCGATGCCCTGATCGGTCAGCGCGATCTGGCGTTGCAGGCCCTGGACCTGCAGGTAGTCATCCGCCGCATCGGCGGCGATGACCATCTGCACGCCGTGGAAATATTCCTCCTCCGCCGCGACGCCCGCCTTCGCGGCCTTGACGTCGGCATGGCGGCCCCCGAACAGGTCCGGCTCCCACGCCGCGCCAATCCCGGCCAGATGCGCATCCGTGCCGGGGTCATTGCCGGGGACAAGGCTGCTGGGGTTGCGCCAGTACATGCCGCCGCCCAGCATGCTGCCCGTCGCACCCACGGTGGGATACAGCGCCGAGCGGGCCACGGTGTGCAGCGCACGCGCCTCGCGCACGCGGTCGCGCGCCATGCGCAGGTCGGGGCTGGCGGCCAGCGCCGTCCCGACCGCCCGCGTCAGCCCCGGATCCCGCCATGCTTCCCACCAGCGTGTCAGATCCGGCCCGGCGGCGTCCGTCACCGGCGCCTGCGTAAACTGTCGCGGCACCGCCACGCGGGATGCGGGGGCGTGCGTGTGAAAGGGCGAACACCCCGCCACCAGCCCCACGGCCACCGCAATGCCCCCCATGCACGCAACCCGTGCCCATCCGTTCCCCATCATTCCTGCCTTGCCAACATGGATCTGAACCGCGCGAGCGCGAATACAAGAAATACGATACCCGTCAGGCTCACGGTCAGCAGCGGCAGCATGATCGCCTCCAGCCCCGCGCCCCGGTACAGGATGGCCTGCGACAGGTTGACGAACTGCGTGGTGGGCAGGAAGCGCACCACCACCTGCATGGCCGCGGGCATGCTTTCCACCGGCGTCGCGGCACCCGACAGCAGGTACGCCACCGCATAGACCGGCACCACCAGCAGCCCGAACTGCGGCATGGTGGGTGCGACGGTGGCCAGCATGATACCCAGCGCCGTGGCCGAAAACAGATACAGAAGCGCGCACGCCGCGAACAGCACGAGCGAGCCCGCCAGCGGCACCCCCAGCCACACATGCACCACCAGCCACAGCGACAGCATGGCGCCCACGAATATGACCAGCCCGTTGGTCACGATCTTGGCGATCGCGATCTCGCTGGCCGTGACCGGCATGACCAGCAGGTGTTCCAGCGTGCCATGCTCGCGCTCACGGATCACCGCCGCCCCCACCAGCACGATGGACAGGATGGTGATGTTGGTCACGATCTGCATGACGGAGGTGAACCACTTCGATTCACTATTGGGATTGAAGCGGATGCGGCTCTGCACGCTGAAGGGCGCCTGCGCCGCCAGGGCGGGGGCGTGCAGCACCTCGCCAACCGCGCCCAGCATGATCTCGTTCAGGTAGGCCGTGCCCAGCCCCGCCTGCGTCATGGCGGTGGCGTCCACCTGAATCTGCACCGCCGGAGTACGGCCGGCCAGGATGTCGGCTTCAAAACGGGGGGGAATATCGACCACGAATATGTAGTCCCCCTCATCCATGCCACGCAGGGCCTCGGCGCGGTCCACCATGTCGGGGGGCTTGAAGTAGGGCGGCAGGACCGCATCGCGCATGCGGCGCGAAAGCGTGGTGTGGTCTTCATCCATGAAGGCGATGGTGGCGTTCGAGACCTCGACCTTCACGCCATTGGCCACCAGCAGCACCCCCGCGCTGAAGGCGAACACGATCAGCCCCAGCAGCACGCGGTCATGCACGAGGCTGCGCAGTTCCTTGCCACAGAGCAGACCCACATTGACCAGCCAGCGCAGCATGCGCTCAGGCTTCCTGTTTTTTCAGCAGCAGGCGCGCGGCCAGCATGTAAACGGTGGCGAAGGCGGCCAGCGCGAGGTACATGCGCCAGAAACTGCCCATCCCCAGCCCCTTGGTAAAACAGCCCAGGCTGACAAGCTGGTACCACGAGGCGGGAAAACCCAGCCCCACGAGGCGGCTCAGCCCCGTCAGCGTCGAGGCGGGATAGAGCAGCCCGGAGAAATTGACCGCCGGGATAAGGCAGATGATGGACGTGCCGAAAATGGCCGCGACCTGTGAGCCGACAAAGGTCGAGATCAGCAGCCCCAGCCCGGTGGCCGACAGCACGAACAGCACGCCGCCGATACTGAGCGCCAGCAGCGACCCCTTGAGCGGCACCCCCATCCCCACCACCGCCACCACGACCAGCATGGCGTAGCTGATCGTGGCCAGCGCCGCGTACGGCGCCTGCTTGCCCATGAGATACTGCCCCACCGACGCGGGCGAGGCATACAGGTTGACGATGGAGCCCACCTCCTTCTCCCGCACCACGCCAAGGGCGGTCAGCATGCTGGGGATCAGGATCAGCGCCAGCATGATCACGCCCGGCGTCATGGCGTAGATGCTGCGGAATTCCTGATTATAGGCGAAGCGGGGCTCCACGTTGATCGGGACCGTCACGCCCTGCGGCATCTCGCGGCCCAGCGTGCCCGCGTACCCGGCCAGAACCCCGGTCACATAGGCCCGGACATTGGCCGCGAGAAACGGCACCGCGCCATCAATGATCACCCCGATTTCGGGCCTGCGCCCGGCTTCCATGTCCCGGGCGAAGCCCGCGGGAATATCGAGCGCCATCTGCGCGCGGCCATTGCGGATGGTGCGGTCCAGCGCATCGGCATCTGTGACGGGGGGCAGTTCATGGAAATAGGCGGAGCCACGGAAACTGTCGATCAACTGGTGGCTGATCGTGGTCCGGTCATGATCGCTGACGGTAAAGCCCACCCCTTCCACATCAAAGGAAATGCTCGACGCCGCCACCACCAGCAGGATCAGCGGCCCGACCAGCGCGAACATGAGCCGCAGCCGGTCGCGCAGCAGTTCCACCGCCTCGCGCCGGGCGAAGGCCCATGCGCGCGGCAGCCACGCCCCGCCGGAGCGGCCGAAGCGCGCCGTCCACCGCGCCACCCGGCCCTGCCACCACGCGCGGCCACGGCTGGTTGGCCTATGGGGGACGGGGGGCGGTTCGTGCGCCGCCGTCTCTTTTTCCGCATCTTCCAGATAGGCGATGAAGGCGGCTTCCAGGTCCGGCGCGCCGCGCTTTTTCACCAGTTCGGCGGGCGTGCCGACCGCCAGCACATGCCCGCGATGCATGAGCGAAATCCGGTCGCACCGCGCCGCCTCGTTCATGAAATGGGTGGAGACGAAAATGGTCACATGCCCCGTGCGCGACAGGCGGATCAGGTGCCGCCAGAACATGTCGCGCGCGGCCGGATCCACGCCGGAGGTCGGCTCGTCCAGAATCAGGATTTCGGGGTTGTTGATGCACGCCGCCGCAAGCTGCAGGCGCTGGCGTATGCCCAGCGGCAGGGCGGCTGGGCTGACATCGGCGCAGTTGCGCAGTTCGAACGAATCCAGCGCCTGCCCGACCCGCAATACCGCCTGTTGGGCGGGAATGCGGTAAAGCCGGGCCTGAAGCATGAGGTTCTGGCGCACGGTCAGTTCTTCATAAAGCGAGAAGGCCTGCGACATGTAGCCAATGCGCATGCGGGTTTTCATGTCGCCCGCCGTGATCTGCTCGCCAAACAGCCTGGCCGTGCCGCTGGTCACGTCCAGCAGGCCGGTCAGCATCTTCATGGTGGTGGACTTGCCGCAGCCATTGGAGCCGAGAAAGCCGAAAATCTCGCCCCGGCTAATGGTGAAGCTCACATCGCTCACCGCCGTGAAACTGCCAAAGCGGCGGGTCAGGTGCGCGGCCTCGATGGCGGGGGGACCGCCGGGATCGGCATAGGGCGGGATGACGAACCCGCTGGCCTGCTGGCGCTTGCCTTCGGGCAGGAGCGAGATGTACGCCGCCTCCAGCGATGTGGCGCCGGTGCGCTCGAGCACGCTGCGCGTCCGGTCGCTGATCAGCACCCTGCCATCATCCATGGCCACCAGCCACGCGAAGCGTTCCGCCTCCTCCATATAGGCGGTGGAGACGATCACGGTCATGGACGGGCGTTCGCTGCGCAACTGGTCCACCAGCGTCCAGAACTGCTGGCGCGAGAGCGGATCGACCCCCGTGGTCGGTTCATCCAGTATCAGCAGGTCGGGCTCGTGCACCAGCGCGCAGCACAGGCTGACCTTCTGCTTCATCCCCCCCGACAGGTGCCCCGCCGCGCGATCGGGAAAGGGCGCAAGCCCCGTGGCGTCGAGCAGGCGGCGGATGCGCGCATCACGCGCGTGGGCGTCCATGCCGAACAGGCGGGCGAAAAAATCGATGTTTTCCCAGACCGACAGGGTCGGATACAGGTTGCGCCCCAGCCCCTGCGGCATGAAGGCGATCCGGGGCAGGAAGGCCTCACGCGCGCGGCGCGACCCCATATCCGCCCCCAGCACCATCACGCTACCGGACTGGAGCCGCCGCACGCCCGCGATCAGCCCCAGCAGGGTGGACTTGCCCACCCCATCCGGCCCCACCAGACCGATCGTGGTCCCGGCGGGCAGGCTGATCGTCACGTCATTCACCGCCGTGACCGCGCCATACCGGTGCGTGACCCCGGTAATGGCGATGCCCGCCGGGCTACCATTCGCCGGGCTACCATGCGGCGTCCGCGCGGTCATTGCGGGGCGTCGGCCACGTCAAGCGCCGCGGGCCAGCGTATGGCGGGGTCGGTACGCACGTAGCCATCCCCCGTCATGCCCGCCTTGAGCACGCTGCCATACCGCCGCGCCGTGTCGGGCGCGATACGCAGCTTGACACGATAGACCAGCTTGTCACGCTCGGTCGCGGTCTCGACATATTTGGGGGTGAACTGGGCCTCGGGCGAGACGAAGGAGATGGTGGCCGGAATGACCTGCTGGTGCAGGGCGTCCAGGGCGATGCGGGCCTGATCGCCCACACGCAGCCGCCCCGCCTGCGGGGAGGGGTAGAACACGGTCAGGTACATATCCGCCGGGTTCAGCAGCGACGCC
Organism: Komagataeibacter sp. FNDCR2; assembly: GCF_021295395.1. NCBI lineage: Bacteria > Pseudomonadati > Pseudomonadota > Alphaproteobacteria > Acetobacterales > Acetobacteraceae > Komagataeibacter > Komagataeibacter sp. FNDCR2. Next base: position 1,733,524 of record NZ_JAIWOU010000001.1, read on the forward strand.
ACCCGCCCCCCGCCGGGCAGCACCGCGCCCAGTTCCACGATACGGTATTCGATCCGGCCCGCCACGGGCGCGCGGATGGTCATGTCATCCACCGCCGCCTGCGCTTCCGCCACCTGCGCCCGCGCGCCATCGACCATGGCGCGGGCACCCTCCACCGCGCGGCTGGCGGCCTCGGTTGCGGCGGAAGCGGTGTCCAGGCTGGTCTGGTGCTGCGCGAGTTCCATATCCGATACGAGATGCTGGCGGAACATGGCGCGCGCATGCTCCATATCCTGCTGCGCCAGATGCTGCGCCGCCTGCCTTGCGTCCCGTTCGGCCTGCGCACGCGCGCCGTCCGCCCGGGCGGCGTCCAGATGGGCGCGGGCGGCGTCAAGGCGGGCGCGCGCCGTAACGTCATCTTCGCGGGCCAGAACCTGCCCCGTCCCGACATCGTCCCCTTCGTTGAAACCGAGTTCGGTAATCCGGCCGGGATACTTCACCGCCACGTCGATACGCGCCAGTTCCAGCCGCCCGTTGGCGCGCGCCAGCCCCTCGGGCAGGGCGCCGCGGTGCTGGACCACATACCACCCCGCACCCACCGCCATGACCACCACGGCCAGCCCGGCGCCAAGCATACCCTCCCGCCATTTCATACCGGCAGCATCTCCTTGCCCTGCGCGCGAGGCGGTACCTGCGGGAAAGGGGATCGCCCCTTCATGCGCGTGCGTACCGGGCCCGCGCGGAAATTCTGTCATAACGTGTCATATCAACCCGTTCCGTGCAATTGACGCCGGGGCTGATTCTATGGCGCGCCATCGGCGGCGGTACCGTCTTCCTTCATCACGTCCTCGGCCTGGTGCAGGACCTGCGCCAGCATGTCCATCATCGCCTGCGCCCCGCCGTGGGGAAGCCCGCCCAGCACGCGGGCTTCCATCGCCGCGCATATATGATGGAGGGCCGCGCATTTCTGCCGGCCACGGCGGGTCAGAACCAGGCACTTGGCCCGCCTGTCATCATGGTCGGGGCGGCGTTCGACCAGCCCTTCCTCCTCCAGCAGGTCGAGCACGCGCACCAGCGCGGAGCTGTCGGTATTCATCGCATCGGCCAGCGCGCGCTGGCTGACGCCGGTGGGCAGCATCATGAGATAGGCAAGCGGGCGCATCATGGCCAGGCTCATGCCCTCCGTCCGCAGGGCGCGATCCAGCAGCAGGCGCCACGTATTGGCCAGCCGCATGGTGAGGAACGTCATCCTCATGTCCTGGAAACCGGTGCCCTCGATATCAGGCAGTGGGGAACGCCCCGGCATGTGAATCTCCTGCGGGTGAACGACCCGGTGGCAGGGCCTTCATGCGCCCGATAGCATGCCGGACGCGGCGGATCATGACCCATTTACGCGATACCTGCCCGGCGGCGGAAACGGGTTTGGCCGATATAATTGACATGGCACTAATTGTCATACAATAAATATCCGGATCCATACCCCTTTATCTTCCCGTGGCATGCGTTATCAGGTGCTCCGCATGCCGCCGCCGGGAGTCTGCCGCCAGATGTTGTCCAGCCTTATGCGCATCTTTTCCAGCGATGCCCGATGGGCCGCCCAGTGCACCACGGCGGCCTACAGCGCGCGTGCGCTCCTGTCCGTCGGGATCGCGCTGTTCCTGGCGTTCAGCTTCCAGCTCCAGTCCCCCATGAGTTCGGTCACCACCGTCATGATCGTGGCCAACCCCGTCGTGGGGGCGCTGGTGTCCAAAAGCGTGTGGCGCGTGATCGGCACCATTATCGGCGCGTCCATAAGCGTGGGGCTCATGGCGGTGTTCGTGCAGTCGCCGGTGCTGTATTTCATGGGGCTGTCACTGACGGTGGGCATGGCCTGCATGGCCGCGACCTTCCTGCGGCTGTTCCGGGCCTATGCCGCGGTGCTGACGGGCTACACCATCGTCATCATCTCCGCCCCCGCGTTTGACGATCCCGACGGCATCTTCCTCAGCGCCATGTCGCGCCTGGCCGCCGTGGTGGTGGGAATCGTGACCACGGCGGCGGTGTTCATGGTCACCTCCCCCCGCCGCTCGGACACCCTGTTCGAGCAGATCCACGACCTGTTCCGCGATACGGTCAGCTATATCCTGTCGTTCCACCAGGGCTACAGCACCGTGCCCGCGCCGAACCCGGACGCCCCCCCCGCCAGCACGTTCCGCACGCTGCCCCCCACGTTCCATGATAGCCGGGCCGCCATGCTCGGCCGGATCGCGCGCCTGTCGGACGCGGTGGAATACGCCGCGACGGATAATTACGACATAAGCGTGCGCCAGCGCGAAATCCGCGCGGGACTTGCGCGGCTGTCGGGCATCGTCGCCTCGTACCATCCCCATACCGTCACCGCCTCCAACACCGAGGAAGACCGCATGGTGCATGGGGAGATCGTGTCCATGCTCCAGTATCTCATGGATCTTACCGCCGGTCATGCGCTGGAAACCGTATGGACCAGCGGCTGCGCGCGCATAGGCCAGACCCGCGCCATCATGATCGCCCATGCCCGCAACAGCCATTCCCCCCAGTCGCTCCTGTTCCTTGATGACATCCAGGACCTGCTGGGCCAGATCGAAACGGCGTTGCAGGATCTTGCCCGTCGCGGCAGCGCGGGGCGGCGGCTGCGGCTCCAGCCCTATCTGGAATGGCCCACGGCGCTGCGCAACGGCGCGCGCGGGGCGACCATCACGATGCTGACGACACTGGTCTGGTACGTCCTGCACTGGACGGCAGGCCCGACGATGATGCTGTATGTGGTGGCCGCCGCCAGCCTGCTGTCCACCCTGCCCTCCGCCTCACGCGCGTCGGGGCTCATGGCGGCGGGGACGGCGCTGGGAATACCGGCGGGGCTGCTATGCCATATCTACCTGCTGCCGCAGGTGGACGGCTACCCGCTGCTGTGGCTGTCACTATGCATCATGCTGCTGCCGGGGGTGTGGCTGCAGTTCCACCCGAAGGTGGGGGTCGGGGCCTTTGGCTACTGCGTCTTCGCCACCGTGATGCTCCAGATCAACAACCCGATCCATTATTACAACGACATAAGCCTGTTCAACGGCTGGCTGGCGCTGTTCCTGGGCTGCTGCATGCTGGTCCTGTCCTTCCGCGTGATCCTGCCGCCCAACCACCGGCTGGATGCCGCCCGCCTTGTCAGTTCGCTGACGCGCAGCCTGCGCAGGCTGGCGCTGTCGGGCCGCAGGCAGGGCAAGGAATGGCTGGTATGGGAGAACCTGCAACTCCAGAAGGTACTGCGGCTGGCGATGCGCCTGTCGTTTTTCGCCCGGCCGGGAATGATGCACCAGTATATCGACGCGGCGCTGGCCACGCTCTCGCTGGGGCGTCTGGTGGAACGTATCCGCACCATCGCGGAAAGCCCGGAGATTACCGGCGGCCAGCAGGTGGCCATTTACGATGCGCTCGACGCCTTTTCCGAACTGGCGCACAACCCGCTGCTGACCGCGACGGCGCTGCGGCATGCCGCGTACATCCTCTGCCCGCCCGACGCGATCACCCTGCGCCCCGCCGCCCAGGTCGAGGCCATGGCCTGCCTGGAACAGGCCGCGCGGATCATCCGGGACATTCCCGGCTTTCTCGACCAGCGCGGCCCGCTGCAATGGGACGAGAACTATCCCGCCGCCCATCGCCCGCCGCTTGCCGCCGTCAGGCCGGAAGCCGGCTGAGGACGGAGAACGACACGGCGTCCATGACGGTCGTGTCCACCTCGTCACCCACCTTGAGTGTCTTGAGGAATTCCTGCATCGGCTTCTGGCGCACCAGCACGACGCGGGTAATGTCGTCGGGATCGACGAAGGTAACCTGATTGCGGGCCGTATCCACGCCCGTCACCTTCACGCGTTCGCGCTTGAAGGAAACCATCATGCCGTGCGGATGCTGGCCCGTACGGGTTCCGGCGGCGTTCTGGGTCGATTCCGGCAGGGGCGTGCCGGGGGGGACGATCGTGGCGTCGATGGTGCGCACGATGCGCAGGCCGATCCTGTCGCCCGCATGCAGCACCGGCAACTTTGCGCGGATGTCCGGGTCCACGCGCACGGTGTCCAGGTTGCCCGCCCTGTCACGCAGCAGGATCATGCCCGCGTCGTGGTCCACGCTCTCGACGGTCGCGATGCCCAACTGGTTGCCTACGATGACCGGGGCCTGCGCCACCGCGGGGACAGCCGAAAACCCCACCGGTCCGCTCATGACCGCCACCGCCAGCGCCCATGCGACCCGGCGGGATGCAAACAGCTTCACGCTCATATGTATGTTTCTTCCCTGACATGATTGTACACAGGCTGGTTCCTGCTGGCGGCCCCGGTTCCGGGCCGCCTCCCTCCTCCATAACCCGTGGGGGAAAACATGTATCCAAAAGATGTAGATGCGGTGAAGATGTCAGGCGTAATCCGGCACGCCGGGCATGACCGTGAACCCCGGCAGCGCGCGCAGCCTGCGGGCCCACCGCCGCAGCGCGGGGCAGGTATCGCGCTCCACCCCGACATCGGCCGACAGCGCGAACACCACGAACAGCACCACATCGGCAATGCTGGCGGCAGGGGCGGCGAACCAGTCATGGCCGTCCAGCGCGCGCGCGCTCATGTGGTCTTCCATCCGGCGCAGTGCCGTATCCAGCGCGCCGGTGGCGGGCGCGACGGGCTCGGTGGTGCCCAGCGCGCCCCCACGGCTGGCGGCCAGCGTATCGAGCGCGCCAGCCCCGAAATCCAGCCAGTCCAGGATGGCCCATTCACAGGCGGGGTCGAGCCACGCCCGCGCCACGGCGGGCTGGCGGGCGACAAAATGCACAATGTTGGCAGGCCGCGACAGGTACTGCCCCCCACATTCCAGCACGGGCGGGCACAAGCCCCCCGCCAGCGCCGCCATATGGCGGGCGGCAGGCAGGTCCATGTCCACCGCGACCGTGCGGTATTCCACCCCCATGAGCGACAGGCCAAGGCGCACGGCATAGCAGCGCACATCCGGCGTCCAGTCATACAGGACCATATCCATCTTCACGCCAGTTCTCCCATGACCGGGGCCGTCTCGCCCCCACATTCCACCGCATCGCGCAGGCGTTCGGCCCAGCGCGAAAGGAAGGGAGCGGATGGCCCCTCCGCCCCCGCCGCCCGCACCACATGCAGCATGGCCTGCCCCGCGACCGGCTCATGCACCGCCAGGCCGACGGGGCCACGCCAGACCACGGGCATGTTTTCCGCCCCGCCGATCGCGTGACGCAGATGCGTGACACCCGCGCGGACATGCATGCTGCGCACCGGCGTTATCGCATCCGGCCCCCACGGCGCATGCAGGGGAAAGTCCTCCGCCGCTTCCAGGCTGACCCAGACCAGACCGGCCCCCTCACGCACGCCATAGGCCGCCACATGGATCGAGGCGGGCACGCGCACCTGCGGATGGGCCGGGATCAGCCTGCACCGCGCGGCGGGACCGAACTGCCAGCCATGGTACAGGCAGCCCAGCCCGTCGCCGCGCACAAAACCGAAACTGAGCCGCATGCCGCGATGCGGGCAGCGGTCCTCCCACGCATGGAGGGTGGAGGCGGCGCTGTCCTCGCGCCACAGCACGACCTCACGCCCGCCAATGCGCACGCCCGCGACCTCGCCACGGCGTATATCCGACACGACACTGACCGGATGCCATCTGTGCATATGCTTCCCGCTCCCTTTCGCCGACCAGAACAGGGCGTGCCGCAGGCCATGCGGGACGCGACCGTGTGTTCAGCCATTCTTTCACGCCACGGGATGGCGTGCCATCCCGAGTGGAGCTAACATTGCGCCTTCGTTACGGCAATCCATGCGCGCCATGGATGGCCTGCCGCAAACAGGAACCGGGCCATGACACAGACCACCCCAGCCGCCGAAACCGTTCTGTCCGAATGGCATGTGATCAGCCCGCTGTCGCACCTGCGCGCCATGCCAACCGACACCATGCTGCTGGACCGGCACATCACCTTTGGCCACCACCCGGACGGAACACCCTTCGCCTGTGACGTGGCGGACAGGCGCGCCCTGCCCGTGCAGGCGCGCCATGGCTGCCTGTGGACCTGCCTTGGCACGCCCGACGGCGATGTCCCCGCCATTGTCGAGGCCACGGAGCCGGACCGCAGGGTCGTGGACTGCGGCGTGTTCACCGTGCGGACCTCCGCCCCGCGCATTATCGAGAATTTTCTCGACATGGCGCATTTTCCCTTCGTCCACACCAACATCCTCGGGGCCGAGCCGGATACGGAAGTCGCGCGCTACACCATAGAACTGCGCGAAAACGGGAACGAGGTCTGGGCCACGGACTGCCATTTCTACCAGCCGCAGGCCGCCCTTTCCGCCGCCGGGGGCATAGAGACCGAATACCTGTACCGCGTGGCCGGCCCGTTCGTGACGCTGCTGTACAAGACCTGCCCCACCCAGCCCGGGCGCTTTGATGTCATCACCCTGTTCGTCCAGCCCATGACACAGGAATGCAGCCGCGCGCATCCGGTCATGTTCCTGATTGACGATGTCTCGCCCCAGGCCGACCTGATCCAGTTCCAGCAGACCATCTTCCTGCAGGACCGCATCATACTGGAGAACCAGCGCCCGCGCCGCCTGCCCATTGCCGGTGGGGCGGAAGTGCCCACCATGGCCGATCGCATGTCGGTGGCGTACCGGCGCTGGCTGCGCGACCGTGGGGTGACGTACGGCACGACGTCGTGAACCCGACACCTGCGCGTGCTGCATCACCCCCCTTCACCCCACGGGGCTGCGCGGGGGAAGGCCATGGTGTACGCTTGCGGCTTGCCAGACGGATCAAGCCGGAAAGACCATGACATGACCGACCAGAACACGCAGGACGCCTTCACGCAGGGCAAGGCCGCCGCCACGAAGGGGGAGCCGCTGATCGAGAACCCGTTCGACGAATCCCTGCCCGCCTATGGGGAATGGAACAAGGGCTGGTGGAGCGTGCGTGAAAATGACGGCGACTTCGACCCCTTCGCCGAAAAATGACCCGTCCTTCCACGATAGCGTGAGGTCATGGAAACGTGAGCGCGGGCATATTGTGGCGGGTCATGTCCTGTGAAATGAAGGTGGCGACGGTTCGCCTGTAACCAGCACGGCGTCTGTCCTCAGAAAATGAAGGCGGTATCGGCAACGGTGCCGCCTTTTTTCCATCCGGCCGCCTTCCTCAGGACCGGGCCGACATGCTGCCCGGCGCGTGCGGCTGCGACTGGGCCGCCATTGGCCCGCCCACGCGCGCGCAGATGCGAAAGGCCAGCAGCGCCCCGGCGGAGGTCAGGAAAATCGGCACCCACATGTCATGGCCGACATGCGTGAACTCGATGCCCAGCGCCAGCGCCGTAAGCGGCATGGCCATGAACGTGCCCAGAAAGGCGATCCCGCCCAGCAGCGCCGTCGTACCCACATCCACCGCCGGGAACCACAGGTTCCACCCCGCCGCCAGCACGCTGGCCAGCAGCGCGCCCATGGTCAGGCTGGGCGTGAGCAGCCCGCCCGCCGCACCGGCGCGCAGCGCCCCCATGATGACAAGGATTTTCAGCACCAGCAGGGTCGCGGCCAGTTCCATGCCCAGTTGCGCCGAAAGCGCCAGTTGCATGGGCCCGCGCCCGTTACCGGGCAGTTGCGGGTAAAAGCATGTCAGCACCCCCATGAGGGGAAACACCACAAGACACCACCCCACACGCCCGACACCGCGCGCCGCGTGGTTCTGCGCCACGCCCGCCAGCCGCTTGACCCCATGCGCGCCGATACCGATGACCGGCCCCGCGCACAGCGCCCACACCATGACGGCGGGCGTCACCACCATCGGCCCGATTTCGTACTGGTGCACATTGCCCAGCACCGCCCACGGCACGAAGGCCCCGATGGCCGATGCCCCGACCGCGCACATCACCGCGCGCTGTCCCACCTGCGCCAGCAGTACTTCCAGTATGAACAGCGCGCCCCCCAGCGGCACGTTATAGACGGCTGAAAGCCCCGCCCCCGCGCCACAGGCGATGATGATGCGCCGGTCATCCGCCGCAAGCCGCAGCACGCGCCCCATGCCGGTGGCCAGCACCGCCCCCAGTTCACGCGGCGCGACCTCGCGCCCCAGTGGCGAACCCAGCGCCACCGTCACGATCTGGAGCAGCACATGCACCAGTGTGGAAAGGGGGGGCATGGGCTTGCCCGGCCCCGTTTTGCCCACGCTGGCGGCGATGCTGATGAGCGGCTGGCCAAACCGCCCCAGCGCCCACCAGCCCACACCGGCCACGAGACCGGCCGCGCACAGGGCCGCGACCCGCCGCCACGCCGGCGCCGCGCTGACCCCCTGAAGGAAGTTATGCGGTCCCCCCGCCTGCCCGTAGCCATAGGCCAGGTGCTGGATCATGTGCAGCAGCAGCGAAAGCGCCGTGCCCCCCAGCCCGGACAGGACGCCCGTGCCAATGACCGCGACAGCCAGCACCGGCCATGGGGATGTTGTGGTGGAAGGGGACGGGGAGGAAACGGGTGCGCTCATGGTGCAATGAGGTATGCCGGATCAGGGGCGGGGCGCAAGCCACGCACGGGCTGGCAACGCATGTTGCGGGCCTGCCATGGAGAACCCGCGCCGTCTGGCCCACGGGTTCCTATGCCCGATTCGGACCGCAATGGTAGGGATATGTCGGACAGGGGTGTCCAGCCACGACTTCCGGCACCCCGGCGGCGCCTGTCCTTATGGCCGTTTTACTTCGATATACAGTACTGCCGCCGCCGTGACCGGTGAAGCCGGTGCGCCATACGGGACACAGGGCCATGCAACCGGGTGGAACGGGCGCTTTCGGCAGGGAACTTCCCACCCCCGCATGTACTCATACGAAGGGGCGCGAACGGGGCCGGAAGGTGTGCATAACGGCAACACATCCGCGCCGTAATGAACGCTTCGAAATCCGGTAGCAAGTTCATATTGCTTCAGGATATAGTTGCCTGTACGGAACTAGAGGCAAGAAAATGAAATTTCAGGGGCAAGGCAGGAAGGGAACAAAATGAAATTCGTTATTGCCATCATCAAGCCATTCAAGCTCGATGAGGTACGCGAAGGGTTGCACTCCATCGGTGTCGATGCACTGACCGCAACCGAGGTGAAGGGATATGGCCGCCAGAAAGGCCAGACCGAGATCTATCGCGGTGCCGAATACAACATTCAGTTTCTGCCCAAGATCAAGCTTGAGATCGCGGTGCCGGACGCCCTGTGCGAAAAGGTGGTGGACGTGATCCAGACCGCCGCATGCACCGGCAAGATTGGCGATGGAAAGATTTTTGTTCTCGATCTTGAACAGGCAATACGGATCAGAACGCAGGAAACCGGAGAAAACGCACTGTGATCACAAAGATTGGCAAGAAAGCAGGGCTGGCGGGTGTGATTGGCGCGGCGGCCATGACCAGCCTGCCCGCCATGGCGGCCGACGCGGCCCCCCCCGCGATCGACACCGGCGATACCGCATGGATGCTGGTCAGCACGGCGCTCGTGCTGATGATGACCATTCCGGGCCTGGGCCTGTTCTATGCCGGCATGGTCCGCAAGAAAAACGTGCTTGCGACGCTTATGCAGTCGTTTGCGATCTGCTGCATCATGACCGTGGTGTGGATGATGCTGGGCTACAGCCTGGCCTTTACTTCGGGCAACGCCTATATCGGCGGCCTGTCGCGGGTCATGCTCAACGGGCTGGGCGCTGGCATTTCCAAGGGTTCGGACGTGGCCTTCACCATGGCGGCGGGCACGCCCGCGGCCGTGGCCATGACCATCCCCGAGAGCGTGTTCATGACGTTCCAGATGACATTCGCGATCATCACCCCGGCCCTGATTGCCGGTGCGTTCGCCGAACGGATGAAGTTCAGCGCCCTGTGCGTGTTCACCATCGCCTGGTCGCTGCTGGTCTATGTGCCCATCGCCCACTGGGTGTGGGGACCGGACGGATGGGTCGCGGGCAAGATCGGCGCCATTGACTTCGCCGGTGGCACGGTCGTGCATATCAATGCCGGTATCGCCGGTCTTGTCGCGGCCCTGGTGATCGGGCGGCGCAAGGGCTACGGCGTTGATGACCTGTCTCCCTACAACCTGACCTATGCCGTGATCGGCGCGTCCCTGCTGTGGGTTGGCTGGTTCGGCTTCAACGCCGGGTCCGCCGTCGGCGCGAATGGCCGTGCGGGCATGGCCATGGCCACGACCCAGATCGCGACGGCGGGCGCCGGTGTCGCATGGATGTGCGCCGAATGGCTGAAGACCGGCAAGCCCACGGTGCTGGGCATCATTTCCGGCGCGGTGGCGGGCCTTGTGGCCATTACGCCCGCGGCGGGCTTCGTGCTGCCCGGCGGCGCGCTGCTGATCGGCCTTGTGGCCGGTGTGGTCTGCTTCTGGGGTGCGACAACGCTGAAGCACCTGATGGGCTATGATGACAGCCTCGATGCGTTTGGCGTGCATGGCATTGGCGGTATTGTCGGCGCGCTGCTGACCGGCGTGTTCGCCTATGGCCCGCTTTCCGCCACCGACGCCAGCCCCGATGGTGTCAGCGGGTCGTTCGCGCAGTTCCTGGCGCAGGCGGAATCCGTGGGTGTCACCATCGTATGGTGTGGTGTGCTGACCTTCGTGATCCTGAAGATCGTGGACCTGACGATCGGCCTGCGTGTCTCCGCGGATGAGGAAATGGAAGGCCTCGACATGGCCCTGCATGGTGAGCGGATCAACTCCTGATCCCTTCCCCCGGAAAATACGAGGGCGGTCCCATGGGGCCGCCCTTTTTTTATGCCCGGCCCTGCCGGACCCGCCTGGAAGCAGGCGAAAGTTTTTTCCAGAAAGCTTCAAAGAACGCCGCCTTTTTGAAAAAAGGCGGCAGCCAGAAACTTTTATCAATTTATTATCAATTGGTTAACTGAAGGCTCTTGTCAGAAATCCTGCGATATTCCGGTCAGGATCGTGCGGCGCAGGCCATATTGCGGCGCCCCCACCCCGATGCCGGTGCCACTGCGCAGCATGTAGGGGTGATCGAACAGGTTGGTGACATCCAGCCGCAACTGCGTGGTGCGGAAAAACGGGGAATGGAACAGATCCCGAAAGGACTGCACCAGCGCCATGTTGAACGTGGCGTATTGCGGCACCACGCCGCCATTGGGAACGTCCGTATCCTGCCGCAGCCCGCTGCCATAAACCATGGTGGCCGACAGCCGGGTGGGATGGCCCGTGCGGTAAAAGAACGTGTAGGCCCCCCCGGCCGAGGCGGTCCACCGCTGGTCATGGTCCAGATGCACCCAGTGCTGGCTGATATAGGCCAGGTCACCGGACGCGAAATTGAACTGCGCGCTGGTAATGTCCTTCCCGATCGCCCGGGACCACGCCATGTTGCCATAGAGCGAAAGCGGCCCGTGATCGTAGGACGTGGCGAATTCATACCCGTTCACCTGCCCGCGCCGGTAATTGAAGCCGGACAGGATGATGGGCGCGCCGAACTGTCCTTCATCGATCAGGTTATGGGCCAGCTTGTAATAGGCATCGAACGAGACGCGCCAGCCCGGCATGAGAACCTGCTCGATCCCGGCATCGAAGTAGTGGTCGCGCTCGGCGCGCACCGTCCCGCTTCCCCCGGACGGCGCGGCGCCGGACGTAGTGGCGAACTGCCGCAGGTCCGTCCCGCCCACGACCTCGAACGGCGGCGGCGTGAAGTAGCGTGAATATCCCGCATGCAGCGTCGCCCCCTTCCATGCGCGCCAGACCACGTTGATGCGCGGGCTGAGCTGGTGCTCATCGGTATATTCGCCCACGCCGTCAAAACGCAGGCCGTAATTGAGGGTCACGTTACGCAGCGGCCGCCATTCATCCTGCGCATACAGGCCATAGATATCGCCCGTGCGGCCATTGCCGGTGTGAATGTTGACCATCTGGTCCCGCGCGTCGAACACCGTGGCGTCGGCCTTGGTTATATTCCGCTCGGCAAAGACCTGAAAACCGAAACGGATGGTATGGTCGGGCCGGACCCGCCATGTCACGTCGCTCTGGGCGCCGGTGGACATGACCGAGCGTTCGGCATGCTGGCTTATGCCCATATAGGCCAGGTCACCCCCATTGGGGTCGGGGCTGTAACCAAGGCTGCTGTAGCGGGAGAAAACCGATGTCTGCAGGCTGAACGCCCCGATATCCTTCTGTAGCGACAGGATGCCGAAATCAGTGATTTCCTTCTGGCGTTCGTTCAGGTCACCGCTCTGTGGCGCATGGGGCAGCAGGCTGCTGTAATTATCGCCAAACAGGGGCTGGCCGCCGATATTGGGCAACTGGTACTGCGCGTTCGAAACCCCGGCGATCAGGCTGATCCGGGTGTTTTCATCCACCGTATAGCGCAGATGCCCGAGGAAATGGTACTGGTTGCTCAGGTCATGCGGCGCATTGAACGACGGGGTCGTGTTCTCGATCCCCACCCGGTCATGCACGTAATCGGCGGTCAGGAAATAATCCCACTTCCCGTACTGCCCGCCATACTGTGCGGAGGGGAAGAAATAATCCCGCGCGCCGCCGTAAACCGAGATATTGCCGCCTTTGTTGGTCGCGCCGTTCTTGGTGGTGATGTCCACCACGCCCGCCTGCAGGAACCCGTATTCGACCGGCAGCGCCCCGGTGGTGAGCGAGAGGTTATCGGCAAAGCGGGTCATCAGCGTCTGGCCGAACACATTCATGCCCTCGGGTAGCTGCACGCCATCCAGCCGGAACTGCACCTCGTTATGGTCGCCGCGCACATGGATCTGCCCGTAGCTGTCCTGCGCCACGCCGGGGGCCTGCAACAGCACGCTGTTCAGGCCCGCGTTATCCCCGCCGGGAATGGTTTCAAGCGCCTTGCGGCTGAAGGCGTGGACCGTGGCCCCGGTGGAAGGCTGCAATTGCAGGCGCGCCCGGTCCAGCCGGGCCGTGACCGTCATGGTCTCGGGCGCGGAGGAGGGTTGCGTCAACCCGTTCCCCCCAGCCTGCGCGGGGGTGGTGGACGTGGATGGTGTGTCGACCGCCACGCCCTGCGCCATGGCCACCGCAAGCGGGGTCAGGCAGGTCATGGCCGCCAGCACGGCGGGAGAGAGGGGATGGGGGAAAAACCATAAACGCAGCATGGCGCAGCAGCCTCGCATCCGGAATGAAGAGTTCGGGAGGCGCAGCTTTATTTGGTACAATATAACATAACAATATGAAAAAGCAGGACGCGTGCGCCAACACGCCATCTGTTGCCTGTCTGCAACATATCGCAGGCATGAATCCGCACCCCGGCCTGCCGGCCGGCCGCTGGAAACGCGGCCCTGGGTGTTCAGTCCCAGGTCATGGGACGGGCTGAAGCATATGGATGGGTCGGGAAACGGGGCGCGCGGCCCCTGTGAGCGGCCCCTGCGCGCGACCCCTGCGCGCGGCCGGGTCAGTCCCTGCCGGGCCGGGGTTCCATGACAAGCGGCGGCAGATGCGATGCATCGCGCAGATAGGCATTGAGGAACGTCCGCACGGCGGAACGGGCGATGAAGTCAATATGCGCCTGATCCGTATTGACCGGCAGTTGCAGCCGCGCCCGCGCCGCGATGCGGGTCTGGCACAGGGCATAGAACTGCTCGGCCGCGAAAACGGGGTCGGGAATATTCAGCACGCCGGCGTCATTATGCTGCATGAGCCATGCGGCGAAGATGTCGATGGCCTTCTGCGGGCCATGGGCCCAGAACGTCTCGGCCAGGGTGGGGAATTTGGCGGCTTCGGAAATGATGATCCGGTTGAGCATGAGCGACAGCGGCGATGTCAGCAGCCTGATCATGGCCACCGCCAGATGCTCCAGCGATTCCGTAAGGTTCGCCCCCTCGTCTATCCGCCGGAACAGCAGGGGCAGCTTTTCGCACGCGCACTGTTCCACAAAGGCGGAGAACAGCGTGGCCTTGCTGTCGAAGTAATTATACAGCGTCCCCTTGGACACCCCGGCATCGCGCGCGATGCCGGACATGCTTGCGCCTTCATACCCCTTTTCAGCAAAAACACGCGCGGCACCGGCCAGTATCTGCTGGCGCTTGGCGGCAGAGGCACCCGAGAGCGGGCCGTCTTCCGCCTGCGTCCTGCCTGAATGGTCTGCCGTGATGCCCATTGAAATCATCCTGCCTGCGTAATCGGAGCGTACTTTCGATTGACCCCGTGTGGAAAGCCGATAGGCTAGGGGACTGACCGAACTGATCGGTCATTCATGCCATGGTAGCGAAACCATGCCATGGAGAACAGATTTATATTAACTGTTTCAGGGACAACAGGGGGCCGGGTTGGTAGGCAGGGGAATTTCATGGCGAACGGCGGTGGTCGGGTTGTCGGTCATGACCGCCGGGTGTGCGGTTGGCCCGAATTTCCACAAACCCACCCCCTGGACACCCAAGCAGTACGGCGGCCCGGACCGTATTCAGGCCGCGACCGGCGCCAGCGGCAGCCCTGCGCAGGTTGCAAGCCAGACCACCCCCGATGATCCCGACACCGCATGGTGGAATGTGTTCCACGATGCCGAACTGACCAAGCTCGAGCAGCGCGTCGCGACCGACAACCTCGATGTCCGCCGCTATGCCTACCGCATGGCCCAGAGCCGCGCGGAACTGCGCATCGCGGGCGCCGAACGCTACCCCGCCATGTCCGCGACCGGATCCTACGCCCGCCAGCAGTACAGCACCAAGATGCTCCAGCGCATCGTGACCGATGTGGAGAGCGACCCGCAACTGAGCAACAACCCGGTATTTTCTCAATACGCCCCCCCTCCCGGTCAGGCCAAAATCCCGCTGTTCAACCAATGGCGTGACAGCATCGACGCGACATGGGAAATCGACCTGTGGGGCCGGGTGCGCCGCCAGTACGAGGCCGCCGCCGCCGAAACGCAGGCCACGAACGAAGCCCGCCGCGCCATCCTGATTTCACGCCAGTCGGAAGTGGCGCGGGATTACATGGAACTGCGCAACACGCAGCAGCAGGTGCGCATCGTCATGGAAAACCGCGACGTGGCGAAATCCCTGCTGGACCTGAACCAGCAGCGTTACGCCAAGGGACTGTCGAGCGACCTGGAGGTGGAACAGGCCCGCGCGCAGTACACGGACACACTGGCCCGCCTGCCGCAGCTTGAGCAGCAGCTTGTCGCGCAGGTCAACGCGCTCAGCCTGCTCATGGGCGAGCCGCCGCGCGCCCTGTCCGATGAACTGCTCGATGCATCGGCCATTCCGCCCGTGCCGTTGCGCGTGCCGGTGGGCGTGCCCTCGGAACTGGCGCGCCGCCGCCCCGATATCCGCCGCGCGGAAGCCAGCCTGCACGCGGCGACCGCGCAGGTGGGCGAAGCCGTGGCCGAATTCTACCCCCGCGTCACGATCAATGCGGGATTCGGGTTCGAATCCCTGTCCTTCCGCGATATGGGGTTCTGGAACGCCAAGGCATGGAATGTCGGGCCGTCCATCACGCTGCCGCTGTTCCAGGGCGGGCGGCTGCGCGGGCAGCTTGAACTGCGCAAGGCCGCGCAGAAGGAAGCCGCCATTTCCTACCAGCAGACCGTGCTGGGCGCATGGCATGACGTGGATAACGCCCTGACCGCCTATACCGATGAGCAACTGCGCCATGACGAACTGACCCAGCGCGCGGAAGCCAGCCACCATGCCCTGCAACTGGCGCAGGACCAGTACCGCCAGGGCATGATCACCTACCTGACCGTGCTGGACACGCAGCGCCAGTATCTGGCCGCCCAGTCCGACCTGACCACCAGCACCGCCACGATATCGGGCAACCTGGTGCGACTGTACAACGCACTGGGCGGCGGATGGGAAACCACCTACCCCGAACCGGCCCGCCGCCAGACACAGTCCGCCGCACAGGCCACACCGACCCCGGCGATGCCTGCGGCAGGTGAATCCGCCCCTTCCACGTCACGCAAACCCGCCTGAAACTGCGTTAAAGGCTTGGCGCGGGCGCGCCTTGCTAGTATAAGCCGCCCCGTTCCCGACTGGCTGGTCAATAGCGGCCCTACGGAACCACGGCGCAGGGATATGTCATAATGATTACATTGCCCCCCGATTATCGCCCTTCGGAGGATGAGGAATTCATGAATCCGCAGCAGGTGGAATATTTCCGCCTCAAGCTGCTGAAATGGCGAACGGATCTGCTCAAGGAAGCGGATGAAACACTTGCCAGCCTGTCCGAAGGCGGCATCCACGAAGCGGATATTACCGACCGGGCCAGTGTCGAGACCGACCGCGCGCTGGAACTGCGCACGCGCGACCGGGCCCGCAAGCTGATTTCAAAGATCAATCAGGCGCTCCAGCGTATCGAATCCGGAACATACGGTTACTGCGAGGAAACGGGCGAGCCCATCGGCCTCAAACGGCTGGAGGCCCGCCCCATCGCGACCCTGTCGATCGAGGCGCAGGAACGCCACGAACGCATGGAACGCATCCACCGCGACGACTAGGGGCCGCTTCCACCCGTCCGGCCACCCCGATTTGTCAGAACGCGGCAAATAAGGGGTTGCCAGCCGGGACAGGAAAAGTTAGGAAGCGCCCATACAGTGCTGCTGTAGCTCAGTGGTAGAGCACTCCCTTGGTAAGGGAGAGGTCGACAGTTCAATCCTGTCCAGCAGCACCATGATTTCCCCTGATATTTATGGTTTGCAGGCTGTCGCGCTTCATAGGCGGGACCGTAATGCGTGGCCCCGTTCCGCCCGTTGTCTTACGGGCATGGAAATCCCCGGCCCGCTCACGGCGCAGGCGGAACCCCGCTATGCTCCAAAAGCAGTTTCGCCCCTGCTCTCCCACGCGCTACGTGGTTGCGCTTGCGGGGGAATGCATACAACGCACCACCCGTTAAAACCGGACAGGCCACGCCCGCACGGCGCGACTGTCCGTATTTTCTGGAGTTACGGATGCGTATTCTTGTTACTGGCACGGCGGGATTCATCGGCTACCACATCGCCTGCCGCCTGCTGCGCGACGGGCATGCCGTAACGGGTATTGATGGCATGACGGCCTATTACGATGTGGCGCTGAAGCATGAACGCCATGCCATGCTACGGGAATTCGCCGCGTTTACCTGCCATGAATTCCTGCTGGAGGACGCGCAGGCCCTCAAGAACGTCTTTGCGCAATGCGAACCGGAACTGGTGATCCATCTGGCCGCGCAGGCGGGCGTGCGGTACAGCATGGAAAATCCGGGCGCCTATATCAACGCCAATGTTATCGGTACCTATAATGTACTGGAACAGGCCCGCGCGTACCATCCCTCCCACCTCATGATTGCCTCGACCTCCTCGGTCTATGGGGCGAACCGGGATGTGCCCTTTACGGAATCCCAGCGTTGTGACTATCCGCTCAGCCTTTACGCCGCGACCAAGAAGGCGACGGAGGATCTGGCGCATTCCTATTCCAACCTGTGGAAGATACCTGTCACCGTCTGCCGGTTCTTCACGGTTTATGGCCCATGGGGGCGGCCGGACATGGCGCTGTTCCGCTTTACGGCCAATACCCTGCGGGGCAGGCCGATCGACGTTTACAATAACGGCGATATGGCGCGCGACTTTACCTATATCGATGATGTGGTGGAGGCGGTCCGCCGTCTCTGCGGCACCCCACCGCGCGGACCGGGGGAGAGCGATGGCGGCGCAAGTCCAGTCGCGCCCTATCGGGTCGTCAATATCGGCAGTGGCAGGCCGGTCAGCCTGCTGGCGTTTATCGAGGCCATTGAAAAAGCGCTGGGCAAGCCGTGCATCCGCAATGACCTGCCCATGCAGCCCGGTGACATGCCGCGCACCTGGGCGGACTGTTCCACCCTGCGCGCCCTGACCGGCTTCAGCCCCGATACCCCCGTGCAGACGGGGGTCGATGCGTTCGTTGCATGGTACAGGGCCCGTTACGCGGTTCCTGCATCCAACCCGGCCATATCCTGACGCAGGGCGGACGGCGCGGCCTCAGCCCCGTGCCGCACCGTCCAGATCCAGCGTGGCCATATCCGCCGGGGGTGCGGCCAGCATGCAGGCCACCCCGGTCGTGCGGTCCACGACCATGCGGATGTCCACCGGGCCTTCCGCGCCGAACAGATCCGATGTCACGCCATAGGCCGGACGCAGCGGTTCGTCCTGATCGGCTTCATGCCGGGCGATCTCGGTCATGATCCGGGCCAGCGCGCGCTCAAGCCCCTCCATCACGCGCGAAGGCGCAAGGCGGGGACGGTCCGGCGCGCCTTCCCCCGTGCAGTGCAGCTCCAGCAGCCGCGCCCAGGATGCCGCCGGAATGAACATGGGCATGCGCGTACCATCGTTATGGCGTTCGGCATGCATGATGCGGCGCGTGTTGGCCAGGCCGATCACGTCGATACGCGGCAGGTCGTCGCCAATGCGGGCGGTAACGGTGCGGGGCGACTCAGCCATGGGCCTCTATCCGGTCAAAATGCTGCGGAAGTTTCAGGATATCCTGCGCCGACAGGGCCGAGGAAATGAAGAATCCCTGTATCCGCTCCGGCGCCATGGCCATGACCAGATCGAACTGTTCGCGGGTTTCGACCCCTTCCACCGTAACTTCCATTCCCAGCCCCTGCCCCATCTCGATCAGGCTGGACAGGACCATGCACGCACCGGGGGTGCCCACAAGGTTCGCCACGATGGACTGGTCAATCTTGATCTGGGAAAAAGGCAGGTCGCGCAGATGGCTCAGCACGGTCATCCCCTTGCCGAAATTATCCAGCGCGATCCGGAACCCGGCCTGGGCAAGGTCGCGCAGGTGGCGGATGCCCTGATCTGCCCGGCGGCCGTGCAGCATGGCTTCCGTCACTTCCAGAACGAAATTGTCCGGTGACATTTCAAAACGCTTCGGCGCCTCTTCCAGTTCACGGCGGTAATCGTCACGCACCAGGTCCATGCGCGACAGGTTGATGGCCAACTGGCGCGGCGGCAGGCCATGGCCGCTCCATATGGTGGCGTCGCGCTGGAAGGCCTCGATCATGCATGGGCCCATGGCCTGCGCCAGACCGGCATCGGTGAACACGTCGGAAAAATCTTCCGCCGCCAGCAGCCCGCGTTCGGGATGGTGCCAGCGCAGAAGGGCCTCGACCTGGTCGATGCGCAGGGTGTGGCAGTTCAGGACCGGCTGGTAATAGACCTCGAACTGGTTGCGCTCGACACCGCAGCGCGCCTCGCTCAGGATCGTGACACGGGCCTGCGCGCGCTCACGCAGCGCCTGCGTGAACATCTGCGACTGCTTGCCGCCCGCGCGCTTGGCGGCATACATGGCC
The DNA here is from genome assembly GCF_021295395.1 of Komagataeibacter sp. FNDCR2. NCBI lineage: Bacteria > Pseudomonadati > Pseudomonadota > Alphaproteobacteria > Acetobacterales > Acetobacteraceae > Komagataeibacter > Komagataeibacter sp. FNDCR2. The sequence continues at coordinate 1,752,778 of NZ_JAIWOU010000001.1, forward strand.
ATGTCCGCGTTTTTCTGCACGTCCTCCATCGTCTCGGTCCCGTCCAGCAGCACGGCCCCGATGCTGCCCGCGACACTGACCGTGACCGTCTCGATATCTATGGGGCGTTCCAGAATGGCCTGAAGGCGGTCCATGTACCGCTCAAGCGACATGTCCTCCAGCGTGCGGTGCAGGATCACCGCGAACTCATCCCCCCCCAGCCGGCTGACCGGATCATCGGGATGGGTGAGTTCGATCAGGCGCGAGGCAATGGCGCGCAGTACGGTATCGCCCGCATGGTGGCCATGCACATCGTTGATCTGCTTGAAACCATCCAGATCGAACATGACCAGCGCGGGCTGGACCGTGCCCGGCTCGCGACAGCGCGCGACCTCATCGGCCAGGGCGGTATTGAAGCCGCCGCGATTGAGCAGGCCGGTCAGCGTATCCGTTTCCGCCAGTTCGCACAGGCGGTCGCGGGTGTTCATGAGTTCGGTGATCTCGAAGCGGCTGGCCACATACCCCTTGATCTCGCCGTCATCGTCGTCGATTTTGGGGATGATGGTGGTCGCCACCCAGTACAGCGTACCATCCTTGGCGCGGTTGCAGATATTGCCCCGCCACAGTTCGCCCGACGTGATCGTGCGGTACATGTCACGAAAAAAATTCGCGTCATGATACCCCGAATTAACGATACGATGGGTAGAACCGATCAGTTCCTGCCGTGAATACTGGCTGATCTCGCAAAAGCGGTCATTTACATACGTAATAACCCCCTTGCTGTCGGTAATGGCAACAATCAGGATATGATCTACCAGATCAGCCCAGAAATCCGCATCCTGACGTGTCAGTGCCCGCAGCCGGTCATCGTGTTGCAATGCCATCTTCCCGTCTGGAAACTACAATAGACAATATAGAATACTTCATTAAAATCAAATCGGCACTCCGCCCGCCACCGGCGCGCCCTTTACCTGTGGCTGTGCAGGTCCTGTTTGACTATGACTGCGCGCCAGCCCCTGCAGCACCCTGCTCATCCGCCACGGGAAGAATAAACGAGCCGCGTTCCTGCCCTGTCCGGAACCAATTTTCCAGATCGGCCGGTGGAAGCGGCCTGGCGAAAAGATAACCCTGCATAACATCGCAATGCAATTTTTCCAAAAGGCGATGCTGCTGTACCGTCTCCACCCCTTCGGTCACGACCGTCAGCCCCAGCCTGCTGCCGATCCCGATCACCGCCATGGTCACGGCCTGTGCGTTGGCGTCATGCTCGAAATCATTGATGAAGCTGCGGTCGATCTTGATCTCGCTCAGCGGCAGGCGCGTCAGCCGCGACAGCGAGGAATAACCCGTGCCGAAATCATCCATCGACAGGCCGACATCAAGCTTGCGGATGCCGTGCAGCACCTCTTCCGTATCGCCGCTGCCATCCATCATCACGCTTTCCGTAATTTCCACCGTCAGGCGGTCGGGCGTGAGGTCATGGTGTTCAAGCAGGTTCGAGATGAATTCGGGCAGCGCGCGGTTGCGGAAATGCACCGCGGACAGATTGACCGAAACGGTCGGCACATGCATGCCCGCCTTGTCCCATTTCACCATCTGCTGGCAGGCTTCCTGCAGGGACCACCGGCCAATGGCCTCGATCTGCCCGGTTTCCTCCGCCACGGCGATGAAGCGGGAAGGATAGATGTTGCCCAGCTTGGGATGGTGCCACCGTGACAGGGCTTCCACCCCGTACAGGCCGCCGGTCATGGTTTCCACCTGCGGCTGGTAATGCAGCTTCAGCAGGCCCTTGGCCAGCGAGTCCCGCAGCGCCGAGCCGAGCATGAGCCGCTCCTGCGCCACCTGGTTCTTCTCATGCCCCGCGAAGCGATAGACGCCGCGACCGTCTTCCTTGGCCTGGTGGGCCGCCACATCGGCCAGGCTGAGCAGGGTTTCGCTGTCGGGTCCGTTTTCGGGGAAGGTGCATATCCCCACGCAGCACGAGATGCTGAGCGTGTTCTCCTCCACCTGCAGTGGCTTGGCGATGGTGTTGATCAGCCCTTCGGCAAACAGCTCCGCCTTTTCATGCGGGCAGTCGGGAATGACGATGATGAACTCATCCCCCCCCGAACGGCTGACGATGCAGTCATCCGTGACCTGCGAGCGGATGCGCCGCCCGATCTCGATCAGGAAACGGTCGGCATTCACATGGCCGAGCGCATCGTTGATGTCCCGGAAACGGTCGATATCGACCATGAACAGCGAGAACCGGCTGTCACCGCCGCGCATGATCAGCCGGTCGATGATGTTGTGCAGCGAGGTACGGTTGAGCAGCCCGGTCAGGCGGTCGAAATTGGACAGCTTGGCGATATGCAGCCGCGTCTCGTTCTGTTCGATCGCCAGCGCGCAGAACGGTACGCAGGTCGAGACCACGCGCTCGGGCCATTCCCGCGCCTCGTCGTTGCCGCGCATGTAAATGGCGAAAATTCCCATTATCTGCCCGGTGCGCGAGATGATGGTGGATGAGCAGCACCGCTCCAGCCCCAGCGAACGGGCGACGGACTGGTAGCTCGACCATACGACCGCATTGCTGCTGGCCGGATCCTGCCCCAGTTCGGTAAGCTGTTCGTCCGTAATGACAATGCTGTCCAGCGCCGTGCGGAAACGGGCGGGCATGCCGGGCGAGGCGAGAACCTTGAGCTGGTGCGTCCGGTCGATCAGTATCAGCGCGGCCATGCCATCGGGCACGAACCTGTCCACCCGGCGGCACAGCAGGTCGCCCACTTCCCTTAGGGTCTGGTCGGAAGCCAGGGCCTGAAGCACGTCGTTCTGGAGGATGAGAATCTTGCGCTGGCGGCTCTGCTCCGTCACGTCCTTCATAACGGCGATGTAGTAGATCCTGCTCGTATCGGTCAGTTGCACGCGCGAGATCGAGAGTTCACCCGTCACATGCTCGCCATTGGCGCGCTGGAACTCGACCTCACGCGATGTGCCGACGATCCGGCCGATTCCCGTCGCGCGGTTACGGTCGATGAACTCGTTATGCTGTGCGCGATCCGGCACGGGGATGAGACAGTCCACATTCTGCCCCATGACCTTTTCCCGTGAGAGACCCCATATCTTCTCGGCTGCCGGATTAAAGAAGATGATGCTGTTATGCTCATCAATCACGACCATGGGGTCAATCGCCTGCTCCATCGCGGAAAGCAGGACGTCGGCGCTAATCTTCGGCTGATCCACCGTAAACTCCAGAACATCGGCGCGACTGCTGCACCACATACATGAGACTACTCCACCTGACTCCGGCAGGCCCGCAGCCCATACCACGCCAGTCCACATTGCGTCAGTCCTGTCATGGCCCGGCAACAAAGCGTCACACGCATGGTTGACCTGTGCCTACGCCGTGCGCGCCGCGCCAGGGGGAAAACACATTTTGCCGATACGGCCTGCCAGGGTCACGATCCGCTCAGCCCCGCTGGCGTTCGAGATCCTGTGGTAACATACCGGCAAGCGGGCGGCAGGCGTAGGCACTCTCGCTTTCGGGCTGGGGTATGTTCTGGCGCAACTCGGCCGCGCCGGCCGAAACCGCGCGCCACGCCGCCTGCGCCAGCGCCTTGCGGCTGGGAAAATCCGCCGGGTCAAGCGGGGGATGCAGCAGCACGGTCGCGCGCATCGACCGCCATTTGAGCAACTGCCACACATGCGGGCCAAGTTCCATGTCGCCATACCACGCGAAGACCGGACGCCGCGCACGATTGACCGGCACGCCTTCAAGCTGGTCATACACGACGGAAACCGGCTGGATCAGCGGTATCATGCCCGGCTTCGCGGCAATAAGGGCGGCCTCGCTGGGGGCTTCGGCCGGTTCCCTGCCCGGCGGCAGGCGCGGCGGCTTGGCAATGGCGAAAAAGGCCGACAGGAAGGGCAGCACGCGCGACCCGTCCGACGACGTACCTTCGGGGAACAGGATCAGGTTGTCGCCTTCCACCATGAGCCGGTGCAGCATCTCATCGCGTTCGCGGCCCGTGGTGCTGCGCTGGCGGCTGACGAATATGGTCCGCCCGATACGCGAGACCAGCCCCATGATGGGCCAGCCCTCGATATCGCCCTTGGCCACGAAATTGGAAGGCAGCACCGTGCCAAGCACCGGCACGTCAAGCCATGTGGAATGGTTGGAGACGTAAATGACCGGCCGCTCACCGCGCTGGCGCGCGCGCCGCCCGCCCACGCCGCCCGCCCTGCGGCCCACCACCCGGATGCGCAGCGAAAGCAGCAGGCACAGCCCGCCCCAGACCATGCGCGTCCAGCGGATCTTGGCCGTGCCGGGCAATACCAGCAGCAGTGCTTCGAACCCGACCGACAGCGGCACCCATACGGTAATGGCCGCAAGCCGCCCCACGCAGCGCGCGGTACGGGCATAGTCACGCATACGCCCCGACGGCGCCACGGACATGGCGGCCACGGCCCGCGCCGCGTCCGATCCGGCTTCCGGTGCGATCACCTGCCGTGAAGCGCGCCGCGCGGGCAGCGAGGTAACAGGTGACGGAGAACGACGCCGGATGAAGCGGCGGATGAAATCGGCGATCATGCGCCTATCCATAGCCCGCCATCATGGCGCACGACAATATACACGAAACCGACGGCCGCCGGACGTGTCATGCGCGCAACGCCCGCGGCATCATGCTTTCCCATATCCGTAACGATCCACGCGAATGATGCATGGCGCCCATACGGACAGGGCTGTCAGGCCCGTTATTACTTCCGGCCATGGGCGGGCTGTCCGCTGGACCCTGCCTGGATACAGGTCCATGCTGCGGATTGTCCTTCAGGAGTTTTTTTCCATGCCCACACGCAGCCGTCGCGGCAGGTCCGTTGCCGTAACGACCGCCCTCATCATCATGGCCGCCCTCGGCTCCGCCCCGGCGCGGGCGGCGGATGATGCGCTGAATGTGCTGACATGGTGCGATCATGAAGACCCCGAACTGCTCACGCCCTTCGAGCAGGCCAACAACGTGCGCATCCACTTCAAGGATATCGACAGCACGGACGCCATCCGCGCCATCGTGCGGCAGTCACAGCCGGGGGACTGGGATGTCGTCATCATGGATGAGACGGACGCCCCGCGCCTCGCCGCCGACGGGCTGCTGATGGCGCTGGACCCGGCGGACTTTCCCGCCGCCGAGGTGCCCGCCCCGATTGCCGACCCGGCAACGGGATCCTATCGGGGGCAACTTTATTCCGTGCCCGAAAAATACGACTACAACGCCGTGGCCTTCAATCAGGCGCGTATCAACGCCGCCGACATGAACGACATCAACGCGATCTGGCAGCCGCGCTATCGCGGGCGGATCGCGATTTATGACAGTTACCTGCCGGTGCTGTCCTATATCGCGCTGGCCCTGGGCCGGGATCCCGCCCATCTGGTCGATGCGGACCTGCCCGCCCTGCATGCCCGGCTGGCGGCCCTGCGCGCCAATGCCGCGCTGGTGGACGACATGCCCGGCGTGCAGCAGGCGCTGGCCGATGGGCAGGTGGATATTGTGGTTGGCGGCGGCGCATGGACCACCGCCGGCGTGGATGAAGACGGCGCCGTCGCCGCCGGCCCGGCCACGCCAGCGGCGGCCCGCACCGACCTGACCTTTACCGTGCCCCGGCAGGGGGGCATGCGCTGGCAGCACGGGATTTCGGTCATCGCGGCCTCGCAGCGCAAGGCGCTCGCCCTTGCCTTCGCACGCTATCTGCGCACGCCCGCCGCGCAGGCCCGGCTGGCCACGTCATCATGTTACCGGGGCATGCCAGCCAGCCCCCTCGCCCCGCTCGACGCCGCCGACAGGGCAGCCCTGCACTGGGAAGACCAGCCCGCCTACATCGCGGCAAGCCACCCCTATCCCGTCATGGACCGCGCGATGGACGGCAGGCTGCGCGCCATGTGGGACGACGTGATGAAACATGGCGCGGGCGCGCCTGTCGCGCCCCCCACCCCTGTCCGGGCGGGGGACGACGAGACGGCTCAGCCGTAATGCGCGCTGTTCCGGCGCGCCAGGACCCGGTCCGCCAGCGTGCCGAATATCAGGCCAAGACCGCCCCACAGGACCAGTTGCATGCCCAGCGCGGCCTCACGAAAGCGCCACAGCACCACGGCGGGGAAATTATCGGGCACTTCATGAATGTCGGGCAGCGCCCATTGTAGCAGGGCGACCAGCACCACGAACACGGCCCCGCCACATAACGTGGCGTTCCAGTGGCCCATCCGGGCGGCCAGCGCCCGCCCGGCCAGAACCGCCAGTGTCAGCGCGCACAGCGAAAAGACCACCATCTCGAAATACGCCACCGTACGCATGCCGATCGTTTCCGGCTGGCCCACAGCGGGGGGATTGGCGGGGTATTTCAGGTCAGGCACCACAACCACCGCCAGAAAACCCGCCCCCGCCAGCAGCAGCGCCAGCATACGGGGTGAAAAACGCCCGATCCGGCCATAAGCGGTCGCGAACACCAGCGCGAACAGGCCCCCATAGGCGGCGCCGTACATGATGGCGGCAGTCAGCAGGCCAAGCGACGCCTGCACCCCCCGGCTGACCAGTTCCGGCTCCGGCGGTTCACCGGACGCCGCATCCAGCGCGGATTCAAAGGCAATGGCCAGGTTGACCTGCGGTTCCCCGAAGATCCGGGCGAAACCGAAGGCGAGACAGGCCGCGAGAATACCGGCCAGCATGCCTCGCAGCAGAAGGCGCCCGGCCATTAGCGGATACCCCGGCGCGGGGGGATGGGAAGAAAGGTCATGGAAATCAGGTCTCCTGTCGGGAAAGCGCGTCCCGCAACGGAAATAAGGCCCTATCCGCCGGAGGGGTCTGACTTCCGCATGTCCGCATGCGGTGTACAGTGGCGCGACCGTGCCGGAGTCTCACCGGCTTCCCACCCACGGATGACGAAGGCGGCAGTCAATACCGCGCCCGCACCCAAGTCAATGCGCCATAAGCCAATGCGCCAGCCGGCCCTTACGGTTTGGCAGGGGATGCGGCCGGGGGAAGCGAAACCCGGCTGGCCTGCCCGTGGGCGGCGCGCCACTGCCGCAGCGCATCGAGCGTGTGGGTCACGTGGCCTTCGGGCGAAAGCGCGCTGTAGGCGTAGATGACCTTTCCATCGGGCGCGATGACGTAGGAGGTGCGATTGGCGCGGTTGAGCAGCGGCAGGCGGCTGTCATACATGCGCGCGATCTGGCCCTGCGGGTCGGCGGCGACGGGAAAACGGCCATGGCCCTCGCTTACGGAAAAGCGGTCGAGGGTCGGCATGTCATCGGTCGAGACGCCAATGACCGTGGCCCCGAGGGCGGTGTACTGATCCATGGCGTTGGCGAAGTCATGCGCTTCCATGGTGCAGCCACGGGTAAAGGCGGCGGGGTAGAAATACAGCACGACCGGCCCCTGCCGCAGCGCATCGGCCAGATGGAAGCTGAACTCGCTGCCATTGCGGGTGGCCCTGGCATCGAACAGCGGGGCCTGGCTGCCCACCGGCAGGGCGGCACGCGCGGGGGAGAAACATACGAACCCGGCGAAAGCCAGCACCCCCACCAGCGGCAGGCACAGTCCCGGCAGGCACCAGCGCGAACGCCTGTAAAAATACCTCATGTTTCCTTATCCCCCGCAAACGGGGCCACTGTCTTCATGTGGTCGGTGGCAGGATCTGGCATCCACCCCCGCCCAGTTGCTGGCAGATCTTCTGCGCCGCCTCGTGCGACAGGCCGGTCAGCCTTGCACGATAGACATGACCATGTTGCGATGCAACGCTCGCAACCTGCGTATGTATCCCGCCAAAGGAAACTTTGGCCCGGGCCTGCCCCGCCGCCTGCGCCGCCTGCCCGGCCGAACCGAAGGCCCCCACCTGCACCGACCAGGCGCGCCCGTCCGCCATGCTGATGACACCCGGTTGCCCCGAGGCCGGGACCATGGGGGCGATGCCGCTGTGTTCACGCGCGCTCCATGCCGCGCGGATCGCCGCCGCCTGCGGCGAAATGGCCAGTGTGTCGGTCGCCGGGGCCTGCTGCCGGGCCGAAGCCGAGGCCAGCAGCCTGCGGCCCCGGTTGCGTCCCTGCTGCTGCGCCTGCGCGCGGGCAAGCGCGCGCGCCTCGATCAGCATGTCCGCCTGGGAACGGTTGGCGGGCGTAACACCCGCGATCCGTGGCCCGATGGAAGCGACATAATCGCGCGTTTCCTTGGGCAGGGTATGGTAGCGGTCCAGAAACTCATCCAGTCGCCCCGGCCCGCTGTTATAGGCGGCCAGAAAACCCGGTGAGCCGTAAATATCGTACATTTCACGGATATAGGCCGTGCCCGCCACGATATTGTCGTGCGGCTCGAACGCATCGGGACCGAGGCTGTAACGCGCACGCATCTCGTCATAGGTGGGGGGCATGAGCTGCATGAGCCCCATCGCCCCGGGCAGCGAGGTCACGAACTGCCCATTGCGGTAAAGCTGCCCGCCCGACTCGCGCTGCATGACCTGCCGTATCCAGATATCAGGCACATCGAAACGCTGGGACGCCTCGGTAATATAGGGCCCCCACGGGTCACCGGGCGGGCCGGGCGGGGTATAGCTGGCATGGGCGCGGGCGCGGTAGGAATCGGCCTCCTGCAGCATCTGTTCATCGCTCATCTGGCGCGGGCCGTTCTGGGCGCAGGCGGCCAGCATCCCGGCCAGCCCGAGCGCGATCCAGTGCAGGAAAGGGCGGCGGGAGGCGGATGGACCACCCCTGACCGTATCATTGCCGCCCGTGGTGTCAGATACCGCCCCTGCCTGCGCTGCCGCCATATGCTGTCGTGATCCCGCTCATGCCCCTTAACCCATGCCGGATGGACCGGCATGACCCGCCCGGGCGGAAAGGCCACGCACCATAACAGCGTGGCCCGGGCTTGCGCAATCCTGCCGCGCACGCCGTGGGCCGGGATTTATTCCTCGGTGCAGGTGGCGGGGTCTTCCCCGGTGCGGTGGCCCGGCGCGTCCAGCGTGGCGAGGTCGCGCATGTCCTCATCCGTAAGCTGGAAGCTGAAGGACTGGAGGTTGGCGCGCATGCGGTCGGGATGCGCGCTTTTGGGAATGGGTACCGAGCCGGTCTGCACCACCCAGCGCAGCATGACCTGCACGGGCGATTTTCCGTGCCGCTCCGCCACGCGCCGCAGGGTCGGGTTTTCCAGTATCCGCCCCCGGCCCAGCGGGCTCCAGGCTTCGGTCAGGATGCCGAGCCGGGCATGGAGGGCGCGCTGCTCGGTCTGGGCGAAGTCAACATGCATCTCGATCTGGTTGACGGCGGGGGTGACGCCGGTCTCGTCAATCAGGCGCTGGAGGTGTTCGGGCAGGAAGTTGGAAACGCCGATGGAGCGCACGCGCCCCTGGTCGCGCAGTTCGATAAGGGCCTTCCAGCTTTCCACGTACAGATCCTTGGCGGGCAACGGCCAGTGGATGAGGTAGAGATCCACATAGCTCATCTTCAGCAGTTCAAGGCTGCGGTCGAAGGCGCGCAACGTGCTGTCATATCCCTGGTCCGCGCCACGCAGTTTGGTGGTGACAAAAATGTCCTCACGTCCGATATCATAGCTGATCAGCCCCGTTCCGACCCCGCTTTCATTGCCATAGCGCGATGCCGTGTCGAACAGCCGGTAGCCCGCGTCAAGCGCCTCGCGCACCGCGCGTTCGGCCTGCGGGTTGTCCAGCGGGTAGGTGCCGAAACCCATTGCCGGAATCCTGTGGCCGTCATTCAGGGTAAGCAGGGGGATGGTGGTCATGATCGTTCCTTCGCCAGATGCCCGGCCGTCGGGATGCCTGTCGTGCACGAAGGCATGGGCGTGCGGGCCGGGGCGGGACGTGTCGCCTCTGCCCAGCCTAACGATATCGGGCCCAGTCCGTTTTATGCCCAGTTTTCAGGACTGGGCTGCATATGGTTCATTGTCACCGTTCAGAAAGGACCCCCATGACCGATCCATCCCCCCCATCAACCGCCGACCTGCACCATGAAATCCTGACGCTGGATACGCATGTCGATATTCCATGGCCCGACCGTGGCGACTTCGCCACCGGCGCGCCGTCGCGTCGGCTCGACCTGCCGGGCATGCGCGCGGGCGGGCTGGGGGCGGCGTGCCTTGTGGCCTATGTGGGGCAGGATGCGTGCGATGCGGCGGGGCATGCGGCGGCCTCCGCCCGGGCGGAGGCCATGCTGCGCGTGATTGCCGGGCTGGGCCAGATCGCGGACGTGCGGGTATGCGACAGCGCCGGGGCCGTGCGCGCGGCCCATGCGGCGAGCGACATCGCCCTGATCCCGGCGGTCGAGAACGGCTACGCGATCGGGGAGGATCTGTCCCTGATCGCCACGTTCCGCCGCCATGGCGCGCGTTACATGACGCTGACGCATAACGGGCATAACCGGCTGGCCGACTCGGCGCGTCCCATGCGGCATCTGGGGGATCCGGACAGCGTGCATGGCGGTCTTTCGGCGCTTGGGCGCGACGCGGTGGTGGAGATGAACCGCGTGGGCATGCTGGTCGATGTTTCCCACACGGCGCGCAGCACGATGATGCAGGCGCTCGAACTGTCCCGCGCGCCGGTCTTCGCCAGCCATTCCTGCGTGCGCAGCCTGTGCGACCACCCGCGCAACCTCGATGACGGACAGCTTGACGCCCTGAAGGCCTGCGGCGGCGTGATCCACATCACCGCCATGGACGCCTTCCTGCGCCCGCGCGACGTGCGCGAGGCGCGTGCCGTCACGGTGGCGGATTTTGTGGACCATATCGATTACGCCGTGCAGCGAATCGGAATCGCGCATGTCGGCATCTCGTCCGATTTCGATGGCGGGGGCGGCATACGCGGCTGGGCCAATGCCGCCGAATCGGGCAACCTGACGGCGGAACTGCTGCGGCGCGGTTATGACCGCGCCCAGATCGCGGCGCTGTGGGGGGAAAATTTCCTCCGCATCCTGAAACAGGCCGAAGATGTGGCCGACACAATGGCGTGAACATCGCTGCCCGCCCGCTCTGGATCACTTGCCCCCAACCGGCTATATCCTGTGCCGGATTGATGAACATGGGACAAGACATGACCACCAGCACCGACTACAAAGTCAAGGATCTCTCACTGGCCGAGTGGGGACGCAAGGAAATCTCCATTGCGGAAGGCGAAATGCCGGGCCTTATGGCCCTGCGCGCGGAATATGGCGCATCCCAGCCGCTCAAGGGCGCGCGCATCGCGGGTTGCCTGCACATGACGATCCAGACCGCGGTCCTGATCGAGACGCTGACGGCGCTGGGGGCCACGGTCCGCTGGTCTTCGTGCAACATCTTCTCGACCCAGGACCAGGCCGCCGCCGCCATCGCCGCGACGGGCGTGCCGGTCTTCGCGTGGAAGGGCCTGACCGAGGACGAGTTCAACTGGTGCATCGAGCAGACGGTCAAGGGACCGGACGGCTGGACGCCCAACATGATCCTCGATGACGGTGGCGACCTGACCATCCTCATGCATGACAAGTACCCCGAACTGCTCGAGGACGTGCGCGGCCTGTCCGAGGAAACGACGACGGGTGTCCACCGCCTGTGGGAAATGGCCAAAAAGGGCCTGCTCCGGGTGCCGGCCATCAACGTGAACGACAGCGTGACCAAGTCGAAATTCGACAACCTGTACGGCTGCCGTGAAAGCCTGGTGGACGCCATCCGCCGTGGCACGGACGTGATGATGGCGGGCAAGGTCGCCGTCGTGGCCGGTTACGGCGACGTGGGCAAGGGTTCCGCCGCCTCCCTGCGCAACGCGGGCTGCCGCGTGCTGGTGACGGAAGTCGACCCCATCTGCGCGCTTCAGGCCGCGATGGAAGGTTATGAGGTCGTGACGATGGAAGAAGCCGCCCCGCGCGGTGACATCTTCGTGACCGCCACGGGCAACGTGGATATCATCACGCTCGACCACATGCGCGAGATGAAGCACCGCGCCATCGTGTGCAACATCGGTCACTTCGATTCCGAAATCCAGATCGGCGCGCTGCGCAACTTCAAGTGGGACAACATCAAGCCGCAGGTGGATGAGGTCGTCTTCCCCGATGGCAAGCGCCTGATCGTCCTGTCCGAAGGCCGCCTGGTGAACCTGGGCAACGCGACGGGCCATCCGTCCTTCGTCATGTCCGCGTCCTTCACCAACCAGACGCTGGCGCAGATCGAACTGTGGAACGCGCCGGAAAACAAGTACGAAAACAAGGTCTATACCCTGCCGAAGCATCTTGATGAAAAGGTCGCGGCACTGCATCTGGCCAAGGTGGGCGCCCATCTGTCCAAGATGACCCCGAAGCAGGCCGAATATATCGACGTACCGGTGAACGGGCCGTTCAAGAACGACCTGTATCGTTACTAAGACTTAAGTAACCACTACGGGTCCCGATACGCGTAACCGGCCCGGCATCCGCCGGGCCGGATCCTTGATGGAGAACGAGAATATGAGCATCTTCGGTTCAATCATGTCCCGGATCTTCGCGTATACGGGCCTCGACCACGCCAGCGCCGCGCCCCCGGCAGCGGCCCCGGCCGCGCAGTCGGCTGCCGCCACCACGGCACCAGCCGCCGCCCCCTCCCCCGCCCAGCCGGTGGATGTGGATGCCGTGCTGGGCGCCATGGCCGCGAAAAACCCGGAAAAGCTGAACTGGCGCACCTCCATCGTTGACCTGATGAAGCTGCTGGGGCTGGACAGTTCCCTGACCGCGCGCAAGGAACTGGCCACCGAACTGCACTACACCGGGGATATGAACGATTCCGCGTCCATGAACATCTGGCTGCACGCGCAGGTCATGCAGAAACTGGCGCAGAACGGCGGCAAGGTTTCCCCCGACCTGCTGAAATAAGACGGGACGGGGCGATTACCGGGCGGGCGGACAGGCGGGGGCCAGCGGGCACGACGCGCCTGCCCGCCCGTTTCGTATTGGCCCCGCCAGAACCGACACGACACCCGCGACACGCGGCATGATGGAGGGATACGCGATGGAGACCGTGCCCGATTTCCCCTTGGCCGACAGCACATCCCTGCTGTCGGACATGCCATCGGCCGCATCCGTGTCCAACGGGCTGGTCTGGGCCATTGCCTGCCGGGCGGGCCACCGCCCTGTGCGCCTGGATGACGGGCAGATCGTCCACGCGCTGGAAGGTGGCTCCCCCCCCATCCCGGATTCATGGGTCTGGCTGCATTACGATATCGTCCATACAGCCAGTCGCGCCCACATACAGGCCATACCCTGCCTGCCCGAAGAGGTACGGCTTGCGCTGGGCAGCACCGATCGCGGCACCAATGTGGAGGCCGAAGGCGACATCGTGTACGGCGCACTGCCGGGTTTTGACGATGCGATGTCGGAGGATGACAAGAACCTCTCGGCCTGGCGTTTCGCGGTGCTGCCCGAACTGCTGATCACGACGCGCCGCCAGCCGGTTCCAGCACTCGGGATGGTCTATCGTGCGCTGCAGCGCGCCGATTCCTTCGATTCCCCCGCCGAAGTGGTCGATTACACCTTGCTGGAATTCGCCGATACCGTGCGGCGCAATATCGCCATGCTCGACGACAAGCTCGACCGGGCGGAGGATCTGCTGCTGACACTGGACCAGCACACGGATTTCGGGCGCATAAGCGGGCTGATCGGGCGCGTGCGCCGCCGTTCGACCGAATTGCGGCGCGTCATCTCGCCAGTGGACCGTATTTTCCATAACGAGGATCTGGAACTGCCCGAATGGGCGGAAGACGACATACGCGACCGCTCCCAGCGCCAGATTCACGCAGCCCTTGACGATCTTCTGGCATTACAGGACCGCGCGCGCTCCCTGCAGGACGAACTGGCTTCAGGGCAGGCGGAAGAAACCAACCGCCGCCTTTACACCGTCTCCATCGTGACCACGCTCATGCTGCCCGCCACCTTTGTCACCGGGTTTTTCGGCATGAACACCGGCGGCATGTTCCTGGCCACGGGCGCGCTGGGCACGGTGGAGGCAGGTGGCATCTGCTTCATATTCATGATGATTACGTGGCTGCTGCTCAAGATCATGAAGCTGCTGTAAGCTGCTGCTCATGTGGTATATGAAAACTTGGGCGAATGTATCATCCTCTTCTTTTTCTGAATAAAAAGAAGCAAAGAGACTTTTACTATTTTTCCATTATTTCTTCTTAAGCACATAATGCTTAAACAGACAGATGTTTTTTGGTTCTTTTTTACAAAAAAGAACACAAACCCCACCGCGAATTCATCAGTCCCGACAGGATGGGAATACATATGACCGATACGACCGACCTCCCCCGGGTCATTTCGATCACATCGCGGGACAGGGTGGACAGGCGGCTGTTTCCGGATGGGTTTTTCGATCTTTACGAAGTTCTCAGTTACCGGAACGCGGCGCAGATTCTGGCCGCATCCTGCCCGGATGAATTCCGTGAACTGACGGAAACATTAATGGGATTCCGCATCGCACCGGACGACATCATCGCAGGGGGCGGCAATAAATCGCGCATCGCCAAGGGGGTGGAAGACCTGTTTCATCCGCTCGGCTGGCGTGAAACCCGCGTGACGGCGGACCTGCTGATCAATCGCATCACCTACACCGACCCGTCCAAACGCGGCAGGGCGGCCCCGCGCCAGATCGAACGTTACAAGATCGACGCCTTCGTTGATGGCCACAAGATTGATTTTGTCAAAAACCGCGTGGCCTTCGACATGGAATGGAATTCCAAGGACCAGACTTTCGACCGCGACCTGTATGCCCTGCGCAGCTTTTATGACTGCAACATAATCGCGGCGGGCGTCCTGCTGACGCGCAGCCGCGAACTGGTGCCCGCCTTCAACGAACTGCAGAGCCGTTCCCCCACGGAAATGAGCAAGGGCAAATTCGGCGCTTCCACCACATGGATGGGCAAGCTGACCTATCGCATCGAAGCCGGGCGCGGTGGCGGGTGCCCCATTCTGGCCCTTGGCTTCAGGCCCGCCCTGATCGACACCTTCGAGGCGTGGAAAGACGCCCATCCGGTCATCCGCAACACCCCCGCCCTGGACGTGACCGAGACGGAAAGCGATGACGAGACGGAAGGTTAGTCAACGCCCAGGGGCGGTTTGGTCTCGTTACTGGCGGCTGCACGTTCATTCGTGCTGTTATGCTTGTACGTCTCCCACGTAGGCGCGTAATTCTCGGCCTGATTGCCCCATACGGACCAGCCCTGGCGCGGGCCACGGGCAAACATTTCCAGATAAGGCCCCGGTGAGCAGGATTCGATCAGGTCATACTGTTCATCGGGCTTGCGGCTGTGTTCCCGCTTGCGGGTCGCCAGATAGTTGACCTGGGTGCGGCCGGGCGCAAGCGTGCGGGCGTTTTTGCCCCGAACCCCGAATAACAGGATTTCCGTGACATTACGGAAGTAAAAGCCCACGCCCCGGCCATCGGAACCGCCATCCTTGCGGATTTTATGCCAGATGATGTTGGATTTGTAAGTAAAACCCCATTCCGACATCACCCGCAGGCCATCGGGCAGAAGCGCGTTGGGCACCCACAGGTACAGGTGCGCCGTCTCCGCCGCCGCCTGCGCCACCGGCAGGGCACAGATGTCATCCAGCGTCATGGTTTCATAACGGGTGAGCCGACGGTGCTCGGGCGCGACCTTTCCGGTCCGGTTCGTGAACTGCCAGGGCGGATCGGCCAGAATGGTCCTGGCCTTGCCCATGCCGACATCCGCCAGGAATTCCTGCCCGATATCCTGTGCTGCGCGGGTTCTGGGCATGGGGCACCGTTCGTATTCTGTTCACAATCAATCGCAAGGACATCAACCGCCATCACGCCCTGTGATGGATACCGCCTGCGGGACTCAGGGGCAAATGATTTGAATGCCCGGACGGGAAGAATAGCAGCCCCCGCATGGGGAAGCGCCACGGTGTCCGGCCTGGGCCAACGCCAGGCCTGAAAAACAAAAACAGCCCCGAAGGGCTGTTTGAAACCGCTGATTTTCTTGAAATCTGGAGCGGGCGATGGGATTCGAACCCACGACCCCAACCTTGGCAAGGTTGTGCTCTACCCCTGAGCTACGCCCGCGCTCCGTATCGGTGAGGCGGTGTTTACGGTAAACCACCGGCACGCGCAAGAGGGTAAAAATGCTTTTGGCGAATTTTTTTCATCCCCCCACAAGACGGTTGCGGCCATGGCGTGGAATGCCAATCTATCATGAAGCGACAAGAACCGGCCACCATGGGCATAAAGGCACATGCCGCCTTCTTTCCCATGCTGGCCGCAGACCAACAGGATACAGAACCAGATGGACTACATTATCGGCCAGACACCCCGGCCCGCCAGTTCCGGCCCGGTTGCCGCAGCACCCGGCGGCGCGCCCGACCCGGTGATGGACGGCACCCAGAACACCTTCATGCATGATGTGGTGGAAGCGAGCCGCGACGTGCCGGTGCTGGTGGATTTCTGGGCGACGTGGTGCAACCCGTGCAAGCAGCTCACCCCGGTGCTGGAAAAGGTGGTGCGCGCGGCGGGGGGCCGGGTGCGGCTGGTCAAGATTGATGTGGACGCCAATCGCGCGCTGGTGCAGCAGCTCGGCCAGATCGGCCTGCCGCTGCAGTCGATCCCGCTGGTCGCCGCCTTCTGGCAGGGGCAGATACTGGACATGTTCCAGGGCGCGAAACCGGAAAGCGAGATACGCCGGTTTATCGAAACCGTGCTGAAGGCGGGCGGCGGCGCGCTGCCGGCGGCGGACCTGATCGACGCGGCCCGCGCCGAGATGGAGGAAGGCCGCGCCGAAGCGGCGGCGGGTCTGTTCTCGCAGGTGCTGGAAATCGAACCGGAAAATCCCGCCGCATGGGGTGGCCTTGTCCGTGCGTTCATTGAAATGGGTGAAGATGAAGGGGCCGAAACCGCGCTGAAGGACGTGCCCGAGGCTATTGCCGGCCATGCCGAAATCACCGGGGCGCGGGCGGCGCTCGAACTCAAGCGCGAAGGCCGCAAGGCGGCGGAGGAAGCCGAGGAAATCCGCGCCCGCATCGCCGCCAACCCCAAGGATTACGCCGCCCGTTTCGAACTGTCCGCCGCCCTGAACGCGGCGGGCAAGCGCGCGGAAGCCGCCGATGAACTCCTGGCCATCATGAAGGAAGACCGGCAGTGGAATGACGATGCCGCCCGCCTGCAGCTTATCCGCCTGTTCGAGGCATGGGGCCAGACCGATCCCGCCACCATCGCCGCGCGGCGGCGCATGTCCTCGCTGCTGTTTTCGTGACGCGGCATGACAGATGGGGGACCGTCATAATCCATGATGACATCCCCCGCCGCATTCCCCAGCTCGGGGACATGACCCTGGCGGATTTTCCGGTGGAGCTGGGGCTGTTTCCCCTTGATGAGGCCCTGCTGCTGCCACAGGGGCGGCTGCCGCTCAATGTGTTCGAACCGCGCTATGTCGCGCTGGTGGAGGACGCGCTGGCGGGCAACCGCCTGATCGGCATGATCCAGCCCCGCCCGCTGGACGGGATGGAAGACACCGGCCCCGACGACGACATGCCGGACGCCGGAATGGATGACGGCCACAGCGACACCCCGCCGCTGTACGGCATTGGCTGCGTGGGCCGCATCACCGCCATGACCGAACGCGCGGATGGCACCTACGCCATCACGCTGACGGGCATCGCGCGCTTTCGCCTCCTGCGCGAGACGGCGCTGCGCCGGGGGTACCGGGTGGGGCGGATTGACGTGTCCTCCTTCGTGGCGGACATGACGGACAGCGAGGATGACATCCCCTTCGACCGGGAGGGACTGCTCAATGCGCTGCACGATTTCTGCGAGGCGCAGGGCGTGAGCACGCAGTGGGACGCGCTGCGCCAGATGGATGACGCCGCCCTGCTGGTCACGCTGCCCATGATCTGCCCGTTCGGCACCGCGCCGCGCCAGATGATGCTTGAAGCCCCCACCCCCGCCGCCCGCGCGCAGATCCTGCGCAATCTGCTGGACGGGGCTGGACATGAACCCGAGGAGGGTGCATCCCCCTCGTGACCGATGTCGCATGAATGATCGCAACCTGCATGGGATACGCCGCCATGACCGAAACGCCACCCGCACCCCCGCTTGATCCCCGGCTGCTGTCCGTCCTTGTCTGCCCCGTGACCAAGGGGCCGCTGGTCTATGACCGCGAGGCCAGTGAACTGATCAGCAAGCGCGCGGGGCTGGCCTTTCCGGTGCGCGACGGCATTCCCATCATGCTGCCCGACGAGGCCCGCAAGCTCGACGCCTGACCCGCCGCGGCCACGCCTTCAGGCAGGGGGCGGCACGGGCATGCCGTCTATCAGGCGCACCGTCCCCAGCCATGCCGCCGCCAGCAGGCGCGCGCGCGTCGTCGTGGCGGGCATTGCATCCAGGGGCCGCAGGTCGGTCTCGGCCCGTAGTTCCACGTAATCCACCGGATCGAAACCGGCGGCGGCCAGTCGTGCCGTGGCCCGCGCCAGCGCATGGGCCACATCCGCCCCCGCCGCGATGTCCCGCGCGCAGGCCTCAAGCGTGCGGGGCAGGGCAAGGGCCGCCTGGCGCTGTTCCGCCGTCAGCCGCCGGTTGCGCGATGACAGGGCCAGCCCGTCGGGCTCGCGCTTCGTGGGGCAGGTCACGATCTCGACCGGCAGGTCAAGGTCGGCCACCATGCGGCGGACCACCTGAACCTGCTGGAAATCCTTTTCCCCAAAAAAGGCGCTGTCCGCCAGCGTCTGCATGAGCAGCTTGCACACCACCGTCGCCACGCCATCGAAATGCCCCGGCCGCGCGCCGCCGCACAGCCCCTCCGACACGCCGGAGACCGTAATGCGCGTGGCGAAGCCGGGCGGGTACATCTGCGCCGCCGTGGGGGCATACAGCACATCCACCCCGGCATCGGCCAGCAGGCGTGCATCCGCCTCCAGCGTGCGGGGGTAGGTGGTCAGGTCATCGGCGTTGTCGAACTGGATCGGGTTGACGAAAACCGTGGTGACCACGCGGTCCGCGCGCGCGCGCGCCGCCTGCACCAGGGACAGGTGGCCCGCATGCAGCGCGCCCATTGTCGGCACCACGCCCACGCGCTGCCCGGCCTGTTTCCATGCCCTGACACGCGCGCGCAGCTCGTCCACGGTGCTTACGATTTCCATCGACTGCATTCACCCTGTTCCTTTCCACGGTCCACGGCCGTGCGGGTGGCAGGCCGGCGCATGCTGCTTACCACCATTCCCGCCCGGGCGTGAGGGGCGCGTCCCATCAATTCATGTAGGGGCGTGGTGAAGGCGGGGCTTTTCTGCTATGTCGGCCCTTGCGTCATGCAGGAGGTTTTTTTGGCCCGTTTTCTTCCCGTTCTTGGTCTCTGCGCCATCATGCTGTCGCTGGCCGCATGCGCCACCAATACGCCGGGATCGGTCAAGGACCGTTCGACATGGGCACGCTGGGGCTATGCCGAAGGGTTGAAGAACGTCGCCTCCCACTGATATGGCGCGGCATGCCGCACCACATGACATGACTGACCAGCCCCCCACCAGCCACGGGATGCCGGCGCGACCGGCTGTTTGACCGCATGACCAATATTTCCGAACCCGCATGGTTCCCCCTTGCGCTGCGTCTGGACGATGTCCGGGTGCTGGTGGTGGGCGGGGGCATGATCGCCGCCAACAAGGTGCGCCTGCTGCTGGCGCATCGCGCGCGGGTGCAGGTCATCGCCGCCCGCCTGGATGACGAGATGCGCGAATGGGAGAAGAATGGCGCGATCATCCATATCGCCACCAGCGCCGATGACCGCACGCTGCGCGATGCCATGCCCGGCTGCCGCCTTGTCTATGCCGCGACCGATGACCGTGCGATCAACCGCGCCGCCGCCGCCATCGCGCGTGAGATGAACATTCCCGTCTGCGCGGTGGATGACCCCGCGCCCTCCAGCTTCATCACACCCGCGCAGATTCATCGCGGGCTTGTGCGCATCGCCATCTCGACCGGGGGGGGCGCACCCGTGCTGGCGCGCCGCCTGCGTGAACAGGTGGAAAGCGTCATACCCGAGGGCACGGGCGAACTGGCCCTGTTCATGCAGGACCAGCGCGAGCATGTCGGGCGCGCCTGTCCCGACATCGTGCGCCGCAGGCGGGTATGGGAAACCTTTCTGGACGGGGCGGGCGCGCAGGCGGCCCGGCAGGGCGAAAGTGCCCGCGCGCGCGCCATACTGGACGACATCATTGCCGGAACCACCACGCGTGGCGAGGTATGGCTGGTGGGCGCAGGCCCGGGCGACCCGGACCTGCTGACCCTGCGCGCGCTGCACATGATGCAGAACGCCGACAGCGTGCTGTACGACCAGCTTCTTTCCCCCGCGCTGCTGGACCGGGTGCGCCGGGACGCGGAACTGGTTTTCGTGGGCAAGCGCCGCAACAGGCACACCATGCCGCAGGAGGAGATCAACGCCGAACTGGTGCGCCGCGCGCAGGCAGGCCAGCGCGTGCTGCGCCTGAAGGGCGGCGACCCGTTCGTGTTCGGTCGGGGGGGAGAGGAGATCGAGGCCCTTCTGGACTCGGCCATTCCCTTTCAGGTCGTTCCCGGCATTACGGCGGCGAACGGATGCGCGGCCTATGCCGGTATTCCCCTGACCCATCGCGACTGCGCGCAGGCATGCATGTTCGTGACCGGCCACGCCCGCGCGGATGGCACGCTGCACCTGCCATGGGACAGCATGGCCCGGCCGGGACAGACGGTTGTCATCTACATGGGTGTCTCCGCCCTGCCCGCGCTGTGCGCGCGGCTTATGGATCACGGCCTGCCGGCGGACTGGCCCGCCGCGATCGTCGAACGCGGCACCCGCGCGGACCAGCGCGTGCTGACCGGAACGCTGGGCACGCTGGCGCGGCAGGCGACTGAAGCGGGCATAGGCAGCCCCGCGCTGATCATTGTGGGCGAAGTCGTCCGCCACCGGGTGATCTCCCCCGGCTGAGGAAGGGACCGTACGCCCCGGTACACGATTTGTTATGAATGTACAGCGACTTTGAGTGTATCAAACACAACGAGCCACTGAACGGTCAGGGAGTCCATGCCAGACATAGAGGCAGGAAGTGCGCGACGCCTGCATGACATGGCGCGCGCGTTCTTACCATGGATGGACCGGCTCCCCCCGGGCTGGGTGGGGTTCAGCCTGCGGACGTGGTGTTCCCTTGTCATCGGGCTGGCCGCCGCCTTCTGGGTCCAGATCGACAACCCGCTGCTGGTAGGGGTGACGGTCATGATCCTGGCGCAGCCCCTGCGTGGGCAGGCGCTTTCCAAGGCATTTTACCGGCTGCTGGGCACCGTTGTGGGCATGGGGGTGTCCATTGTGCTGGTGGCGGTGTGGAACGAGCAGCGCGGGCCGTTCCTGGGCGGTGTGGCGCTGTGGCTGGCCGCCTGCGCGTTTGTGGGATCGCTGGAGCGGGACTTCCGCTCCTATGGCGCGCTGCTGTCGGGCTATACCGTGGCGCTGGTCGCGGTCAACTGCATCGACCGGCCACAGGATGTATTCAACGTGGCCGTCTCGCGCGCATCGGCCATTTCCATCGGGGTGTTCGCGGTGGCGGTGGTCAACATCATCTCCGGCTCGCCCGAGGCATGGCGTGGTCTGGCGGATGGGCTCAGGCAGTTGACCCGCCCCGTAAGCGAGACCGCGCGCGCCGCCCTGGTGCACATGCATGACCGGGGCGCGCAGGCCGATGTGCAGCTCGCGGCCCGAATCCTCGCGCTGACCACGCGGCTGTCCTATGCCCGCACGGAACTGGAAGGCGGCGGCGCGCGGGCGAACGGCGCGCGGCTGGCCATGGTGTCCATGCTGACGGTGCTGGACTGCGCGCGCGGGCTTGGCCGCCATGCGGGCCATAGCGCCATCCACCCCGTGATCGAGGGCGCCATCGCCCGCATCGCCAGCCAGACCGACCTGCGCACCGACCAGGCCGGATTTACCGCCCGTATCCTCGACATGATGCGTACGGACCTGCCCCATCACATTCCCAACGCGGATGAGGCCTTCGCCATCGAACGCGCGGCCCGCATGCTGGAGGCGCGCGCCGCCATCCACGCCGGGCAGGCCCGGCTGGCGGGGGAGGCCGGGCGCTTTCCCGCATCCGGGACCGTGCGTATCGCCACGCAGCCCAATTACGGGCTGGCGCTGATCGGCGCATTGCGGCTGCTGATCGGTTTCTCCTTCGCTGCCGGTGTATGCGTCGTCACAGGCCTGCCGGGGGCGACCGTGGCGCTGGCCCAGACCGCGCTGACCCTGACGCTGGCGGCCACGAACGTGGACACGGCCCGCTTTGGCATGGGGGCCGTGATCGGCATTCCATGCAGCGTGCTGGTGGCGGCGGTGCTGAACTTTGTCGTGCTGCTGCATGGGGCGGACATGCCGTTTCTCGCCCTGAGCCTGCTGCCGCAGACACTGGTGGCCTGCTGGCTGCTCATGCGCCCCGCAACGGCGGCCATTGGCTTCAATTACGGGGTTTTCTTCTTCGCCATACTGGGTCTGGACAACCACCAGGGCTATGACCCGACCGAATTCCTCAACCGCAACATCTTCTACCTGCTGGCGGCCCTTCTGGCCTTCATCGTGCTGGTGCTGCTGTTTCCGCCCTCCCCGCGCAGGCAGCGGTTCTGGATGGCCGCGACCATCGTGCGCGCGCTCCAACGCCAGATGGCGGGACGCGGCGAGGCCGAAGGCACGCCCCGCCTGACCCGCGCCTATGACCGGCTGGCGCAGATGCAGTTCTGGATCGAACGCCTGCCCGCCACCCCCACCAGCCGCAACCAGATGGAAAGTGTCGCCGCCCTTACGGAACTGGACGGCGCGCTGGCCCGCGCGCGCGCCTATGCCCGGCAGGCCGGCAAAATCGGCATGCTGCGCCCCGCGGCCGAGATGGCCCAGCGCGAACTGGTCCTGCACGCCCCGTGGAACGTGACGGAACGGATGCAGGATGCGGTGCGGGCCGTACCCGGCCCCACGCGGCACCTGCCCGCGCAGACGCAGTACGCAGCGCTGAACCTGCTGGCGGGGCTGAACGCGGTGCAGCGCGCATGGCACGCGGCGCGGCCGCACATGCGGCATTACGGTCTCATTCACGAACGCAGGGCGGGCTGATGCGGCAGGTTGTCGATGTGGAGGGCGTATTGGTTTCCGCCTTCGTCATGAACCTCGGGCTGGCGCTGTGCACGCTGCTCGTACTGCGCAGCCTGCTGTCATGGCTCAGGCTATGGCGGTTCGTCTGGAACCCGCCACTGGCGCAGTTCGGGCTGCTGATCTGCCTTGTTGGTCTCTATACACTGATCCTGTGAAAGAATCCTGACGTGTTCGCTTACGCAAACCGCCTTGTGCGTCTGGCCATTACGCTGATTATCCTGCTGGTCGCGATGATCGTGGCCGTGGTGCTGTGGGATTACTATACCGCCTCCCCCTGGACACGGAACGGGCAGGTCCGCGCGCAGGTGGCCAACATCGCCCCGCGCATTTCCGGGCAGATCAATGAAGTGCGCGTGCACGACAACCAGTTCGTCCACAAGGGCGACATCCTGTACGTGATCGATCCGTTCGATTTCCGGGTGAAGGTGGATATCGCCACCGCCGCCGTGAATGAACGCCGGGCGGATCTGGAGTTCAAGACATCACAGTTCGAACGCCGCCAGCAGATTGCGGGCGTTGCGGTATCGGGCGAGGAAAAGCAGCAGTTCGAGGCCGTGGCCGAGCAGGCGGAAGCGCAATACGCCGCCGCGCTGGCCGACCTGCGGCAGGCGCGCATCAACCTTGAGCGGACCGAGGTGCGCAGTTCGATCAACGGCTATGTCACCAACCTGACCATGCGTTCGGGCGACTACGCCAATGCGGGGCAGGTCAATATCCAGATCATCGACACGGATTCCTACTGGGTGGACGGGTATTTCGAGGAAACGAAAATCCACGCCATCAAGGTAGGCGACCCGGTGCGGCTGGATCTCATGGGGTTTCATGAACCGCTGTTCGGCCATGTGGAAAGCATTACCCGCGGGATCGCCAGCAACAACGCCGCGACATCAACCCAGGGGCTGCCAGCGGTGGACCCGGTCTATACATGGGTGCGGCTGGCGCAGCGGATTCCGGTACGTGTCCATATCGACAGGGTGCCCCCCGACCTGGTGCTGGCCGCGGGCATGACCGCCACGGTTACCGTGGTCTCGGCGGCGGGCAATCGCCGCCATATGTCCATCCGCGATGCGCTGCGTCATGTGGGCGATGACATCCAGCATCTGGTGGGGCACCGTTAACGGGCCCGGAGCAACACCCCGGGCGCCACCTTATCCACAGATTCAGGGGACGAATATCCGGGCAACCCTGTGGATAGGCGTGGGCATGGACGGGGATAATGTGAAGGAACGTGGCGACTCGTGAACGGGAGTGGGAAATTTTCTCCCACCCGTCATCGTGCCCGTACCTTCAGCGTTGGGGCGGGAGGGAATAGGGATCGGGCTTGGCCACGCTGGTCGTCATCCCCATGCGATGCGCCCGGTACAGCAGGCCATGGCCGCGCTTTTCAATCACCACGCCGCGCTGCTGAATCCTGTCACTGCTGATGGCGTAACCCATCTCACGTACGATCTGGCCCCGCAGCACCTGTAACCACCCCCGCAGGGCAAGCCTCATCCGTGTCATGTCCCGCACGCTCCCTTTCACCACCCAGGCAATCATCTCATTCATAGCAGATAGGATTTATATGCATGACTTTCAAGGGAACCCACGTGGATCGGGCGGTTATTTTTATTTATTTCATATCATGACATGCAATTTGTAGCCATTCATGCGCAACGGCATGCCTCATCCATGACAAGGATGAACGGAACCAGTTCTGCTGCCATGGGGGATATCTTGCGTTACCTGTTCCTGATTTTTGCCCTTGCCGCCAGCCATTGCGGCACGGCGGGCGCCCAGACACCGGCGGCCCAGGTGATCAGCACATTGTTTGCCGACAAGCTGACCATGATGGATCTCGGCCTGATCCGCGCCGAACGCGCCATGCAGCATGAAATTGACAGCCTGCCCGACAGCTATGACAGCGACCTGGCGCCGGTGGCCGATTTCGACCCCCGCCGCAACAGCATCCTTGTGGGCATCTGGTACGAAAACCATGACAGCTTTACCCGCGACCAGTGCGGGAAGCTGCTCGATACGGTCCGGAAATCCTTTGGCAACCAGCCCACCACCATCATCGCCTCATGGTTCCGCCACCATGGCTATACGTCCCTGCGCGATGCCGGGCAGTTTTACACGGGGCTGCGCAACATCATCTGGCTGGTCGTGACGGATGGGGAGCGGGCCTGCTCCTATTCCATGGCCAGCGGGCAGCAGACCTTAACCGGGTTCTAGGGAGCGCCTGAAACAGTGTGATCAGGGCATACCGCGCAAATCATGAAGTTTTTTGGTGCGGCTGCCTACCGACCTTCCCGGGCGCGCCAGAACGTACGCTGGAGTTCGGCGGCCTCGGCCTCCAGCATAGGGCCGATGACTTCCACCGGGCGCTGACCGGCAGCGAACACCGTACGACAGGGCAGGTCGAGGGTCGGGTTTTCCGGGTGGTTGCCGGTCATCTCCTTCAGGTCATGTTCGCTCTGCCCGAATACGACGCGACCGATCCCACTCCAGTACACCGCACCCGCACACATCGCACACGGCTCGGCCGAGGTGTACATCGTGTATGACGCGAGTTCTGCGGGCGGAAATTTCCTGGAGGCACGCGTAGCCAGCAGGCGCTCCGCATGCGCCGTCATGTCGCCGCCTTCCGCCGTGTAGCCATTGCCCTGTTCCAGCACCACGTTACCCTCTCCATCGACCAGGATGCAGCCGAAGGGATGGTCGCCCCCCTGACGCGCCTGCTCGGCCACGGCAAAGGCGCGGCGCAGGAAATGTTCATGATCGAGGGGAGGCGGGGAGGTGGGAGAGGTCATTCCATATCCATGTAAATCAGGGTGCGTGGTCTTTGCTTGTGCCGGTTCCCGCATGCCTTTTCAAACGGAAAAGCCTGCCTGACGCCTGAGGGGATCGGCCATGGCCGCGCTGACCGTTTCGATCTCATCATCAATATACCCCACGATATCCGTGTTGTCATACGGCCCGTCGAAACGGGTGGCGGCCAGTTCGGCCCGCATGGCCACAAGCCGGTCGCGCCGGTGCGCGAGCTGGACCACGTAACGCGCGGCCCAGGCGGGTTCCTCCGGTTCGAATCGGGCATCAATGAAAGCCTGCGTGCAGTTATCGGGCAGGTTGGGATCATGCATGAACCGTATCTCCATGTGTGTGAAAAAGATACACAAATGGAACGCAGGCACCGATGAGAATCTCACGGGGCAATTATTTCCTTGCTGTATGTGTATTTTTTTAGCACAGATTGAGTATGAAAAATACACACATCGTCGCACAGACACCATCGCCCCGCACACGCCCACCCCGCGTTGACTGGGGCACCCTGACCCCCACCCTTGCCCAACTGCGCATGCAGGGCTGCTCCA
Source organism: Komagataeibacter sp. FNDCR2 (assembly GCF_021295395.1). Lineage (NCBI taxonomy): Bacteria > Pseudomonadati > Pseudomonadota > Alphaproteobacteria > Acetobacterales > Acetobacteraceae > Komagataeibacter > Komagataeibacter sp. FNDCR2. The sequence goes on from NZ_JAIWOU010000001.1 coordinate 1,779,240, forward strand.
CCCGTGAAACGGCGCGCAGGCTGGGCCTGAACATCAAGACACTGGAAGCCTACCTGCGCCGCCACCGGATCCGCCACGCCATTCCGATGGACCGGCCCGACCAGGTACGTCGCACCTGCCTCAACTGTGATACCGCCTTTGTGGCCGATGGCCGTTTCCTGCGCCTGTGCCCGGAATGCCGCGCCATGTTCGGTTAAGGATGCTCACATTTACGTGCCATGGGAACCGTCCCCGCGGCCGCCCGCTTTAACAGGGCACCACAGCGCATCAGGATCCCCCGGATATGGACATGCACACGCCACGCGACGCGACCCTGCCCGAAAGCCATTTTGAAAACATCCACATCCGCCTGTCCCTGCATCACGACCGTATCGGGCATGACGGGGCCTTACCGGCGGCATCGCGCAAAATGGCGGCTGGTGGTTCCGTCCGGCGTAGGCCGCGCGCCCTTCCCCTTCTGGTGCTGGCCCTGGTCCTGGCCAGTCAGGGACTGGGCGGGTGCAAACGGCACAACGAAACCGTGGGTGAGAAAATAGATCATTTTGGCGACAAGGTGCAGGACAGCATCGACCCGCCCAAGGGCCCGGCGGAAAAGGCCGGCCGGTCGATCGACCGTACCCTGCATAATGACTGAGCGCATGCCCCATCAGATGCGCCTGCCCTGGCATATGCACAGCCAGGAAGTTTTCTTACGATTTAGCGCAACGGAAGCCGATGACCAGGCCGCACCCTGCCAGCAGGCGCACGGAACCAGCCCGTCACCTGCATGGCGTGTGCGTTTTACGCTGGCGGGGTATAGGACTGCACGTCCTCCACGGTATGATTGAGCGTGATCTTGTCGTTGGCGGTGGACTGCACCCATGATACGGGAATGGTGAACGCACTTTCCGCCGGGCCATCCACGGTAATCTGGATTGTCGCATCGGCGTTGACGGCGGTAAGGGTACCCATGCGGCCCGTGCCAGCCGCGATCACATCCTGACCCAGCATGGCCTGATTCATTTCCGTCATTTTTTCCCTTTCCCTGTTTGGCATGAAGGTGGCGGCAGGACATTTTGCATGTCATGCGCCAACACTGTACCGACCCGCGCTACAGATAGGCCCCCGGATGCACATCGTTACGTAACGCACGCCCCGGATGCAAGTTGCCCGGCAGCACTGCCCGTATTTCAGGCCGGTCCGTTTCCTGTTCCTTTAGTGCGGAAAAGAACCGAAAACGCCTGATTATTTGAAAAGTATATGGCAGGCTGGCCTGATGTATTAAGAAAGCGGAAATTTTCCGCTTCTTTATTCTAGATAAAAAAAGATACGATTATTTCCCGCCCCGCACCCTTCAGTCCACGCCGAACTGGTGGCGGTGGGACATGACCTGGTTCAGCTCCTCGCTGTAATGATGATACGTACCTTTGGGTACGCAGCCCATTTCTTCCAGATCCTCAAGCTTTATGCTGTCATTGAGCCAGTCATTGACCTCGTTGAACTCGATCTTCTGTGGCACGTCGCGCCCGCTGAAGACGACCGGGTCGTCCTGTCCCTGCACATAGCCGAATTTCTTGTACACACCATCCGCCGGCGGGTTGTGGTCCGCCATCTCGCCACACACCACGGATGCGCCATCCATGGAATGCACCACGACATCGCGGAACGTGGCGCTGTGGGGGTCCGCAAGGGTGGCCGCCACATGGCGCTCGCCCTCGGCAATCAGGGCGGACGCGCCCCCATGGCTGGCCGCCCATGCCCCCGTGCCCCCCAGACACCCCGAATACAGGCACAGGGATACGCCCAGTGTAATGAACCTTTTCATGCTCCGCCTGCCCCGCTCGTTCCGCCTGTACATAACATCATGCTGTCTTTTCTGATGCGCTGCCCGCACCCATCGGTCAAGCGCGGCGGATATGACCACCCCACTCCCAAATGCATGATGTGCGATAACATAATGACCCGCTCCGGTTGCCTGAAATCCCCCGACCGCAATAGGATGGCATGGCGCCGGGGGTGTCCGGCATTTCACATAAAGACCCGATTTCATGCCGCAGTTCCCCACGACCGCGCCCGTTCCCACCGACCCGCGCAACCAGACAGGTTTCACGCATGTTCGCGGCGCGCGGGAACACAACCTGAAAGACGTGAACGTGGACATCCCGCGTGACAGGCTGGTGGTGTTCACGGGGGTTTCGGGCTCGGGCAAATCCTCGCTCGCCTTCGGCACGCTGTATGCCGAAGCCCAGCGCCGTTACCTTGAATCCGTCTCCCCCTATGCCCGGCGGCTGTTCCGGCAGATGCCGGTGCCCGATGTCACCGCGATCGAGGGACTGCCCCCCGCCATCGCCCTGCAACAGCAGCGCGGCACGGGAACGGGGCGTTCCTCGGTCGGGAGCATCACCACGCTGTCCAACCTGCTGCGCATGCTCTATTCGCGCGCGGGCCGGTACCCGGCGGGCATGGAGCGGCTGGAAGCGGAATCCTTTTCCACCAACACGCCCGCCGGGGCCTGCCCGCGATGCCACGGGCAGGGCCGCATCATGGACACGACCACGGACCTGCTGGTTCCTGACGACAGCCTGTCCATCCGCCAGCGCGCGGTCGCGGCCTGGCCCACCGCATGGCAGGGGCAGAACCTGCGCGATATCCTGATCACCAAGGGCGTGGACGTGGACCGCCCATGGCGCGACCTGCCAGCCGCCACACGTGAATGGATCCTCTATACGGAGGATACGCCCACCTTCCCGGTCTATCCGGGGCTGGATCATGCCGCCGTGCGGCGCGCGATCCATGACCACGTACCCCCTGCCTATAACGGCACGTTCACGGGCGCGCGGCGCTATGTGCTGCATACCTTCGCCACATCGCAAAGCGCCACCATGCGCAGGCGGGCCGAACGCTTCCTGACCGCAACACCCTGCCCCGCCTGCCATGGCCAGCGTCTCAACCCCGATGCGCTGCGTGTGACGCTGGCGGGGCTGAACATTGCCCAGCTCACCCGGCTGCCACTTTCGGCCATCGCCCGCACGCTGGCTCCGCTGGCCAACGGAACGCAGGCCCCCGATGACGCCGCGCAGGCTGGCGCGGCCACGGCCATCGCCGCGCACCGCATGGCGGGCGACCTCGTGGCCCGCATCGCGGTGCTGGAACATCTGGGGCTGGGCTACCTGCAGGCCGACCGCGCGGTGACCACGCTCTCACCGGGGGAATACCAGCGCCTGCGGCTGGGCACGCAGATCCGCTCCAGCCTGTTTGGCGTGATATACGTGCTTGATGAACCCTCCAGCGGGTTGCACCCCGCCGATGCCCACAACCTGCTGGACGCGCTGATGGGGTTGAAGACGGCGGGCAATTCCCTGTTCCTGGTCGAACATAACCTCTATCTGATCCGCCGCGCGGAGTGGATTGTCGATGTAGGCCCGGACGCGGGCGCCAGGGGGGGCGAGATCCTGTACAGCGGCCCCCCCGACGGGCTGCGCACCGTACCCCTTTCGCGCACCGCGCCGTACCTGTTCGCCAGTGCCACGCCCATCGCGGGCACCCCGCGCAAGGCCACGCGGTGGCTAAAACTTACGGGGGTGACGTGGAACAACCTGCATGACCTGACCGTCGGGATCCCGCTGGGTGTTTTCGTCACGGTGACGGGCCTTTCGGGGTCGGGCAAATCCAGCCTTGTCAGTCAGGCGCTTCCCGAAATCCTGGCCCGCGCGCTGGGCCAGAAACGCACCGGGGACGCGGAGGTGGACGGCATGGAGGACTACCCCCTCGGCACGCCGCAGGGGCAGGTGGCCCCGGGGCCGCACCCCGTGAAACGGCTGGTCATGATCGACCAGAAGCCGATCGGCCGCACGCCGCGCTCCAACCTTGCGACCTATACCGGGCTGTTCGACACCATCCGGCGGATATATGCGGCAACCGATCTGGCCCGGACGCGGCATTATGACGCGGGGCGTTTTTCCTTCAACCTGCCCAAGGGCCGCTGCCCCACATGCGAGGGCGCGGGATCGGTCATGGTGGAACTGCTGTTCCTGCCCAGTGTCTATTCGCCCTGCCCCACATGCCACGGCACGCGCTACCGGCCCGATGTGCTGGAGGTGACGCTGCACGGCAAATCCATTGCCGATGTGCTGGACATGACGGTGGATGAAGCCAGCGCGTTTTTTGCCGATACACCCGCCCTGCATGCGGCCTTGGGCACGTTACGGCAGGGTGGGCTGGGCTACCTCCGGCTGGGACAGCCCGCAACCGAACTGTCCGGCGGGGAAGCGCAGCGCATCAAGCTCGCCACCGAACTGCAAAAGCAGCGGCGGGGCCATACGCTCTATATCCTTGATGAGCCGACCACCGGCCTGCATCCCGCCGATGTGGACCGGCTGCAGGACCACCTGCAATCACTGGTCGAGTCAGGCCATACGGTCGTGGTGGCCGAGCATGACATGCGCGTGGCCGCGCGCGGGGACTGGATCATCGACATGGGACCGGGGGCGGGCGACGATGGGGGGCGGATCGTCGCGGCAGGCACGCCGCGTGATGTCGCCCGCGCCCCGGCCAGCCGGACGGCCCCGTTCCTGCTGCCCCTGACGGGCTGAAACGCCGCCGGGCGGGCTGTCGTCGGGCGTTCAGCCGGGCAGCAGGCCCCACAGGGCGCATACCCCGGCAAACGCCAGCAGCGCCGCCACCAGTGTCATGAGGCTCCAGCTCTGTAATCCCTCACGCACGGTGACACCGCACATGCGCGTCACGATCCAGAACCCGGCATCATTGACATGGGACAGCGCCATGCCCCCCGCCCCCATGGCCAGCGCCACCAGCGCCAGATGGGTCTGGTCCAGATGCATGCGCCCGATCAGGGGGCCAAGGATGCCCGCCGTGGTCATGAGCGCCACCGTGGTCGGCCCCTGCGCCACCCGCAGGATCATGGTCAGGATAAAGGCCAGAACCAGCAGCGGCAGCCCCGTGGCCGCCAGCAGGCTGCCCAGCGCATCGCCCACGCCGCTGCCCACCAGCACCTGCGCGAACGCGCCGCCCGCACCCGTGATCAGGATGATGATGGCCGTGCCCGGCAGGGCCGCCGCCACCACGTCCGACACCGTGGCGAGCGCCATGCCCCGGCGCAGCCCCAGAAGCCACGCGCACAGCATCACATCCAGCCCGAGGGCGACGAAGGGAATGCCCGCGAACACCATGACCGCGCGCAGCCGCCCCGGCGCCATGAGCTCACCCGCCAGCGTGCCCGCCACTATCAGCACCACCGGCACGACAATGACCGTGGCGATCTCCGCGCCGCTGACCGGGTGGCGCTGGCTGGCCCCCATGAACAGCCGCGCGGGTTCATCCGCCACGTCATGGGTCTGGCGGGCGTGCCGCGCTTCATCCACCACGGCACGGATGTCGGGTGAGCAGCCAAAGGGCTGCGCCATGATCGGGCGGGTGAACACATAGGTCAGCCCGGTCACCACCGCCGCCAGCGGCAGGCCCAGCAGCAGCATGTGGCCCGCGCCCACATCCAGCGCACCCGCCACGGCCACGGCCCCCGGGTGGGGCGGCAGCAGCGCGTGCACGGTCAGCATGGTCACGGCCATGGGAATGCCGAATACGGCGGGCGGGCGGCCCGTCTGGCGCGCCATGCCATAGACCAGCGGCATGAGCATGATGACGCCGACTTCGAAAAAAACCGGAATTCCCACCCCGAAGGCGGCGATAACCAGCGCCAGCGGCACATGGGCGGCCCCCACGCGGCGCACCAGCGTGCCCGCCACCACCGCCGCCCCGCCCGAAAGGTCGATCATCCGGCCAATCATGGCCCCGAGGGCCACGATAATGGCGATATGGCCCATGGTGCGGCCCATGCTGCCCTGGACCGCATCGGCCAGCTTCGCCACGGGCATGCCGGTCAGCAGCGCCACACCCACCGCCACGACCAGCAGCGCCACGAAGGGATGCAGCCGTACCCTGAGAATGAGCAGGAGCAGGACGACGATGGAGCCGGTGCCAATCACAATCAGCGCGAGCGGAGTCATGGGCAGATCCCGTATAAAGGAACGGCCAGTCTCGCCCGGCCCCTGTTTCCCTTATCAGGCATCCCGGCATGGCTCGCAATGCTGCCACGCGTAAAAAGCAATTCACGCTATAGACCGGAGGCCGCGAACGAACAGCCACCCTGAAAAAATAGAAGAAAGTTTTTGGTGAAGCTTTTTTCAAAAAGCTTCGGTAATGCCGCCTTTTTTTAAATAAAGGCGGCACCCAAAAAACTTCTATCTTTTATCAACCCGTTATTTTCAAAACAGCTTTTTAGCGCGCCTTACGACCTGCTGGGCCGATGCGTTTTTTCACGCTCCTGCGTGGCGGGTTCCGCCAGCCAGTGGATACGGACATTGCGCAGCTCGAAATTGCGCTGCCCCTGCACGCCCATGTCACCAAACGGATCGTACACATCGCCGCTGACTTCGGCGCGGCACTGGTCATGACGGCCCGTATCGCCACAGATCTGCTGGGCCTTGCGGAAGGAAGCATCCTCCATCGTGGGACCATCGAGCGGCACGGAGCCGTTCCAGTCCACCTTGCCCGGCAGGTCGGCGATGCGGAACGCCGCACAGTCCGCGCCACCCGAACTGGCGGAGGTAATGTAGCACCCGTTCACATGCACCAGCTTGCCGACATACTGGCCCGCCTCCGTCTGGAACGCCGCGACATCAAGCACGGTCACCGGGGCGGGAGGGGTTTCATGCCGCGCCTTCGTTTCGCGTGCGGTGGCGGGAGTCCAGCCCGCGCCCGCAGCCACCACGGCCAGCCCGGCCAGCACGCCGGAATGAAAACGTCGCCTCACGTCCCGTATTCCTTCTCTTTCGCTGCCAGCCCGTGCTGACGATACGAAAGGAAGTTTCTGCCATACACGCCGCCAATGTCACCACGGGGCAACGTGCGGGCAGCCATGCATGGGGCAGTGGTTACGCGCCGGCTAGAAGGGGGACGCCTTCTGTCCCGCGCCCTGCCCCAGATCAGCGAAATGCTGGGTTTCCGCACAGCCACGGAAACGGTCGAGCACCGGCACGCTGCCCGACAGCCCGACGCTAAGGGTGGTGTGGTCGCCAAATTTCACCACCGCCATATGGTTCTGCGCCATGGCGTTGAGCAGGCCGGTCAGGTCGGCGGGCCTGATGTCGGCCGCAAGGGTCGTGGCGTCATTAGCCTGCATGTGGAACACACGGGTATAGGCGCCGACGGTTACGGTCATGTCGCCCTTTTCCCCCGTTGCCAGCGTCCAGTGGTCATCGGCGCTGCGCACCTGTAGCGAATCGGCATCGGCGCGGAACATCAGGATCTCGCTTTCCGACCCGGCAATGCACAGGTCGGTATGCACCCCCGCATCGGGCGTGTGATGGATGGCGACCCAGCCACCCGCCCGTTCATCCACCAGCATCCGTGAGGGGCTGGGCCCGCCATTTTCATCTTCCGGCTGCATGGCGACGGGCACGGCCTGCGGCCTGTCATCGTAGGACTGGGCCATCGCCCCCCCGGACAGGGAGACAAGCGCCAGACACGCCAGAAGAAAATTCTGCTTTCTAATCACTTTGCAACAATCCCCATTGCAACAAAGACCGACGAATCGGAGTGGTGAACGACTCTAGCATCACTGTTCCGTGATGTTGACATATATTGTCACAATTCTGGACACGTAAACCGTCATGACCCCGCCCGGTTTCCTTTATCCAGCCAGAACATCATGGCGCGGGATCATGGCGAATCTGCGACAAACTATGTCCATATCCTGCTCATACCTGCCATGTCGCCAGCGACAATAATAGTAAAGAAGATTTTCATTTTCGCCGCCCGCAGCCCTGCACGGCGTCCCGCCGCCATTGGCCTGTGCCCCGGCCGCCGTTATCATGCCCGGCCAGAACACGCTTTTACGGACATGGACAAGGAAGGGAAAAACCGGGATGCGCCTGCTACCTGCTGCCATCCTGGCAATCGGGACCATCTGCGCCACGCCAGCGGCACAGGCGGCCGACCCGGACTGGATCTTCACCAATAGCGGGCCGGACGGCCAGCCCATGGTCGTCTCCCATCAGGGATCCCTGGATATCATGTTCTACCGCGCGACCAGCGGTACGATCGGCCTTGCCATCCACCAGCGCCACGGTCGCTACCGCAACCCGACGGGGGTGCAGACGGCCATGGTCGTGATCGGCAAATTTACCGTGGCGCTACAGACCTTCCAGACCGGACAGGGCAACCAGAAATGGGACACGGCGGGCGGCGATCTCAGCGCGGACAACCTGCCCGCGCTGGTCGATGCGCTCAGGACGGCACGGACCGGCACGATACTCCCCTTCGAGCATGAGCCGGTTTCCTTTTCCATGGCGGGGGGCGCTGCCGCGCTGGATGATCTGGCCCGATACGCGCTGGCGCATGGCGAAAGCCTGCCCCCCCCGCTGGGGCCTGTCCCGGCGGCCGCCGCCCCGGCGGGAGTGGATATAGAAAAACTGGCCCATCATCCCTACGACACCCAGCACGGCCGCAGGTTTACGCTGCCGCAGTACGATATCGCCGCCAACTGTGACCGCGCCCACCTGGAAATGCAGGACACGGATGGGGAATGCATTACCGCCGAGCAGAAAAGCCAGGCCACCCTGACCGCCCAGTGGACCCGTTACGACAGCGACCTGCGCGGGGCGTGTCTGTCCCTGGTGGCTGATCCGGGACGGCTGGAGAAATATCAGGCCCTGCTCATGTGCCTGTCACGTTACCAGGATGACCGCCAGCAATGGCAGCTTGTATCGGGCTCCAGCGGCAGTGACGATATCCTGCCCACGAAAAACGCAAAGGAAGGCAGGCCCACCCCGCCCCCGGCGGCCCAGCCGTAATACGTGCGGGTTATCCCCCGGGCCACATGCCGACCTGCGCAGCGGAACTTTGGAAAACAGGCTCTTACGGGGCGGGCATCCTGACTATCCACAGGGGAAAGCCTGCCTGTTTTTAGCTGTTTTCCCGGCCATGCGGTTGGAAACCGGCCGAGTCATCCACGCCCTTATCCACATTATTTGCAAAATGATCCACAAGGCGGACATTTATTCCGCGCCATGATGGCCATCATTCACGCGCGCGCAGGCAATGCGTCGGCCATCGCGCAGCGAAGGATCGACCGTCATCTCGCCACGCGGCACCGGACCATCGGCTATCCTGTGGCCGGTGCCCATATGGCCCGACCAGGTGGAATAGGACAATGTGCGGTAGGTATCCGCCGCGCAGTTGTACATGACGGAAAACTGGACCGAGGCGAAAGGCAGTCCATGCCGGAGCATGTCCTCGTCAAAATCCTGTATGAACGTGGCGGAAGAATGGGTGCCATGAACCTGCACGGAAGCCAGGTCGATATACTCGTTGACGTTGTGCTGATAGGGCGGCAATTTCTGTAACTTCGCGCCGGCATGCGCGGGTGGGGATGCTGGCTGCCCCTGTTGTGCCTGTGCCGTCCGCGCACCAGCCGCCATGCCGCCGCAGGCGATACCCGCCGCCATCATGGCCACTGCAACCCTGTATGCCATTTTCTCCCTTTCATACGCGCCGGTCGCGCCTGCGCGTGCCAGCCCCATGGTTCATGACACTGTTTTGCAGGATCAGCCCGATAGCGGCAAGATAAACAGCCCAAGACAGTCTTTCCCAAGCCCAGATAACGGGAGCAGTCCATGCATTCCCTTTTTCCAGACACGCCCCGCATCCTGCTTCTTGCCGCCGTGCTCCTGCCCCTCGGGGGGGGCGCACGGGCCGCCGCGCCCCCCGTCACGCTGGAACGCGCGCCATTTGGCGCCATGTCGAACGGACGGCAGATCGAACAGTTCACCCTGACCAACCCACGGGGCATGCGCGTGAAGGTACTGACCTATGGCGGCATCATTTCCGCCATCGAGGCGCCAGACCGCACGGGCCGTGTTGCGGATGTGGTGCTGGGTTTTCCCACGCTGGAGGGCTACACCGTGGACAGCGCACAGGGTGGGCTGTTTTTCGGGGCCACGATCGGGCGGGTGGCCAACCGGATCGCGAACGGCGCCTTCACGCTTGATGGCCATACCTACCATATTCCCCGCACCGAAGGGACCTCCGCCCTGCATGGTGGGTGCACGGGGTTCGACAAGCATGTCTGGACGGTCGAGGGCACCACGACCACCGCGCATGACGCCAGTGTCACGCTGGGCCTTGTCAGCCCGGACGGGGACCAGGGTTTTCCCGGCACGCTGACCACGCATGTGACCTTTACGCTCAATGACCGCAATGAGCTGTCCCTGCATTACCGCGCGACGACGGACCGCCCGACCGTGGTGAACCTGACGAACCACAGCTATTTCAACCTGGGCGGGGAGGGCAGCGGCCCGGTTGAAAACCATGTCCTGCAGATCAATGCCGGAAGCTACACACCGCTGGATGCCCGCTCGCTCCCGCTGGGCACCATCGCGCCGGTGGCGGGCACCCCGCTTGATTTCCGCACGGCGCACCGCATTGGCGCGCGGCTGCGCGATGCGACGCCACAGATGATGTTCCCACGCGGCTACGACCATAACTGGATCGTCAACAGCCAGCTTTCACCCGTTCCGGTGCTGGCCGCGCATCTGCTGGACCCGGCATCGGGGCGGACGCTGGATGTGCTGACAACCCAGCCCGGATTGCAGGTCTATACCGCCAATTCGCTTGACGGGCGTTACAAGGGCCCATCCGGCCATGCCTACCGCCAGACCGACGCCGTGGCGTTCGAGGCCGAACATTACCCCGACAGCCCGAACCACCCGGATTTTCCCACTACGGAACTGCGACCGGGCCAGACATACGATGAAACGACCATCTACCGCCTGGGCGTGGAACCCACCCCCGCCCCCATGGTTAAGGGCCGGGGGCAGCCCGGTGAAAGCCGGTAAGGCCGGCACCCCCGTCACCCGCATGGGACAGGACAGAAGCAATGAGAAAAATCGTCATGCTGTTATGCCTGGCAGGGCTCGGCGCATGCCAGGAGAACCACCCCCCGTCCGATCCCGCCCAGAGCGGTGGCGTTGGCGGCATGACCGGATCACCGGGTCAGGATGCGCCTGACAGCGGGCCGGGAGGGTCCGGGGGGCCGGGAATGGGCAACTAGCCGTTCAGTCCCGCCCGCCGCTTATGTTGACCAGCCCGATACCCAGCAGGCCCAGACCGGCCAGCCCCTCGGCCACCATCCATGAAACCGGCCCGATTCCATCCGCCGTCATACCGCGTACCAGAACGCCAACGCTGCCAATCATCAGCAGCAGAGACATGATAGTCGCCCATTTCAAAATCTTGCCGCGGTTCATTGATCTCTTCGCCATCTGTCGGTCTGCTCACTGTTCCGGACCGGTTACCTGCTTTCTATCACCTAGCGGGTCCGGTCGTCCAAACACAGCATGCGCAGCCGCAATGCGCCTGTCGCGCAACAGCGTCCCGATCATGCAGATGTGATCCGATTCCCGGCCATTTCCCGGCTGGCAGGCACGTTAGGCAATCGCATCCCCTTATCATCTACCCCTGTAGCCGGACCTGTCCCCATGGAAAAACGGAACCAGCCGGTAGTATCGCTGTCCGGCCAGCGGGAATGGAGTGCGTATATGCGGCACATCGTGCAGGTGTGGCGCGCCTATCCTTATGTCTTCATGTACCTGTGGGATGGGGATTGAATCTGTTCGGCAGAGTGTCCAGCGGGGAAAGGAGGATGAATTTTCATTCCTGCCGCAGGTCGGATGCGGGGAACCATTCATCATTGCCGGTGCCGTCATTACGCACCCGGATCTGGCCGTTCTCAATAATTTCGACAACCGTCCCCTTCTCGCCGCGCTGTTCGGGCGCGACCGGCGCATCGTCCCTGACCACGACAATATCACCCATTTTGAAATCCATGACATGATCTCCCTGTTATGAATTATGACGCCGGGAAGCAGGCAGGCCACCAGAAGAGGGTGGTGACGGTCTCCCTGCCTCCTGTATTTCCCCGCCGCCTGTCAAGGCGGACGCCCGGTATGCAGGCATGCGGCCCGCCCCCTTGGATCGGATTACAACCACCTTATCTGTACTCAACCGGGCACAGGACGTGACCCGCTTACCATAATGACAGGACGCGATCATGAGCAAAGCAGCAACCAGTGGTCCCGACGCACAGGGCAAATACAGCCTTGAGGTCAATATTGGCGGGCTGACCGCCGCACTTTCCGGCTTCAGCTCCAAGATGGAAGCCGAGGATTATGCCGTCTCCCTGTTGCGCCGGGTCAAGGAACTGGCCAAGGCCGATGGCCTGAAATAACCCCACACGCAACGCGACCGGACGGCGCGCGCGGATCGCGGGCCGTCCGGTCGCGTCATGCGTATGGCAGTATCCGATGCGCGGGGTCCGTGCGCCCGCATCGGATCCATTGAAACATTCCCCCTGTTCGCGCCTTCTTTCTTTATACAGTTATGAACCTGACCGCTTCAGGACCGATAATCGTAATGGAAAAAAGGAACGCCGCCCCCATGAAACGACTGACCCGATCACTGTTGGCGCTGGCCCTGGCCGGTAGCCTTGCCGCCTGCGCGGATGGCCCGGCCGGCGGCTATTACGACGGATATGGAGGCTATGGCGGTTATGGTTATGGCTATGACGGCGGCTATTACGGCGGATACGGCGATTATTATGGCGGCTATTATGGCGGCGCGCCCGTCTATTATTACGGACGCGACGGCGGCAGATGGCGCGGGCGCGGCGGCGGGGGTGGCCCGCGTGGTGGCGGCCGGGGTGATGGACATGGCGGCCCGGGCCGTGGCCCCGGTGGTGGCGGCGGCCATGGTGGGGGTGGACATGGCGGCGGTGGCGGGCATGGCGGCGGCGGCCACGGCGGGGGTGGTGGACGGCGCTGATGGCACGGCGGGTTCCGTCATGGAACCCGCCCCGTTCAGTCGTGCTGGCCCGTATTGGACAGAAGGTTCATGACCAGCACCCCGCATATGATCAGCATCATGCCCGCCATGGCCGCCAGATCCAGTTTCTGCCCCAGCACCACGCGGCAGACCAGCGCGATCAGCACGGTGCCGATACCAGACCAGATGGCATAGGCGATGCCGGTGGGAATGACGCGCAACGCCAGCGAAAGCGCATAGAACGCCACGACATACCCCACCACCGTAACACAGGACGGCCACAGCCGGGTAAAACCCGCCGATAACGTCAGGCAGAACGTGGCCGTTACTTCAGCGGCAATGGCGATGGCCAGATAAAGATAGGGCACGCCCTCACCACGCCCCATGCGCCGCCGGTCCCGCCGGGTGCTGTCTCGATCCTGCCCTCATCGCGTCATCATCTCCATTATTTTCCTGTCCGGGCCGAATATGTCCCGCCTATGGCGTTGTGACGATAAAAAACTTTCGTATCGTGCAGGAAACCTTCGCTTTGCTAAAACGATTCATGTATAGCGTAGATAGGAGGTATGAACCATGAGCAACTCTGCACGTATGATCGCCCATCTGCTGATCACGGTTCGCCTGAGCACGCGCAACCGCCCTGCAGCGCCGGTTTCCCAGCCCACGAAGGACTGAAATCCCGGCCACGGCGCACGACTTCATAGCCCTCCAGTCATGTTATGACATGGAGACCCCTTTGCGCAGTCGCATCAGGCGGGCGGCAAGGGCTGGCAGTTCGTCGTGATGCAGCAGGAATACATTGTTCGACCGCGCCAGCGCGCGGGCCGGGATGGTGTAATCGGCATTGGAAACAACGGCGGCGAAATCGGCACGATAATGCAGGCGGGCGGCGGCGACCTGCTGCACCGCCTCGTTACCCACCGTATTGCGGTACAGTTTGCACTGCACGACCAGCCGCATGTTATCGCGGGTTGCGATTACATCGGCCCCCTGGTCGCTGCCCGGCGTCGTGGCGCGGGCTTCCCAGCCCGCCCCGCGCAGGCGGCGGGCGCAATAACGTTCATAGGCAATCGGGTCCATGGTCGGGGTATAGACCCCGTCATCATGGCGGCTTCCCGCCGTGGCGAGCGGCTGGCGGGCCACCCGTTCAATACGCGCCAGTACGGAGCCTGCAATGGCGGGCCAGACGTCATGCAGGCATGCGCGGCGCAGGGCGGGCTGAAGCACGGTCTTGACGAACTCCGCCTGTTCGCGCCGCCATTTGCCGACACGTTCCACCCCGTAACTGTTGACCTGCACAAGCTGCCTGCGCCGGATGCGCAGTGTCTCGGCATGGCGGTTTACCATGCGATAGCACAGCCGCAGCGCCCGTCGGCGGCGCAGCCGTCGCCAGCCAGACCGTAGCAGGGGCCACATGGCCACGACCGCTCCCGCCACCAGCGCGCCGCGCACCAGACCGGCGGGCAGCGACCCGGATGCGGAGCCCACGGCGCTGGCGGCGAAATAAAGCGGTGTCTCGCCATGATGGAAGGGTAGCTGACGCAGCAGCACGATGTCCCCATGGCGCTCAAGCAACTGCCAGTCCGCATCCGTCCCCACGCGGCGGCAATGCAGTTGCGCCAGCGTATGGTCCCGCCCGTCCGGAGTGAGCGACAGCCCGCTGGCCCGGTGCAGGGTGCTGGGCTGCGTGCATCCCACGGTCGCGGGCGGCAGCCGGTAGGTTACGCTGGCCCCCAGGGCGGGCCCTGCGGCGGATCCATAGCCCAATAGCAGCCCGTAACACAGCCATGCCGCGATCCCTGCCCGCATTGTCCTGTCACTACTCCCCGTTCCGTATTGCCGGGCTGACATTAAAGGATGAGAACAAAATAAGAAAGTATGGAAAATCCAGTTACTTCCGCCATGGTATCTCCCAAATTGCGCACGTATGATCATGCCCATGCGAATCTGTTTTATCGGTGACAGTTACGTCACGGGAACGGGCGATGAAGCCTGTCAGGGCTGGGCCGGACGCCTGTGCGCCATGGAGCGTCGGGGTGGGCGGGATGTCACCCTCTACAATCTTGGCGTACGGGGGCAGACCAGCCGCGACATCGCACGGCGCTGGCGGCAGGAGACTGCGCCACGTCTCGATGGCCGCGATGAGGGCGGTATCGTCCTGTCATACGGGGTCAATGACTGTACATGCGCCACGGGCGGGCGGCCACGGGTCGCCCCGGCGGAAAGCCTCGAGATCACGCGGCTGATACTCAAGCAGGCGCGCCAGCTCTGCCCGGTGCTGATGGTGGGGCCACCGCCCGTGGGGCGGGAGGATCCCGATGCACGCACCCATGCCCTTTCCGCCGCCATGGCGGATCTGTGCGCGCAACTGGCCGTGCCCTTCCTGCCCATATGGGAGCCCCTGCGCATGGACCCGCTGTGGTGCGCCGAAATCGCGCATGGTGACGGCGCGCACCCGGCGGGCGGGGGGTACGCCGCGCTGGCCCGGCTGGTCCATCAATGGCCCGCGTGGCGGGCATGGATGCGTACGGTCGCACCCTTTGGCGCGCAGGCATGAAACCACTCCCTTCTGCTTGGCAGAACGGGGCGGCATTGCCACATTAGGGGGCGCGATCCTGCCGGTCCGCGTTTTTAACGAAGGCATACAGACATGAAAACGATTGTATCATGCGCCCTGCTGGGCGTGCTGGCCGTGGCCTGCGGCCCCGCCGCCCATGCCGAAGTACCCGAAGGGGAACTGAACTCCCTCTACATCCGGCCCGAGGTGCAGTTGCCCGCTCCCTCCCTGTCGTTTCCCGGTTATCCGGTTGTGGATGACTGCACCACGGAATTTGGCGATGCGGTGACCAATGCCTGTGTCACGGTGGAGAAGGAGCAGGCCCTGGTCCTGCAACCCGCATGGGATGCGTATCAGGACAGCGACAAGATCGCCTGCCAGGAAGATGTGATCCGCGTCCGCCATATCCAGCTTTACAAGAACCTGGCCTACTGCCTGGACAGCCGCCGGTACGAGGCATGGCGCAGGGACCACCCGCAGGGACACTGACCCCCTTCCTGACGACACCAAAACTTTTATCATTTATTATCAATTGATTATTTTGAAACAGTCTCCTGGTCCCGCGTGATGTGACAGTTCGCGTCATCATGGCTGTGGTCGTAATCCACGTCGCGATTGGCGCTGCCATCTCCATGCACGATGCGCCGGGGGCGGGCGGGATGGGGTGACAGCGCGGACATGTCCATATCCGCGCCCACGTACCCCAGCCCCGCCGCATCCAGCACACTGGCGGGCAGCGCCCCCAGTGTGAGCGGCGCATGCAGGTTGTCGCGCGCGGCCTGTACGGCCTGCGGGTGGGCAGCCTGCCAGGCGGCGGATGTCCAGAGATAGAACGGGATCTCATAGGCCGCGCGCACATCCCCATGCATCGGGATGCCGGCGGTGCATTCATTCACCCGCACCCCATGGTCCGATACGTAAAACAGCGCCGCCGGGCCGCCATGGGCCCGCAGGGTGGCGACCACATGCGCCAGAATATGGTCGGTATAGGCGATGCTGTCATCATAGGGCGCGCCAACCCCGCCAAACGCGGCGGGGTAGCGGTCGGCCGCGTTTTCATGGCTGCCGAACAGATGCAGCACGATGAAGACCGGCCCCTTCGCCCCCCTGATCGCACCATCCACCACCGGCAGCATGCGTTCATCCAGCACCGGGCGGCTCATCAGCCCGCCATGGACGGTGGTATAGGCAATATGGTCCGCCTGCTCGGAATAGGCGCCGATCACACTGTCATACGGGCCAAGGCGGGGGTGGTTGCTGATCCACCATGTATCGTATCCCGCCGCGTTGAACACCGATACGAGGTCATGCCCCGGCGTGGAACCCGGACGCAGCCGGTCATAACCCGACAGGATGACCGGCACCGCGCCGACCGTGTAATCGAAGGGGGTCACCATGTCATCAAAACGCAGCAGGTCCGTGACCTGTTCCATTTCCGGGGTGGTGGGCACGCCGTAACCATACAGGTGATGGTGGTCGCGCCGCGCGCTTTCCCCTATGGCCAGCACGATGACCTGCGGCGTGCCGGGCTGCGGCGGGGTCAGGAAATGCACGGGTTCATGGCTGATGCGCCGGGCCATGTCGGTCACGCGCCGTGTTTCACGCCGGGCGGCGACATAGCCCGTCAGCAGGCTCCATGGCCATGCCCGGTCGAAACGGGAATGAATGGCCACCATCGGGTTTTCGGTCCCGCCGCGCGTGGGGGGCAGGTGCTGCCACAACCGCACCGTCGGCACCACGATCCATGCCAGCAGCACGGCCGCGCCGACTGCACGCGCCACCGGCCCCCAGCGTACCACCGGACCGCGCGGGCGGGCGAGGTACAGCCCCACCAGCACGCTCCACACCCCCACCCACAGGCACAGGAACGGCAGCACGGGCCGCACATAGCCCAGCACGACCGGAACGGAGCAGTAGAACAGGATCAGCCACAGGGGATAGCCCGGCGGCACGCCGCTTATGTGGATGTAGTACAGCGCCGCCGGCAGCAGCGCGACCACAGGCCAGAACAGCGCCACCAGCACCCGCCTGCTGTTGCAGGCCAGCGCCAGCACCAGCCACACCGCCCCCGCGCGCACCACCCCCTGCAACGCCGTGCAGGCGGGCAAAAGCACCAGCGCGGCCATAAGGCCAAACAGCGCATCGGCGGGCCACGCCCCATGCCACAGGCGACGCCACCACGGGCTGGAATACGGTCCATTCGGGATGTTCATTCCCGCTTCATGCCATGAGTACCGCGCCACCGGTAGCCCGGGCGCGTGCGGCGATGGCACGTTTGTGAATGAACAGGTGCGCGTGGCCGCTTTTTATCCCCCATGCGGACGACTAATAATGCGCCCCCCCGCAGGCCCATGCCGACGGGTGCCAGAAAAATAGAAATTACAGAACCGGAATTATAAAGGCAGGCAAACGTACCATGGCAAAAATCAAGGTCAAGAATCCCGTTGTCGAAATGGATGGTGACGAGATGACCCGCATCATCTGGCATTTCATCCGCGAACGGCTGATCGTACCCTATCTGGATATCGACCTGAAATATTACGATCTCGGCATCCGCCACCGTGACGAGACGGACGACCGCGTGACCGTGGACGCCGCCGAAGCCGTGCGCCGCTACGGCGTGGGCGTGAAATGCGCCACGATCACCCCCGATGAGGCACGGGTCAAGGAATTCGGCCTGAAAAAGATGTGGCGTTCGCCCAACGGCACCATCCGCAACATCCTTGATGGCACGATCTTCCGTGAACCGATCATCTGCGCCAACGTGCCCCGCCTTGTCCCGCACTGGACCCAGCCGATCGTGATCGGCCGCCATGCCTATGGCGATATCTACCGCGCGGCGGAAACCCGCATTCCCGGCCCCGGCAAGGTCACGCTGCGCTACACCCCGGCCGATGGCGGGGCGGAGCAGGTGCTTGACGTACATGACTTCAAGGGTCCCGGCGTGGCGCTGGGCATGCACAATACCCGCGCCTCCATCGAAGGGTTCGCGCGTGCGTCCCTGTCCTACGGGCGCGACCGCAGGCTGCCGGTCTACCTGTCCACCAAGAACACCATCCTCAAGGCCTATGACGGCATGTTCAAGGATGTGTTCCAGGAGGTGTACGAGCGTGAATTCAAGGCCGATTTCGAGAAGCTGGGCCTGACCTACGAACACCGCCTGATCGATGACATGGTGGCCTGCGCGCTGAAGTGGAAGGGCGGCTATGTCTGGGCCTGCAAGAACTACGATGGCGATGTGGAAAGCGACATCGTGGCGCAGGGCTTCGGCAGCCTCGGGCTCATGACCTCGGTGCTGCTGAACCCGACCGGCGACGTGGTGGAAGCCGAGGCCGCCCATGGCACCGTCACCCGCCATTTCCGCGAATATGAGAAGGGCCGCCCCACCAGCACCAACCCCATCGCCTCCATCTTCGCATGGACGCGCGGGCTGGCCTATCGCGGCAAATTCGATGATACGCCGGATGTGACCCATTTCGCCAACACGCTGGAACGCGTGTGCATCGAGACGGTGGAAGGCGGCCAGATGACCAAGGATCTGGCCCTGCTGGTCGGCCATGACACCAAATGGCTCGATACCCAGCCGTTCCTGGAGGTGCTGGACCAGAAGCTGCGCGCCGCCCTGTCCTGAAGCTTTCTGAAAACATGATTTGCGGGATGTTTCAAAGGCGGGCCTTTCAAACAGCCCCTGGGTGAACATGGCGCGTTTTTCCCGCATGGATGAAAAATCATCCATGCGGGACGATGTGCCTACCTGCCGCAAACAGGGCATGATTATATAGCCCCATGCATGACCAGACCCCCGCCGCACCGCCCCGGCCCACCACCCCACACGAAACCCCGGGACTGGAAGGCGGGCTGGAGCGCCTGTTCTTTGGCGCGCGCTGGATA
Organism: Komagataeibacter sp. FNDCR2; assembly: GCF_021295395.1. NCBI lineage: Bacteria > Pseudomonadati > Pseudomonadota > Alphaproteobacteria > Acetobacterales > Acetobacteraceae > Komagataeibacter > Komagataeibacter sp. FNDCR2. Next base: position 1,798,564 of record NZ_JAIWOU010000001.1, read on the forward strand.
TGCGCGCCGCTTTACTTCGGCCTGACGGCGGGACTGCTGGTCATTTTGGTCAAGTTCCTCCAGACCGCGTGGGCCCTGGTGCGCAACAGCTACACGCTGGAATTCGATGATGTGTTCGTCGGCATCCTCGACATGATCGACCTTGTGCTGCTGGCCAACCTCCTGCTGATCGTGATGTTCGCGGGGTACGAGAATTTCGTTTCCAAGCTGGATGTCCGCAACCACCGCGATTTTCCCGACTGGATCGGTCACGTCACGTTCGGGGATATCAAGATCAAGCTCATGGCCTCCATCGTGGCCATGTCCGCCATTCATGTGCTGGCCGATTTCATCCGGGTCAACGACATATCCAGCCGCACGCTGGGGTGGAGCGTGGGCATCCATCTGGCCTTTGTCGTATCGGGGCTCATGCTGGCGCTGATGGACCGCATGATGGAAGACCCGGCCAGCCAGGAAAATACCCGGCCGGAACAGCATTAGGGCCGCGTCACGCCGGCCCGGCTTCCTGCTGCGCCGCAGCTTCCATGCGGGCTTCGCGCAGGGCCTGCTGCGTCAGGCGCTGTTCATTGCGGCGCAGGAAAATGACGCTGATGACCAGCCCCACCGTTACCGCGGCCCCCAGCGCGATGCTGGCCGGACCTGAAACCTGCGTGACCTTGCGGCCGAGATAGTACGCACCCGTGGCGTACCCGCCCGCCCAGCATAACCCGCCCAGCGCATTGAACAGCATGAAGCGCGGCCATGGCATGTGGTTGGCCCCGGCCAGCAGCGCCACGAATACACGCAGAAGGGCCACGAAACGCCCGAAGAAAACGATGGCGCTGCCATGATGGCGGAATAGGAAACGGCCCAGCAGTAGCCGCTCCGGGGTGAGACGGATGCGCGCGCCATATTTTTGCAACAGCGGCAGGCCGACCTTGCGCCCGATCAGGTAGCCGATATTGTCCCCCACCACCGCGCCCAGCACGGCGGCCAGCGCAACCCACTGGATTTCAAGGCGATGCGTGGCGGCACAGTAAAGGGAGGCGGAAATGATCAGCGTTTCCGCCGGCAGCGGAAGGCCCATGCTTTCCAGCATCACGATTGTCGTAATCACCCCGTAGCCGTAATGCTGGAACAGATATTCAAGATGGTGCAGCAGTGTTCAGTCCTCCGTCCCGGCAGATCAGGCATGGTTTCCTATACTGGCACACAGACGGAATATGCCCCCGCCCCCGAACCTGACCCCGGTTCAGGATACGGGGAAACGGGCAGGGCGCACCCGCGATCACCAACCTGAAATCCGGCTGGCACAATGGGTGAAACGGCCCTTCAGCAAAACCGGCTTTAGCGAATATCTGTCACGCGTTTTTTCAATCGGCACGGCACGCGCCACTGGCCCGCTTCATGGTGAAACGCCTGCCAGGAAAATAATTCAAAAAACAGACGGAAGTTTTTGGTGAAGATTTTTTCAAAAAGCTTCAGGAAACGCCACCTTTTTGAAAAAAGGCGGCACCCGGAAACTTTTGCTATTTTTTTATTAACGAATTACTTCCGAACTGTCTTTAACATCCAGCACCATCAAGACCCCGGCCCGGATCACCGCCGTATCCATTCCCGCCGTTCGGGCGCGCGCCGCTCCCAGCCCCTGCGCTCCAGTTCCGGCGTGCTGGCAACCTCCGCCGGGTAGCCCACGCACAGATAGGCTACCAGTTCCAGTGTCGGTTCCACATCCAGAATGGCCCGGATCCGCTCAGGGTCGATAATGGACACCCACCCGACCCCAACCCCCACCGCCGTCGCCGCCAGCCAGAATGTATGAATGGCCATGACCGTGGACCATGTGGTCGTCTGCGGCATGGTCCCACGCCCCAGGCCCCGCCCCTGCGCGGGTTCGGGGTGGGACAGTACGGCGATGTGATGCGGCGCGTCATCCAGTCCCGCCAGTTTCAGGCGGGCATAGCGTTGGGCGTCAGCCCCGGTCCGGTCCGCCAGTGCCTCGGCATTGCAGCGGGTAAAATCCTGCCTGACCGCATCCCGGCGGCGCGGGTCATCCACGCGCACGAAACGCCATGGCTCGCTCAACCCGACCGAGGGCGCAAGGCAGGCGACACGCAACAGTTCATCCAGCACAGGCTCCGGCACCCGATCACGCCGGAAATGCCGCACGTCGCGCCGCCAGCGGAACAGGTCGTGCAACTGGTCCATGAACAGGGGGGGGAATTCGGGCATGATGGTCATGCCCCTTCTTTCGTCCATTGCTGGCTGTCTGTCACGTCCCGCATGTGCGTATCCCGACAAGCGGCCCGCCGCACCATGACCCGCCGGGGCGGAGCTTGCGGCACCCCGTATCGTGCCGCCCGCATGAATATGGCGGCGCACCGGAATGCGCCGCCATGATCACCCGCAAGGCTGGCCGGATCACGGCCGTCGGGGGCTCAGCCCCGGTCCCATCCCCGCAGGGCGAGTAGGGAGGGCGAGCCCTCCATCCCGGCATGGCAGCCGGATGGCACGGCTATACTGGGCAGCGTCGCCAGCAGCATCATTCCCTGCCTGCGATAGGCGGCTCCCACCCATGCGACAACGCGATGGCGGATGGAGCGAAGGGAAAATGAACCGGGAGACGGGGAAAATCCCATAACGGGGACAGGAGAAAAACTACGCATCGAGGCGTTTCCCGTGAGCCTAGCGGGCGATCTTGCCGCATGCTGCTCCTGCCGCGCACGCTACGCCGCAAGCGGGTGGTTGCAAATATAATATTTTCGCAGATTTCCGGGCCGATCCATGCTCTTTTCGCAGGGCTTGTTCCAGCAGGTGTTGCATGAAAAATACACCTGCCGGACCGGCTTCCCCCTCAGATACAGCCAACCTGCCACGATGCCCGCCATTCCTGCCCCGGCTGGAGATGGAACACGCCGGGACGGGTGGAAAATTCGCCCGTGAACCCGACCGGGCTGGCCAGCCCGTGCCATGGCTCGATACAGATGAAGTCCCCGCCCGGTTTCATCCATATGCCCAACTGCGCGAATCCATCCCATGTCAGCCGCAGGCCGGGACCGTCGGGAATACGGTAGGTGACGCCCCGGCTGGCGGGCCGGTCCAGAATCAGCGCATCCTGGGCGAACAGCGATTCGTCCAGATGCAGCACACGCCCCTTTATGGGGGTGGGAAAGGATTCGGGCAGCAGCAGGCCATCCCTGAGGCGGCGCACGCCTTCCGGCTCGGGCTGGTCGAATTCGATAACATGCCGGTTCTTGGGCACATCGGGCGCAAGCGGCCATACGAAAGCCGGATGCGCGCCCAGCGATGCGGGCAGAACGCGGGTGGAATCGGGGTTGGTGACGCAGTACCCCACCGTCAGCCGCCCCTGCGCCACGCGGTACTCGATGACCAGACTGAAGGCGAAGGGAAACATCTGGCGCGTGGCAGCCGTATCCACCAGTTCCAGGCGGCAGCCCGTCTCGTCGCGCTCAAGCCAGCGGAATTCGCTGTCCCGGGCGAAACCGTGCTGCGTCATGCGGTAGCCCTGACCGCCGATCCACGCCGTATCATCCACAAGCCGCCCCACGATGGGAAACAGCACGGGCGCCTGCCGCCGCCACGGTTCCTGCCCGCCCCACAGCAGATCCCGGCCATCGGCGCGCAGGCCGCACAGTTCGGCCCCATGCAGCCGCACGCTGGCGCCAAGGCGACCATCGCCAAAGACATGGATATCTTCCGTCATGCTGGTGACTCCACCTGTTTTTCACAATGGAGCCACCATGCACGATCAGGACGCCCCGTGCCTATCCATGTGGCGCGGGAGCAGATATGCCCGGCCGTGGGGTGGCGCTGCTGGTGGCCGGGGTCAGCTTCAGGGTCAGGCGCTCCACCGAAAACGCCAGTCGCGCGCCACTGCTGCGCGACGTGAATTTGATGTAGACGCCATTATTGTTTTCCATGACCGCGCCCCCCTTGCCCGCGCCGACCGTCGCCTCCCCCTGCACGGACCAGTACGTACCGACAAGATCCTGTATGCGGTACAGGTTATAGACGCTACCCACCGCACGGGTTCTGGAAAAACCGATGGCGGCACCCGAACCCCCATGCACGCTGAAGGGGTAGTCGCGCCCCTCAAACGTCAGGACGCCCTTCCCCCAGGAGACACCAGCCCCCAGATCCGCCGCCGACAGGGTAAAGACGACCGTCGCGGTAGGGCTGCCCAGCGCGTCCACCGCGCGCGCATGGGTGACAGGGCCAACAGTGGACAGGGACATGACAGCCGCCGCGGCGGCCAAAGATGCAAGACGCAAAAGCAGACTCCATCACTTGCGGCGCGTAGTGTCGCCCCGGATCCTTACTTGGCCGACATGATTTCCATGTCACCAGTACGAGAGTGCCGCACAAATACCTGCCATGCAAATTATATCATGGACATGTTGCGGTTTTATCAGGAGCTACTTTGCCGCCTCGGTCGTAACCGGGGCCAACTGGGCGCGTGCCTCCCCATTGGGCAGGGCGGCCGTATGCAGGTTGACGTAAATCTGCCCGTTCCGAAGGGCCTGCGCCTGCTCGGATGAAAGCAGGACGGCACCACGCTGGCCGGATTTGTAGGGGGCCGGAATGGGCACGAGCACACCCGCCTCCTCACCCACCGGGGCGGGGCCGTGGAAATGCGCGGCCACTACCGGCCCGCTCAGCCCGGTCCATGTGAGTGTGTATTTTACCAGGTTGGTGCGGGTATTGAGCGCCGCGCGAACCAGACCATCGGGGTGGGACGTGGCCCCGTGTTCCGCCGTGAAATGGCCCTCAAGCCTTACGGTTGCCGCCAGGGCGGGCGACGCCACCGCCATGCTGGCCACGACAAGGACGGGCAGGGTGGGAAAACGGGACATGTCACCTCCGCTACAGGGCACTGCCTGCGTGCAATACTATAATACTCTATTGCCTGCTGTAATATTTACGCCGCCTGAACCGATCAGGTGCATGAACCGGGGACGTAAGCAATACAAATCCTTATCAGCCCCCGCCTGCCGGCGCGCCCTTCCTATATATCGAGCGGGCGCGGGCGCTCCATCCATGCCAGATCGGGACTGAACCACAGCGAGACCCGCCGGTAACAGACCCCCCGGCGCGGCCACAGCACGCCTGCCAGCTTATACGCGCCCAGCCAGTGACAGTTCATTATGGCACCCTCCGTATGGACGGGGTGACCCGCACTACCAGGGGTGCGAGTCCGATATGAAGCGCCCGGCATCCGTAATCATGCCGAAGGCGAAGTAGCATGCCGCGGCGCCAAGCACCATCAGCAGGCAGGTCAGGATCATGCGCATTCATGCCATGTGCCACCGATGCCCCCGGCGCCGCAAGCACGATTGCCGTCCGTCCCGAACTCCCCTACCCCACGCCCGTCCCGCCGGAGGCCGCATAGACCTGCCCGGTGATGTAACTGGCCGCCGATGAGGCCAGCAGAACATAGACCGGCGCAAGTTCCACGGGCTGGCCCGCGCGGCCCATGGGGGTTTCCGCGCCGAAATTATGGATGTTTTCCTCGGTCTGGCCACCGCTGATCTGGAGCGCCGTCCAGAACGGGCCGGGGGCGACCGCGTTCACCCGGATGCCCCGATGGACCATCTGCTTGGCCAGTGATTTGACGAAGGCGACAATGGCCCCTTTCGTCGCGGAATAATCAAGCAGGATCTCCGAAGGGCTGAACGCGTTGACCGAAGCCGTGGCGATGATCGCCCCCCCGCGCGGCATAAGGGGAATGGCCGCCCGGCTCAGGTAGAACAGCGCGTAGATGTTGGTGTGGAATGTCTCGTCGAACTGTTCGTCGGTAATATCCAGGATCGAGGCCTGATGGCGCTGGAAGCCCGCATTGCTGACCAGTATGTCCAGCCCGCCCAGTTCCGCATGCGCGCGTTCGACAACGCTGGCGCAGTATTTACGATCCCGCAGGTCACCGGGTAGGGCCACCGCCTTGCGTCCCTCCGCCCGGATCAGGGCGATGACTTCCCGCGCATCGGGTTCTTCCTGCGGCAGATAGGCGATGGCGACATCCGCCCCCTCACGCGCATAGGCAATGGCCGCCGCCCGGCCAAGACCGGAATCCCCCCCCGTAATCAGGGCCTTGCGCCCCGCGAGCCGACCGGAACCACGGTAGCTGGTTTCACCATGGTCGGGGCGCGGCGTCATTTTTCCCGCAAGGCCGGGCCATGGCTGCGACTGTTCGGGGAACGGCGGGCGGGGATAGGCGTTTTCCGGATCGACCAGCGGGGCTGGCGGGGCGGCCACATCCGCCGCCCGCGCCCGGCCCGCGGCGGTTGCCGTGACAATACCGGCGGCAACCCCGGTCAGGACCGCGCGACGCGATGAGGAAGGAGAACTGTCGTCAGGCATGATGGAATGCTCCCTGTTATGCCGGGCGTGAGACCCGGTTTACAGACTAGAACATACCCCCCGCCGCGCGGTTGCCTGCGACTGGCGTTTTCCGCCTGCGCCCAGATCAGGGCAGGGCTGCGATGGCGGTAATCTCGACCTTCCAGCGCGGGTCGGCCAGCCGGGCTTCCACCGTGGCGCGGGCAGGTTTGCACCTGGGGTCGAGCCATGCGTCCCATGCCCGGTTCATGGCGGCCATGTCGTTCATGTCGCGCAGGAAAATCTGCACCGACAGCAGACGGGCGCTGCTGGTCCCGGCCTCCGCCAGCAGGGCGTCGATCTGGCGCAGGATATCCGCCGTCTGGCCCTGCGCATCAAGTGTCGGGTCATCCGCGACCTGTCCGGCCAGATAAACCACGCCGCCATGCACCACCGCGCCGGCCAGCCGTTCTTCAGGTTGCAGGCGCAAGATGGTCATGGCTGGCTCCTTCGGGGTGGGCGGGACCGATCCGGTCCTTATCTCTGTTATGGTATTAAGGTCTTGCCTAACGGTGGCGGTACATTTCGTACAGCGCGACCGCCGCGGCGTTGGATACGTTCAGGCTTTCCATGTGGCTGCTCATGGCCAGACCCGCGATTTCATCGCAATGCTCGCGTGTCAGCCGCCGCAGGCCCGCCCCTTCCGCGCCCAGCACCAGCGCGACACGCCGCTGGCTGAAGGACGCGCCATCCAGTATGCCGCCCCCCGCATCCAGCCCGACCACCCACAGCCCACGGGTCTTGAGGGCTTCAAGCATGCGGGAGAGGTTGACCACCCGTATCAGCGGCACGATTTCCAGCGCGCCGGACGCCGCGCGCGCCAGCGTGCCGGTTTCCTCCGGTGCGTTCCGGTCCTGCATCACGACCGCCACCGCGCCGAACGCCGCCGCCGAGCGCAGGATCGCGCCCACGTTGCGCGGATCCGTGACCTGATCGAGCACCAGAACCGGCCCCGGCTGTTCCAGCACGGTATCCAGATCGGGCGGGGTCAGCATGTCCACCAGCAGCGCCATGCCCTGATGCACCGCATCCGGCCCGCATAACGTATCAAGCCGGGCGCGCTCGGTCCGCACGGCCTGGATGGGCAGGCCCCCTTCCAGCCTTGCGGCCAGCGTTTCCTGCGCTTCCGCCGTGACCAGAAGCTGGCGCGGCTTGCGGGCCGGGTTTTCCAGCGCCGCCTGCACGGCATGCAGCCCGTACAGCCAGCATGTGCCACGCGGGGCCGAGGCTACGCCACGGCCGCCACGGCCGCCCCGCTCGGAAGCGGGACGGGTGGAAGAAGTGGAATGCGGCGCGGATGACGCGCCGCGACGGCGGGGTGTGCGCATGTTCATGGTCGTTTCTTAAGCCCAACTCCGGCCCGCGTCATTCCCCCAATTGAAGGGGATGAAGTTTTTCATGCCACCCCTTGACTCCCCCCACCATACCCCTTAATTACCGCGCCAACCCGGAGGGATGCCCGAGTGGCTAAAGGGGGCGGACTGTAAATCCGCTGGTGTACGCCTACGTTGGTTCGAATCCAACTCCCTCCACCATTTTCCCTGAATTGCGAATAGATCGAGAACCCTGCACGGCAGGTTCCCCCGTGTTAACGGCGCGGTAGGAATTCGGCTGTATTCTGGATCGCACGTTGCAGGGGGTGAAGGTTATACGGGTGCCTTTACATCGCCTGCCACCTTTCCGCTGGACTGCCGAATAACCGCATGGACTAGATCCATGCCACTTCGTGTAATGAACAAATATAAATCAGATCATATTTTATGGTCATGCTTTAATTAAAGTCAGTATTGAAGTTTTCATAACCTGCCCTGGGCTGTTCCTGCCTATGCTGGATGGCATTCAAAATCATGTGAAGCCATTCGGCGGTTTTCTGAATATTATGGAAATATCCCCTCTCTCGCGCGCTATACTTTGCCGGATAATGATTTAACGGAAAGACACAGATGCCGAGATTATACCTTGCCATGGCTGCCTGCCTGTCACTGGCCGCAACCGCCAGCGCGGCGGGCCATGCCCAGACCGTCGCCTCCGGCCATCGGGACATCCTGCTTCAGACCGACCATGCATGGAATGGCATGACGTATGGGAACTATCCCACCACCCAGCCGGAACTGACTATGATCCGGCTGACCATTCCCGCCCATACCGCCCTGCCATGGCATACCCACCCCGTGCCGAACGCCGGCTACGTGCTGGAAGGGCAGTTGACGATTCATGACCGCGAAACCGGAAAAAGCAGAACCTTTCACCAGGGTGAGGCGTTTGCTGAATCGGTCAATGACACGCATCGCGGTGAATCGGGCGATACCCGGACCGTCGTGCTCCTGACCTATGCCGGAACGCCGGGCACCCCCACATCCATCCCCGCCAAGGGAGAAAAGCCGGAATACTGACGGCGGACGGACGAAAGGGAGGATGTCATTTTGTTGTGGCAATACAATGTGGAAGGCAGTCATCAAGGACAGCGCGGCACACATGAACATAAATTGACGCCCCCTGTTGCCTGACAGGCTGTGCCGTTCCACACTGCCGCCCGCGTAACGCGGGTTGGCCGCTACAGAAGTGTAATGAGACGACACACAGTGAAAGAGGCAGCAATGTCGGACATCGCACGGATATCTTCCCCTTTGCTGGAGAAGTTGCCGCTTGCCGTCATGATAGCGGATGTGTCCGGCTGTATCATCTATGGCAATCCGCGCGCGCGCCACATGACCGGACATGACGCCGCCGAACTGGAGCAGACCCGGCTCGGCCGGCTTTTTCCGGACAGTCCCCCGCCGGTCGATACCGGATGCGGCGCGGTGGATGTGAACGCCCCCTATCAGGAGCCAGCGTGCATCGCCGCGCCATCCGCATGCGGGCCGGGATGCCGCACCATGCTGCGCCGCAGGGACGGGCTGAGCATACCCGTGCGCCTGTGCCGTGAAAGCATAAGCTGGGAGGGGGCCCGCTACGAACTGCTCACGCTACAGGACCGCCGGGAAGAAGAGCGCCTGCGCGAGGAAGTCGAGATCAGCAAGCTGATCGTGCACGCGACCGACCGGGGGATCCTGACACTCGACCCGCACTGCCATATCACCCATGCCAACAGGGCCATCACCACGCTGCTGGGGATGGAGGCGGACGCCCTGCATGGCGCGGCCTTCGGCGCGCTTCTGTCCGGCGGGGAAGGTGATATCGAGACCCTGCGCCAGTTCCACCACCACCTCTCCCAGCGCACCGGATTCGAACTGGACGTACGCACCCGTGGCCCCCGTGGCGCGGAGTTGCGGCTGCGCTGCGCGGTCACGCCGCATTATGACGCGGATGGCGCGCTGACGGATATTATCGTCGTCCTGCACGACATCACGCAGGAACTGCAGTTGCGTGAATTGCAGCGTGATGTGGTCGAGGCGCTGACCGACCAGTTCCCGCTGAATGAAATGCTGGACTTCATGTGCCGCCGCATCGAACTGATCGCGCCGGACTGCATGGCCGTGGCCATGCTCAGCACCGGCGCCATCCTGCGCCCCGGCGGGCATGGCAACATTCCCATGCCCATGCTCCACGCGCTGGAAGGCATGGAAGCCAGCACCGCCGGAGGGGCCTGCGGCACGGCCATCGTCACGGCGGAGGAAGTGGTGGTGCCGGATTTCATGACCGAAACCCGCTGGCCCGCCCAGCGCAATGTTGCCCTCCAGCACGGGCTGGCGGCGGAATGGGCGGTTCCCATCATCCTGCGCAATGGGGATGTCGCGGGTGGTTTCTCGCTATATTTCCGCAAATCCGGGCAGCCGGACGCCTGGCACCGGCGCATTGTCAACGCCTGCGCGCATCTGGCCATGCTGGCGATCGAGCAGCAGCGCAGCCACGAATCCATCCTGCGCCTGTCCTATACCGACCGCCTGACCAGCCTGCCCAACCGCATGTGGCTCAACCGCCGCATGCAGGAACTGGACAGCCGCATGGCCGCCAGCCCCATCAGTCTCATGATCATCGACCTCGACCGCTTCCGCAAGATCGTGGAAGCACTGGGGCAGGGGCGCGCGGACCAGTTGCTGCTGGCGCTCGCACACCGGCTGCGCGACAGCATCATGGGGCGCGACGTGCTGATCCGCACGGAAGGGGACGAATTCGTCATACTGACGGAGGAAAGCGCCTCCGATGTCACGCTGCTGGCTGAACGGACCATCCACCAGCTTGAAGAACCGTTCACCATCGATGGCATCCCGGTCAGCGTTTCGGGCAGTATCGGCATCAGCACCCACCGCGACGGGCAGGAGGTGGAGGAATCGCTGCGCCAGGCCTATACCGCGCTGGCGCAGGCCAAGAAGGCGGGGCGGGGCTGCTACCGTTTCTTCCACCCGTCCATGACCCGGCAGACCAATGACCACGTCATCCTGGCCTCCAACCTGCGCGAAGCGATTGCCGACCGGCGGCTCACCCTTGTCTACCAGCCGCAGGTGAACGTCGCGACGGGCACGCTGCATGGGGTGGAAGCCCTGTCGCGGTGGACCGATCCGGTGCTGGGCGCGATCCCGCCGGGGCGGTTCATTCCCGTGGCGGAGGAAACCGGGCAGATCCGCGCGCTGGGTGCGTGGTCGCTGCGCGTGGCGTGCGAGCAGATGGCCAACTGGATCGCGCGCGGCGTTCCGGTGCCGACCATATCCGTCAACCTGTCCGCCATCCAGTTTCAGGACCCCGAACTGGTATCGCAGCTTGCCACCGTCCTGCACCAGACCAACGTGCCGCCGGAACGGCTGATCGTGGAACTGACCGAAACCACCATGATCGAAAACTTCGACCAGACCATGACCACGGCGGCCGCCATCCGCAACCTGGGCATCGGGCTGTCGATGGATGATTTCGGCACGGGCTATTCCAGCCTCGCCAACCTTGCCAGCCTGCCGCTGAGCGAAGTCAAGATCGACCGCAGTTTCATGAAGGGTTTCGGCAGCACCGGCAACGTACGGCAGGTGGTGACCGCCATCATCCGCATCGGCCACACACTGGGCATGACCGTGATTGCCGAAGGGGTGGAGGAACCCGACCAGTGCAGCGAACTGCGCGCGATCGGCTGCGATGTGATACAGGGCTATTACTTCGCCCGCCCGATGGATACCGCATCACTTGATACATGGATCCGCGAACGCCGGGCCGAGCCCGTCACCTGCCCCTGACCGGGCAGCGGGCTCATGGCCCGCCCCCTTTCCAGCACGACAACAGGTTGGTCATGTCCGCGCGCCCTGCCCATATTGCCGTGATCGGCAGCACGAATATTGATTTTGTCGCGCATGTCAGCCACTTCCCCCGGCCCGGTGAAACGCTGCATGTCCACGATTCCGCAACGGGGCTGGGCGGCAAGGGCGCCAATCAGGCCATTGCGGTGGCCCGGCTGGGGCAGGCCGTGGAACTGGCGGGCTGGACCGGGCGTGACATGCTGGCCGACATGGCGCGCGCCACGTTGCATGAGGTCAGGGTCAACACCCACTGGCTCCTGAGCGACGGGCTTAACGGCACGGGCCGGGCCTTCATCACCATAAACCAGGCGGGCGAAAACCAGATTCTGGTCGATGGCGGCGCCAACATGGCGCATGGCGATACGGCCTGTCCCCTGCTCTCTCCCGTGCTGGCGCAGGCCGCCATGGTGATGATGCAGATGGAAATGGACCCCGCGCTGATGGTGGCGCTGGCCCGGCAGGCACGCGGAATGGGCATTCCCGTCATGCTCGATCCCGCCCCCGTGCCTGCCGCCGGCCTGCCGGACGCCCTGTATGCGCTGGCCGACATCATCACCCCCAATGAAAATGAAACCCGCGCGCTGACCGGCATCCTGCCCACGGATCAGGCCACCGCCCTGCGCGCGGCCGACATCATGCATGCGCGCGGGACGGGCACGGCCATCATCAAGCTCGGGTCACGGGGCGTGGCCTATTCCACCATTCACCCGCGCGAAGGGGAGGATGCACGGGGGTTCGTCCCCGCTTTCCATGTGCGGAGCATCGATACGGTGGCGGCGGGGGACTGCTTCAATGCCGGGTTGGCCACCGCCCTTGTGCGGGGCCAGACGCTTGCCGGGGCCGTGCGCCATGGCGCGGCCTGCGGGGCGCTGGCCACCACGCGGGCGGGCGCGGCGCAGGCCGCGCCGGATGCGGCCGAGGTAGCCGCCCTGCTGGCGCGCGAAAAAGAGTGATCTTGCGCACTGGCCCGCAGGCTTTATAGTCCGTTGCAACAAGTCAGCGGTCCCGTGCGAACGGGCGAGAAAGGGAATGCCGTAAACCCCGGCGGGGTGTGATGCCCGGGGGCGCAGTCGGCAACTGTACCCGCAACTGTAGGCGGAGAGTGCGTTATCCGGCGCTGCGACAGGCAGCAACCACTGGTTCCGGCCGGGAAGGTGGAGAACGTGCCGTGACCCGCAAGTCAGGAGACCTGCCGTTGTCCTTCAACAATATCGCCGGGCGGGCATAACCGGAGATGGACGCAAGACAATGGACCCGACCGGCTAGCATCCCGTTCCCCCTGCACTAACCCCGATCCGGCACCAAGATGCCGCTTTCTTCTGGTCCTGCGCGGACCAGCCCATCCTGACGGGATGTTTTTTTCAATGAATCTGACGACCCTTTCCTTGGCACGCCCGATGCTGGCACGCCCGATGCTGGCGCGCACCGTGCTGCTGCCCTGCGTACTCGTTGCTGGTGGCCTCGGGGCGATGGACGCCCACGCACAGGCCCCGCGCACCCAGCTTGCCGATGACCGCGCCCGCCTTGGCAACTCCACCCCCCTGATCGAACAGATCGACCCCACGACGGTACGCGATTCCGTGCGCGCCAATGCCGAAACGACGCAAAGTGTTACGGATACCGACAGCCTCGACACCAGCGGCAATCTTCTGGGCGACATGGGTGGCGCGCGCCCGTGGCTGTATAAACACGGCATTACTTTCAATATTCAGGAAGTGGACGAAGTCTGGGGCAATGGCACCGGCGGTTCGGCATCGGGCAATGATGGCGCGGGCGGATCGGGCACCGGCCCGTCCTATGATGGTGTGACCATGCCCACCCTGACCGTCGATACCGAGAAGCTGTTCGGGCTCAGGGGGGGCCTGTTCAATGTCAGCGCGCTCCAGACACGCGGGCGCTCGATCTCGCAGGACCACCTGGCCAATTTCAACCCCATCAGCGGGTTCGAGGCCGATCGCTCCACCCGCCTGTTCGAGCTGTGGTACCAGCAGTCCTTCCTGAACGGAAAGCTGGATGTAAAGATCGGGCAGCAGGATCTGGATACCGAATTCCTGATCAGCGATTACGCCTCGCTTTACCTCAACGCCAATTTCGGCTGGCCCATGGCGCCTTCGGTCAACCTGTATGGCGGCGGCCCGTCATGGCCGCTGTCGTCCCCCGCCATCCGCATCCGCTACCGGCCCAGCGAGAAGTTCACCTTCATGTTCGCCGCGGCCGACGACAATCCGCCGGGCAACCGCTACAACTCCATCCCCATCCAGCAGGCCACCGGCTCCATCAGCGGTTATAATCCCGACCCGACCAGCCAGACCACCAACGATGGCAGCGGCACGCAGTTCAACATGGGCAACGGCGCGCTGCTGATCACCGAACTGCAATACGCGCTCAATCCCCAGCCCGCCGACATGACCAACACGACAAAGAACCCCGGCCTGCCGGGCATCTACAAGCTGGGCGGGTATTACGATACGGCCAAATTCCCCGATTACCGCTACAACCAGCATGGCGGCTCGCTGGGGGCCGCCACACTGGCCGCCAGCCCCACGCAGTCCGACCTGACGCCGCGCTGGGACCGGGGCAACTGGATGGTCTATGGCATCATCGACCAGATGATCTGGCGGCCCTCGCTCACTTCCCCCCGCTCGGTGGGCGTGTTCGCGCGCGCCACGGGCAATGGTGGCGACCGTAACCAGATCAGCTTCGCCATTGATGCGGGCATCAACCTCAAGGCCCCGTTCAGGGGGCGGGACAACGACACGATCGGGCTGGGCTGGGGCATCGGCCGCGCCAGTTCGGGACTGCGCCAGTTCGACCGGGACCGCCAGACGATGGTGCAGGGCAATGAAAACCACCTGGAACTGACCTATCAGGCGCAGGTGACGCCATGGATGGTGATGCAGCCGGACTTCCAGTATGTGTGGCACCCTTCAGGCGGCACGCCGGACTGGACCGGCCTGCGTCGCGTGGGGGATGAAGCGATCTTCGGCCTGCACAGCAGCATTACATTCTGATGGGAAAATCCGCGGCGCCACATGCCCCCATATCCCGCCGGGCGGCACGCTGGCGCTTCTGGTGATCGTGATGCTGTTCGCACCGGGGGCCGCAAGCGCGCCCGCCCCGACAGGAAGAGACAAAAGCACAGGGCGGTATTGAAAATTTATATTATTGTGAGCCCAATGCCGCTTCTATAGGCCAGAGTGAACAGGCGCGTGATACTGTCACGCGCCCTATTGCAAAGGAAGAAACCGTTGCGCCGTCTTGTTGCTATCTGTATCCCGCTCGGTCTGGCCGCCTGCGCGCAGCACACGCCCCGCCCCATGGCGAATTACTGCCGCCAGCCCGCGGTAACCGCCGCCGTGGTGGCCGCCGCCAACCGGACCCCCGGCGCAACCTCGCCCGCCATCCGGTTTGTGGACGGCACGGTCAAAAGCGCCATCTATAACGACCATGTGCAGGTCATGACCTGCCATGGCAGCCTGGTGCGCCGGGACGGCACGCAGCAGGACGGCGTCGCCATTGCCCGCCTGTCCCACCTGCATACGGGCTGGAAACAGATCTGGCGCACATCCGTCGCCACGCATCAGTGGATCGCGGATGAGGACATCAACAAAAACCGGCTGGACCAGTACGCCGCGTATTACGACCATACGCCCGATGCCTGCAAACCCTTCGCCCATGACCTGTTCTATGGCGCGCCCAAATCCGACAAGGACACCGCCCACCTGCGCGAGACGCTGTACGACTGCCTTGCGGACCACAACGTCAAGCCCCTGCGCCCCGTATCGGGCGTGGATCATACCTACAGCCCGTTCGGCATGAATTTCTACATTCCCTACTATACCAACCTGAACGCGGACGATAACGGTCCCTTCCTGTACTGACCGCGCCCATGGCCATCCTGCCCCTCATCCGCTTTCCCCATCCCTGTCTGGAACAGGTGGCAAGCCCTGTTGACGCCACGGCCGCCGCCACGGGGCGACTGGCGCATGACCTGCTTGAAACCATGCATGCCGCCCCCGGCATCGGCATGACCGCCTGCCATGCCGGGATCATGCAGCGGCTCGTGGTGATCGACCTGCCCACCGACGGGCACGGCCCGCGTATCTATGCCAACCCGGAAATTATCTGGAACAGCACGGAAACCGCAACGCGGGAGGAAGGCAGCGTGTCCATGCCCGGCATCCACGCGCCCGTCACCCGGCCGGAGCGCGTGCGGGTCCGCTATACCCGGCCTGATGGCACGCAGGCGGAAGACGCGGCCGATGGCCTGCTGGCGCTGTGCCTCCAGCATGAAATCGACCAGATCAACGGCATTTTCTGGATCCGGCGGCTGTCACGCCTGCGCCGTGACCGGGTGCTGAAACGGTACGCGAAGCTTGAACGTGACCACGCGATGGCCGGCGTTCAGTCCACTTTCCCGTCATCAAGCATATAGCCGCTGGAGCGCACCGTGCGGATCAGGTCCGCCCCCCCCGTGGCGTTCAGCGCCATGCGCAGCCTGCGGATATGCACATCCACCGTGCGTTCCTCCACATGGATGCGGTCATCCCATGCGGCGGCCAGTATTTCAGCGCGTGAGAACACCCGGCGTGGGTTGCGCATCAGATGCAGCAGGATGCGATATTCCGTCGGTCCCAGCGCCAGCGCGCTTCCCGCGCGGGTCACGCGCCGCGCCCCGTGGTCAAGGGTGATGTCGGCAAAGGCCAGTTCATCGGATGGCTGGGCCGCGACAGGATCCGCCACGCGGCCCCGGCTGCGGCGCATGACGGCCCGCACGCGGGCGTGCAGCACATCCATCCCGCAGGGCTTGACCAGATAGTCATCCGCGCCAAGGTCAAGCGCGCGGATGGAATCCTGTTCCTCCCCCCGCGCGGTCAGCATGATGACGGGCAGGTAGCGCGTCGCGGTGGCCATGCGCAGCCTGCGGCACAGATCCACCCCCGACAGGCCCGGCATCATCCAGTCCAGCAGCACGAGGTCGGGCTTCCATTCCGCCACTTCCCGCAGCGCGTCCACGCCATTATCCACCGGCATGACGGCGTGACCGGCGGCCTCGAGATTATAGACCAGCATGACGGACAGGGCAGCATCATCCTCCGCCACAAGGATACGGAGCGGCTGGTCAGCCTGCACGGATGTCAGTTCCCCTGTCCTGAAAACCCGCCACGCGGCCGGACAACGGGCAGGATCTCGCCCGTTGCGGTATAATAGACACGCTCGGCGATGTTGGTGGCGTGGTCGCCGATGCGCTCAAGGTTCTTGGCGATGAACAGCAGGTGCGTGCACGGCCCGATATTGCGCGGGTCTTCCATCATGTAGGTGACCAGTTCGCGGAACATGGCGTTGTACAGTTCATCCACCGCCGTGTCGGACTGCCAGACTTCACGCGCGAGATCGGCGTTGCGCTGGCTCATGGCGTCGATGGCGCGGCGCAGGTTGTCCTGCACCAGCCGCCCCATGCCCCGTAGCCCGCTTACCGAAACGCGCGACGCCAGAAGTTCCGCCCGCAGCGAACGCCGCGCGATGGAGGCGGCGCAGTCGCCAATGCGTTCCATGTCCCCCGTGATCTTGAGCGCGGAGACCACTTCGCGCAGATCCCCCGCCACCGGGGAGCGCAGGGCGAGGATGCGTATGACCATGGCCTCCACATCGCGTTCAAGCGTATCGACCTGCGGGTCAAGGTCGGAGGCGACACCGGCGGCGTTTTCGTCACGGTCGGCAATGGCGGCGACGGCCTGCGATGTCTGCCGTTCCACCAGCCCGCCCATGCGCGCCATCATGGAACGCAGATGCTCCAGTTCCTGCTCGTAGCTGCGTACGATGTGTGCCGATTCCTGTCCCACCCGGAAACCTTCCTGCCTGCCCGCACAATTATACGGGATGTGCCCGATAACAGGGCTTACGATACGCCTTGTGCGTATATTATAGCGGTCGCCGATTTGTTCAAGCGATGTCATGCCCGGCAAGGGGTGGCACAAAATAATGAAATAAAAAGATTTTTTCAGGAACATTCAATGCCGCGCATGCCCTGCCCCCCGCGCGCGCCCGATGGTGGCGCCTTTTCATACCGGCACATGCTTACGGCGGCACTGGGCGCGATGCTGGGGCTGGGGCCGGGCATGGCGGCGGGCAATGACAACACACCCCCCTCCGCCACCACGCCGCCACCCACCCCGCACCCGCCCGTGAAGGTGGAAACGCTGCGGGTGACCAGCCAGCGCGTGGTCGGCACCCAGCCCGGCGGCGGGCTGATCCGGGTGGAGGACGCGGCCAAATCCGTCAGCACCATCGGCACGGATTTCATGCGCAAGCAGGCCCCCAGCGCCACGGCGTTCGACATGGTCAGCCTGCTGCCCGGGGCCAATGTCTCCTCATCCGACCCGCTGGGCTTTTCACCCCAGACCAATATCAGCGTACGCGGGCTGGGGGGGGGATTCGATCGGCTACCTGCTCGAAGGCATGCCGCTGAACGATATTGCCTATTACAACGGCTATCCCGGCCAGTTCGCGGATACCGAGAATTACCAGAGTGTCGCGCTGGAGCAGGGATCGGCGGATCTGGACGCCCCCGTGCTCAACGCGGCGGGGGGGCTCATGAGCATGTCCTTCCGCGACCCCTCCACCCGCGCGGGCGGGTACGCGGATGTATCTTATGGGTCATACAACACCAACCGGCAGTTCCTGCGGCTGGAAACCGGGCAGATCGGGCATACCGGCATACGCGGCTTCGTATCGTATTCCCACGGTTATACCGATAACTGGCGTGGCCCCGGCCATGACGAGCGCCAGCATATCGATTTCAAGTTCCTGCGTGAATGGGGGGCGGGCAACCGCGTCTCGGTCATCGGGACATGGAATACGATGGTCGCCAGCTACTATCCGCCCGTGGACAAGGCGGACTGGCAGGCGGAAGGCCCGCATGGCGCGGCGAACAACCTCGCCGCCACCTACAACCCCAACGACGCCGCCGGGGGCACGGATTACTGGGCGCTGTACCGCCAGCCGGAGCGGATATTCTACATGGCGGCCCCGGCGCGCCTTACGCTGGCGCGCGACCTGCACCTCAAGCTCACGCCCTATGCCCAGTGGAGCTACGGCAACGACCCCGGTGGCACCACCATGGGGGAAACCGGGATGTTCAGCGGCCCAAGCCCCGCAGGCGTGCCGGATGCCGATGCCGTGGTGCGCGCCAACTGGACCCAGACCAGCTACCGCGCCGGCTTCAACGCGGCGCTGGACTGGCAGCTTGGCAACCATGACCTGGTGTTCGGCTACTGGTACGATTATTCCGATGACAGCGAACACCAGCCCTTCACCGCCGTGAGCGCCAGCGGCAACGCGGCCGACATATGGGTGGACCGGATCAGCCGCACCATATTGCTGCCCGATGGCCAGCAACTGGACGCGGGCAGTTACCACATGATTTCACAGACCAATGCGCTGTACCTGGGCGACCGGATGCACTTCCTGGGCCACAGGCTCATGGTGGATGTCGGCTTCAAGGAAGTGATGCTGGACCGCCAGGGCACCACCACCCCCGCCATGGGGGCGCAGAGTGCGGCGGGCAGCAACACGGCCGTACCCCTGCCGCGCATTGCGATCCGCTATCGCATCACACCCCGGCACATGGTGTTCTTCAACACCACGACCAATTTCCGCACCCCCGATGAAAGCGCCCTGTTCGGCGGGGTCACGGCCAGTGGCATCGCAACGCAGCTCAGGAACGAATATTCCGTGTCCGAGGAACTGGGCTACCGCTACAGTGGCGACCTGATCGTCGGCAGCCTGACCCTGTTCAACTATGATTTCACCAACCGGGAAATCCAGACGCTGCTGAACGTGAACGGCGCGCAGGTGGACTCCACCATCAATGGCGGGGGCCAGACATCACGCGGGGTGGATGTGGAAATGGGGCTCAAGCCCTGGCACCACTTCGCGCCCTACCTGTCGGGTGAATACCTGCACGCGACCATTGACAGCGATATCCCCTCCGCCAGCGGGCTGCTCCCCACGCGCGGCAGGACGGCGGTGGAAAGCCCCACCCTGCAGGCCTCCGCCGGGCTGAGTTACGATGATGGCCATATCTTCGGCATCGCGTCCGTCCATTACACGGGGCGGCAGTATTCCACCTTCATGAACGACGAACGCATGCCCGACCACACCACGGGCAATCTGGCCATAGGCTACCGCATGGATGACCACGCCTTCCTCTCGCATCCCGAATTCCGCATGAATTTCATCAACATCACCAACCAGCATTACCTGTCCGGCGTGGCAACCCCCACGCTTACGGCGGCTGAAGGCCCGCAATATTACGTGGGCGGCGGGCTGGCGGTGCTGTTCACGGCGGCTTCGGGGTTCTGAGGGGAGACCGGTACGGCCTTCATCCCGGCTCGATCTGGCGGCGCACGCCAAAACATTCCGCCGGGCCGGGAAAGCGGCGGGTGCGCACATCTTCCGCGTAGCGGGCGGCGGCATCGTCAATCACGCGCCCCACATCCGCGTAGCGACGGACAAAGCGCGGGGTGAACGCCCCAAACGCGCCCAGCATGTCATCGACCACCAGCACCTGCCCGTCACAGGCTGGCGAGGCGCCGATACCGATGACCGGCACGGTCATGCCGGTCGTGATATCGCGCGCGACGGGTTCCACCGTGCCCTCCAGCACAATGGCGAAGGCGCCCGCGGCCGCGATGGCATGGGCGTCCGCCCGCACCTTGCGCGCCTGGTCCGCATCGCGCCCCTGCGTGCGGAAACCCCCGGTGGTCTTGACCGCCTGCGGCATGAGTCCCACATGGCCGCACACGGGAATGCCCCGCTGGGCAAGGAAACCGACCGTCTCCGCCATTTCCGCGCCGCCTTCCAGCTTGACCGCGCCACAGCCGGTTTCCGCCATGATGCGGGCGGCGTTGCGGAACGCCTGCGCGGGGGATTCCTGATAGGAACCAAACGGCATGTCCACCACCACCAGCGCCTGACGCGAACCGCGCACCACCGCGGCGCCATGGGCGACCATCATGTCCATGCTGACGCCCAGCGTATCGGGCAGGCCATAGACCACCATGCCCAGCGAATCCCCCACCAGCAGGACATCGACATGCGCATCGAGCATGCTGGCCATGGGCGCGGTATAGGCCGTCAGCCACACACCGGGCACTTCACCCTTCGTGACATCACGTATGGTCCGCCGCCGGGGCTGTTCCACATTGCCCATGCCTGCCTCTCTCCTGCCATTATCCATCGGGTATAATGGCTTCTGGCATATTGCAGCACTCCGGTGTTTGCAAATCCCCGCCGGAAGGGCGCGTCAGGCCATGCAATCCTGTAGGCGAACCAATGCGCCCCATGCCGCGTTACGGGCGGCGTCAGGACAACACGCTACCGGAAACGTTACGGGCCGGCCGGGCAACCTGTCATGGATTTAATGCGATATTAATAACCATTATCATATTCCATGCCTATAATGGCAATGTGGGGTGTGACCGCAAAGCGTTCCCGCACCACCCCGACCCGACGCCCGATACATGAACCCTGATCCAGTGTAACCCGTCGCGCCCCGCTTCCCCACGCCGGGACAGGCAGGCACAGACCGCCGTGTAAAACACCTGCCCGATACTGCAGATCCTCTGGCCATACATATTTCAAGGACCGCCCGATGCGTGAAACACGTTCCGCCCCGGCTATCTGGCACATGCAGCATTCCCGCCCCGAGACGCTGGTAAACTATTTCGACCCCTGGCAGCCGATCGCCCGCCAGCTCGACCTCCTGTCCAACCGCTTCAGGACCGTCAGGGCGCTGTGCGACGTGCAGGCAGGCGCTACGGAAGCGGAAAACGCCAGCCTGCTGGAGCTGTGCGACGCGCTTGCCTTCCACCTGATCCGGGCATGCATGTGGTGGCAGGTCGATTTCTCGCCGCGCGCGGTAACCGGGATGTCGGCCACCAGCTTCATGATCCATGCCCGCCGCCATACGGAGCGCGTGGTGGAAGATGAAAGCCTGCTCGATGTCCTGACATGGCAGCATTACATGCACCGCACCGACGCCGGGCACATCATGGTGACCGGGACCGACCCGCTATGCCGGGGCGCCACCACGATCCTGTACGGGATTGACGGCCGGCGCGGCTTCCGCTTCGCCATGCGCCGCGCTGGCGGGGCACCGAACTGGAACGACATCACCTATCCGGATTTCGTGGCCGCCTGCCTGAACGCGCGCGCGCTGCATTGCCTGATCCAGACCGAATGCACCGCCATAGGCGAATGGGACCTGGCGCGCGACGAGCATACACAGGCGGCAAGCTACCATACGCAGTATTTCCGCACCATCGGGCAGGCCAACCCGGTGGAACGCTACGCCATGGCGCTGGAGCAGCTTGGCCGCTTCCATTCCCGTTTCGGACGCTTCGAGATGGAGAACATCGTCAATCATCTCGCCTTTGCCGTGGCGCAGGCGGCCCATACGCAGGGCGCCAGCATTGCCGACCTGCTGCGCAATGGCACGGACCGGCCCATCAACCCGCGAATCGCGGGGAGCCTGAAAAAGCGCGCCCTGACCCATGTCGCCACCGGCACCGACCCGCTGCGGCGCACGGAACTCGATACCCTGCTTACACAGGTGGAAACCGGCTTTGCCCTGTCGCACCGGAGCTGAAACCGGGGGGAGGAAAAAACATATCGCACTCCCCCCACGACATCCGGGCCTGCACTACCTATATTCATGCTGGAGTAGCAGGAGACCCGATTAATGGCAGTAGCCAAAAGCAGAAGACCAGCACCCCGCCGCAGGACGGTACAGGTCCGCTCGCCGCGCGTGCGCGGCGAGACGCGCCGCCTGCTGGAAATGCTGTGTATGCTGCATGGTTCGATCCATCGGGGATCGCGTGATGCCGGGGCGCTGGTCCGCTGCGTGGTGCAGGCCCAGCCCGACCTTGACCTGCCGGACAAGGTGCTGCCCGCCGCCCCCCGGCATGATGGTGAAAACCCGCCCACGGCCATGGAATGGAAACGCCTTGGCCACGCGCTGGAAGAAGCGCGCGTGCAGCATGGGGGGGAGCGGGGCTATGTGGATACATGGCTTGAGGAACTGACCCAGGCCACGGGGCTGGGCCGCGTGGCGAGCGAGGTTCTGGGCCTGGCCATGTGCTACCGCCTGAACGGGCATTTCGAACAGTTATGGGATGACCTGTGCGAGAACCGTTCGCGCGGGCCGTTCCTGTGCGAGGACATCCCGCTGCTGCACCTGCTGCTGGGGCAGGAGGAAGACGACCTCGCCACCGCCCTCGCGCCGGAGGGGCAGTTGCGCATGAGCGGTCTCATGACCGTGGATGAGGACGGGGACATCACCCTGCTGCCCCGGCTCATGGCGCTGATGAACCGGCGCGCGAACGTGGTGGGGGACATCCGTTCGCTGCTGCTGGGCCAGCCGCGCGCGGCCACCCTGCCGTGGGAAGCCTTCGCCCATCTGGGCCAGCAGGCCGAAATCGCGGCTAAGCTGCTGACCGCCGCGATCCGCCAGCACAGCACGGGCATCAATATCCTGCTGTACGGCCCGCCCGGGACCGGCAAGACCGAGTTCGCCGCGACGCTGGCCCGCCACATCGGCGCGATCCTGTATCCGGTGGGCGAGGCCGACAGCGCGGGCGACGAACCCTCGCGCCATGAACGGCTGGCCGACCTGCGGTGCAGCACGCGCCTGCTGCGCAATACGGATTCCATTCTCCTGTTCGATGAGGCGGAGGACCTGTTCACCTCCAGCCTGTTCGACCCGCCCCAGTCCTACAGCCGGGTCTTTTTCCACCGCATGCTGGAACAGGGCGGGACACCCGTGATCTGGACGGCGAACGACCTGAACACGCTCGGCCCCGCCATCGCGCGGCGCATGGCGCTGTGTATCGAAGTCCGCCAGCCCGGCATCGGCGTACGCACGCGGCTGTGGCAGGACATGGCGCGGGAGGAAAAGGTTGCTCTGGCCCCGGCGGACGCGGCGGATCTGGCCCGCGCCATTCCGGCGGCGCCCGCCATCTTCCGCAACGCGCTGCGCTCCACCCATCTGGCGGGGGGTGATTCCGCCATGGCCAGCATGATCGCAACCGGGCTGGCCCGCGCGGCGGCGGGGGGGCAGATGCCCATGCCCGCGCAACCCGACGTGACGGATTACGACGCCACCCTGATCAACGCGGATTGCGACCTTCAGGCCCTGACCCGCCGCCTGGCCCGGCCGGGCGCGCCGCGCGCGGTCTCGCTGCTGCTGTCCGGGCCGCCGGGTTCGGGCAAGAGCGCCTATGCCCGCCATCTGGCGGCGGAAATGGACATGCCCGTCCTGCAAAAGCGCGCCTCCGACCTGCTGGACAAATACGTAGGCCAGAGCGAGCAGCAGATCGCCGCCGCCTTTGCCGAAGCGTGTGACGGCGGGGCCTTCCTGATTATCGACGAGGCCGATGGCCTGCTGGGGGACCGGCGCACTGCCGAACGGTCGTGGGAAATCAGCCAGGTCAACGAGATGCTGACATGGATGGAACAGCACCCGCTGCCCTTCGCCTGCACCACCAACCTGGTGGAGAAGCTGGACCCGGCCAGCATGCGGCGCTTCCTGTTCCGGGCGCGCTTTGGCTATCTGACCCATGACCAGGCGGAGCATGCGTTCCGCCGTTTCTTCGGGCAGGAGCCGCCCGCCGGCCTGCGGCATGCCCAGACGCTGGTGCCTTCGGACTTCGCGCTGGTGCTGCGCCGCGCGCGGCTGCTGGATGAAAACCCCACGCCCGGGGAACTGCTCGCGCGCCTTCAGGCCGAAATCGCGGGGCGTGAGGGAAACAGGCGGATCGGGTTCATGTCCTGATCCGCGCGTAACGTCATTGGGGCGGGTGGGCGGCGGCGTCCGCCTCCATCGCGCATTCGGTGGCGGGGGGCGCGGCCATGGTGGCGCGCAGGGCCGTAAGCTCCGCCCGGGCGGCCTCCATGTCCTGCCGGAAGCCCTCATCCTGTTCCATGGCTGAATACAGCACGCCGCCATTGAGCCAGCCCGCCACGACATCACTGTGCCACTGCACGCCACACACGACCCGGCTTTCGCCGAACACACGGGCGCGCTGCATGATCCATGCCGTGCGTTCCGGCAGCATGTCGGACAGCACCAGCCCCGCAACCCAGCCCAGCGTCGCGTGAAAGGAGGGATAGGACGGATCCCCCTTCAGGTCGGCGCGCAGCGGAATGCACAGTGGTAGTTCGACCTCGGTAAACGGGCGGGAGCGGTTCCAGAGCATTTTCTGTTCATGCACGACGGGCGCGAGACGCCGTTCGATCCGTGTCATCAGGCCGACCAGTTCGGGCAGATGCTCCGGCGGCAGGGTAAAGCCCACGGCACAGGAAAAGGCGGCGACCATATGGGCGGGCGTATCACGGTTATCGGCCTGCGCCAGTTGCCACCGGGGCGTGCCCTCCAGCGCACGGGTGATGGCGTAGATGCTGGCATCCGTCGCGCGCTGCGCCGTATCCGGGCCGGGGGGTGGGGGCAGGAAGATCTGTCCATCGGGCAGCGGCGGCCCGGCAGGGATGTCCGCCGCCGCCACCGGGTGATGCGCGCCACCCGTGGCGTGATGATGCGGATGCGCGCGGGCCGGAACAGGCAGCGCCAGCAGCCCTGTCATGACACAGGCGGCCAATCCATGCGCGACGGCACGACATTCGGGGCGCATCTTCATCCTATCGGTTCACCAGTAGCCACCCTTCCGCGCATAGCATGCGGGTGGATACTGGCAAGGGCCGATGGATGGCGACATGCCTTCTGCCCCGGTCCATTTTATGGCAGACTGGCCGCCCAGCCCGGAGAGACGCAGCGATGAACCGCAGAAACCAGATATGGCCTACTTCGATCAGCCCCGTGCGGATCGGCCTGTGCGTTGTCGGGCTGACGCTGGTGATTGTCCAGTTCGTGCATGGACTGCACATAAGCCCGGATTCCATGCCGGGGCAGGTCATGTTCCACATCGCCATGCTCGCGCTGGGCACGATCCTGTTCGTGGCGGGGATGTGGGGGCCGTCTCTTTAAGTCAGCCAGTCTTTTTCAGAACAGCTTCCTACCTGTTTTCCGAATCCGCGCCACTGCCGTTTTCCGTAATCCCGGCGCGCGATGGGGCATCGGAGCCCGGTTCCACCGTCCGGCTCATACGGGCAACGCCCCGGTCATCCCCAAAGCCGCGACCGGAGACGCGGCGGCGCGGAGCCGGGTTTTCCATCAGCACGTTTTCCAGTGCTTCGGGATCGGTGCGCTCGGCTTCATCAAACAGTTCATCGGCGCGGGCCTGATCGCCTTCACGCTCGGCCCGCAGCCCGGCCTCCGCCAGCCTGCGCGCGGTCCCGTGCTTGCCTTCGCCCGCATCATCGGGGCGGTCATCATCATTTATGAAACGGGGCATCGGAATTCCCTTTCCTGACATTGCATGAACATGGGCGACCTGAACCCGATCATCGCGCCAAACCGGAATATAATTCAACCATAAAATAAATATGGGAAACCGGGAATTAATTACTTAACAGGAATAATATTTGTGTTTTAGTACTGCCTGTATATACTTTACAAAGAAAGCATCCTGTTCTTTTTTGTAAAAAAGAACCAAAAAACTTTTGATGATCCGGGAGCTTTCTGCCGGGCAGGACAGGGAACGGGAACAGGCTTCCTTTTCTTCAGAAAAAGAAGATTGGACCTTCCCCTACCTACCGGTCGGTCAGCGTATAGACACTGCTGAAGCTCAGATCCCGCGCAACATATATCTGCACGATATTACCCTGCTGCACATACAGGCTGGGGGGCACGTTGCTGGTCTGGGTCAGAATGATTTTTTCCACCTGCCCGGCAACCGAATCCGTATCGCTGCTGGTGGTGGAAATGCTGGTCGTACCGGGTTTGGAGGCAAGGTTGGTAATGGCCTGCACCATCATCTGGCCGATATTGGTAATGATCGACACCATGATCGCATCCCCGAACCGGGCCCAGAAATGGGTGTTGACCTTGCCCTTGATCCCGCTGCCGCCCAGCGGCGTGGTGCCGGGGCTGAGCAGGTCGATGGTGACCCCTTCGGGGTTGCGCAGGCGCAGCCAGTTCACGAAAATCCGCTTCTGGCCGTATTGCAGGGCCGATGTCACCTCTCCTTCCGCCAGCGCACCCTTGTCGATCAGCCGGACCTTGCCATTGATGGAATAGACATCATGGCTGACCCGGCAGCTCACCATGCCGGGCAGGGTGGTATTGATCTCGTTTATCGTGCCGCATGGAATCAGGGTGCCCTTGCCGACCGTCAGGTTCTGGTCATGCATCATGCTGGCTACCGCGGGGGCCATGCTGTCCGGCTCAAGGCGGGTCTGCAGGGGGTTATCGGACTTGGTAACAGCAGGCGCCGTGGACGCCGGGGCGGCGGGGGTCGTGTCGGCCACCGGGGTCGCGAACACGAAATCATGGCCCAGCCTGCGCTTCATCGCGGCAATTTCCACGCTATCGGCGGCGGGCGGCGGCGCGGGTGCGGGCGGGGCGGCGGTGGGTGCGCAGGATGCCTGTCCCTGCCCATCCACCATGACCGTGCCGCCGGGACATTTGAGCGTGATATGGGCCGCGTCATCCGCGCGCGCGGGGCCACCCGCGCCCAGGGCCGCCACCCCCGCGCCCGTGGCCAGCACGACCCCGGCCAGAAAAGGGCGCGCGCGCATCACGAATCCCCGTCGCGATCACGCGCGACGCGCCTGACCAGGGGCGAGATGGTCCCGTTCGCCGTACTGCCGAGCGAGGGATTATACGCATCATTCACCACGCCGATGACAAGCGCGCCATAGCGGATGCGCCATTCCCGCGCGGTGGTCTGGGCGGCCAGGATGTTGTGGTCATGCCCCAGGACAACCGCGTTCACCACCATTTCCTGACCACTTTCGTTCATGACGTACAGGGTGGGCAGCACCCCGTTTTCAGGAAAGCGGAAATAGGTGAAACGGTAATCGTCCCATACATTCAGCGGAGCGATGGCACGGTCCTTTTCCCCGTCCGAACGCCGGTAGGCCGTATTATGCGGGCCGTTGCCATATACATCCGCCAGTTCGGCCTGGATGTGGCTGGCATGGGCGGCGGCGGCTTTGCGGCTGTCCTCCTCGTCAGGGTAGAGATAGGTCAGCTCCACCGTGGCCTGCGCCAGCGCCCACGGCGTGGCGGCGAAAGCGGTGCGCATATGGCCATCGGCGCCCTTTTCCTCACGCCCGCCCACATAATGCAGCAGGATGTGATAGACGTGCCGATCGGTCACGATGGTCAGGTTGGTGTCGCTCTCCTGCGCCTTGGGGCGGATGAAGCAGTGGTTTTCACGGCAGGCGAAGGACCAGCCGCCTTCCTCACCAAAGGCATGGGTGACGTAATGCTCATCGGGCGAGAGGGTGATGTCGGTCGCGATCCCGACCACGCCCTCGACCTCCACCGTGTCGCGCGGGTTATAGACAACCGACTTGATGCGGTAATCGTAGGGAGAGGTACTCTTGACGCCCGTCGCCCCCGCGCCCTGCGGGCACAGGCCCGCGACCGCCAGCCCGGCCAGCAGGCCCCCCACCATCATGCCGCCACGCGTGCCGGGCCGATCGGTCGCCATCATGGGGTTGCCTCCTGTCCCGCCGGGGGGGATTGGTCGGAAGGCGGGGGCGCATGGTTGGCCAGTTCAGGCGGCAGGGTGCGGTTGACCGGAACCAGATGGCGCATGTTAGGCTGCACGACCCGCCCGGGCTGGGGGGCGCAACCCGCCAGCAGCAGGCCCACCGCCGCCATGGTGGCATAGAGCGTAACGGAGCTGCGGTGAACGGGCCCTGTTTCATACCTCACAGGCAGGCACATCCAGCTTTGACCAGAATGACCGCTAGTTGCTTAATTCCATTGCCTGATGCTGCCTGCATGGCGAAAGGATAAAAAAGCCCTCCATGCTTTGCAAGTCCGGGAAGGAAAAACCGCACTACCTCCGTATCGTCGTGCTCATGGCGTTCCTGGTCGCGGGACCGGCGCGCGGCGCGCAGGCCGAAGCGCTTGCGACGCTCGCCCACCGCTGCGCACCCGACATGTCGCCCCATACGGTCGCACTCATGGTGCGCCGGGAATCCGCGGGCGTGCCGTGGGCCATTCATGTCAATGGTCCCTACCGGCTGCCCCGCCCGCCCGCCAGCACGGCGGAAGCCATGGCCACGGCGCGCTGGCTCGCGGGGCATGGGTATGATTTCGATCTCGGGCTGCTTCAGGTCAACAGCCGCAACGCGGCCCGGTTCGGCCTCGCCCCGGCCCGCATGCTGGAGCCCTGCCTGAACCTGCATGTGGCAAGCAGCATCCTGCATGAATGCTATCTCGCGGCCCTTCCCCATTTTCCCGACACGCAGGAACGCCTGCGCCATGCGCTGAGCTGCTACAATACCGGCAACGGAGAGCGCGGGCTGCGCAACGGCTATGTGGCCGGTCTGCTCACCCTTGCGGCACGGCAGGCCAGCGTGCCGGAAACGCTGATGATCCCCACCCTTGAAGCCCCGCCGGCCACGGATGCCAGCCCTTCCACCCCCACGCCGCCCCCGCCCGCCCCCAGCGATGGCCCGCAGGACAGCCCCCGTGGGCAGGACGCCTTTACCCACGCACCCGATGACGTGTTCACGCCCCGCCCCGACGCCCCGCAACCCGTGCGCTAGGCGGCAGACCTGCACCCCGCCGGGGGCATCCATTCCTAAAAACCGCCACGGAACAAAGCATTCATGCATGTAATATCATGCCATCCATCCGCCCCCGTTCCGGTGTGGCGGATATCATGAATGGAGTGACCCATGTCCGATCTGATTGTCGTCGGCTTTGACAGCCCGGATGAAGCCACGGCGGCCCTGACCGAATGCAAGAAGCTGGAAAAGGAATACCTGCTGGACCTGGAGGACGCGGTTGTCGTGGTCCGTGGCGCGGATGGCAAGCTGCACCTGCAACAGAGTGTGAACCTTGAAAAGGTCGGGGCCTCCTACGGGCTGTTTTCCGGCGGTTTCTGGGGCGCGCTGGTGGGGCTGCTGTGCCTGAACCCGCTGGCCGGCTTTATCGCGGGCAGCGTTGTCGGCGCCGGTGCGGGCGCCATTGCGGGCAAGATGTCCGATTACGGAATTGATGACAGTTTCATCAAGTCGCTCGGCTCCACCATTCCGGTCAACACCTCCGCGCTGTTCATACTGGTGCGCAAGTCACAGCCGGACAAGGTGCTGGCGGACCTGCGGCAGTTCAGGGGCCATGCCCGCTTGCTGCAGACCTCGCTCTCGCCCGAAAACGAGAGCAAGCTGCGCGCCGCACTGGGCCAGATGGCCGCCCCGGCGCCCGCGGCCTGATGGCCACACCCCGCATGGCCGCGACCATGCGGGGCCTTTTCACACGCAGGCGTGATACCACATTGCCCGCGCGGTGTTTCATCATGACCCCATGCAGATGATCCGTTCCCGCTGGCGCCTGCGTGGCGCGGTTCTCCTGGCCACGATGCTGGCCCTTCCCCCGTTCATGCGGCCCGCACGGGCACATCCGGAACTCCACACGGCATGGACATCCGCGCGCGTGCTCAACGCCGTGACCGTGGCGGATAACGGGCGGGTCTTCGTCTCCTTTCCCTATTGGGGCGGAGGGGGCGGCGCCGGGCCGACGGTGGCCGAGATCGACCGCAATGGCCAGCCACATGCCTTCCCCGATGCCCGCTGGAACCATCCCGATGGCACAAAGGGCGACCTGCAACCCTTCGTACGGGTCAACGCGATCCGCATGGGGCCGGACGGCCTGCTGTGGGTGGTTGATTCGGGCGATGCGAATGTAGGCGGCGCGCCCAGCCCGGCATCCGGCCCGCCCGCCCGCCTGCTGGCGTTCGATATTGCGACGGGCGGCGTGGTGCATGCCGTGTCGCTGCATGCGAGCAGCACGCCCCACAGCTACATGGATGACATCCGCTTCCATGGTAATACGGTTTTCGTAACCGATGCGGGGGATCCGGCGCTGGTCGTGGTCAACCTCCAGACCGGCCAGCAGCGGCGTGTCCTGTCCCATGACCGCTCCACGACCGATGAGCGCCCGATGTATGCCGAAGGGCGGCTGCTGCGCACGCATGACCAGCCGGTACGCATCCATGCCGACCAGCTCGAGGTCTCGCCCGACGGGCAGAAACTCTATTTCCAGCCCAGCTCCGGCCCG
Organism: Komagataeibacter sp. FNDCR2; assembly: GCF_021295395.1. Taxonomy (NCBI): domain Bacteria; kingdom Pseudomonadati; phylum Pseudomonadota; class Alphaproteobacteria; order Acetobacterales; family Acetobacteraceae; genus Komagataeibacter; species Komagataeibacter sp. FNDCR2. Next base: position 1,829,356 of record NZ_JAIWOU010000001.1, read on the forward strand.
ATGTGGGTCGCTCCCACCGCCGCGCTGGAAAACCCGGCCCTGTCCCCCGCCGACCTGTCGCGCAGCGTAAGCCTGTTTTATGACACGCCCACCACCGGCGGCACCGCCATTGACGGGGATGGCAACCTGTATGTGTCGGATGTCGACAAACTGCGCATCCTGCGCATCACACCACAGGGAAAGGCCACCACGCTGATCCGTGACAAAAGGCTGGTCTGGGCCGACGCCATGTGGATCGACACGCACGGCACGTTATGGATACCGGCCGTGCAACTGAACCGGACGGCCACGTTCCAGCCCGATGGCGTATCGCGCCTGCACCTGCCGGTGGCGATCTATACCATGGACCTGCATCTCAAACCCGTGCGCTAGGCGCGCACCCGCCGGCTCAAAGCTGGAGAATGGTCGAAAAATCAAAATCCTGCCCCGCCGGGTTCTCCCCCAGCCGGATAAGGGTGGGCGTGGGCATGCTATAGGGGGGCACCGGCAGGTTGTACGGTGCGGGCGCGCCCCGGAAAACCCGCCCCGCCAGATCGAACCGGGATCCATGACAGGGGCAGGCGTACCCACCCGGCCAGTTCCCTTCCCCCTGCCCCTGGGGTAGCGGGCGATAGGCGGGCACGCAGCCCAGATGCGTGCATACACCCACCACCACACCGTAACGGGGGTCGACCGAACGATGCCAGTTCGCCGCATAGGGCGGCTGCTGGAGATCGCGCGACCCGCCATCACGCAGCCGGTCGGTCAGGGCGGCATCGCGCAACGCGGCCAGGGCTTCGGGGGTGCGGTGGGTGATGAAGACCGGCTTACCCTGCCATGTCACCACGATCTGCTGGCCCGGCGGCAGGGTGGAGATGTCCACATCAACCGGCAGGTGCGCCGCCGCGCTGTCACGTGGGGCGAGGCTTTGCAGGAAAGGCCACAGGCACGCCCCTGCCCCCGCAGCCGCCGTGGCGGCGGTGACAAGCCCAAGGAAATTCCGACGTCCACCGGGTGTTGGCTGTGTATCCGATCCGTTTTCCATCATCATATTTTTATCGTCATCATGCCGGGAAAGAAAGGGCGGACGGGATTGCGCAAAAGTCGCCTTTTTGAAAAAAGGCGGCACGCCAGCATGACCCGTCCGGGCAACAGGAAACGCCCATGGGCGATATAATAAGGGAAGTCACGCAAGCCCCGGCAAAGCCGTGCCAGAACCGCCCGCCGCCCGGTCGGGCCGCTACAGGAGAACCATCATGCGTCTTATCCTCGCCCTGCTGTTACCGTGGTTGCAATTCTTTACAATTGGCCGTCCCTTCGCGGGAATCATCTGTCTTGTCCTGCAGCTTACGGTCATTGGCTGGGTACCTGCGGCGATCTGGTCCGTCTATGCCCTGAGCCAGTACAGCACCGACCGCAAACTTGCCCGCATGAACCGTTCCTGAGGTCTGAATGAAGCTCTATACCTACGACCACTGCCCCTTCTGCGTGAAGGCGCGGATGATTTTTGGCCTCAAGCACATCCCCGTCACCAACGTCGTGCTGCTTAACGACGATAGCGAAACCCCGATCCGCATGGTCGGGCGCAAGCTGGTGCCCATATTGGAGCATGAAGGCCGGTTCATGCCCGAAAGCATGGATATCGTCGCCTATGTGGACGCCATGGACGGCCACCCGGTGCTGACAGGGCCGACGCGCCCTGAAATCAGCCGGTGGCTGACAGCGGAGCAGCCCGCGTACATTCCCCTCATCCTGCCCCGCTTCGGGGGCGCGCCCCTGCCGGAATTCGCGACAACGGTCGCCCGCCTGTATTTCATACGCAACAAGGAAGACATGGTGGGGCCGTTCAATGAGCGCCTGGCCGAAAGTCCCGCGCTCCGCGCCCGTGTCAATGCCGGCCTTGCCCAGTTGGCGGGCCTGATCGTGGGGCCCGCAGCCGTTAACGGTGTCCTTTCAACGGATGATATCCATCTGTTCGCCTATCTGCGCAGCCTGACGATCGTGGCGGAACTGGAATGGCCCGAGGCCGTCCGGGCTTATTGCGCGCACATGTCACAGGCCAGCGGAATCGCGCTGCTGGACGGCATCGCGGCCTGAGTACGGAACAACGTGAAAGGGGGGTGTGGAAACTGTGGGGGCGGGCCGACCGTTTCCTGCCCATGACAGTCGCCACGGACCGGGTGCGACAGGCCGGGAGATGTTCCATGTCAGGACCCTATGAAACTCCGCCACCGCAGACAGGGCGGCGCGGTTCCTCACCCTTTGACGTATGGGTGCGGAAATCCCTTCATGACAGGTTCGATACGGTATGTGCCGAGAGCATGCCGCTCGAAATCCTGACCCAGTTTGACATGACCTGCCATCAGGCCGGTCCTTCCACGCCCCCCGCGCCGGGAACCCGGCATGGGCGGGATAACTGAGTTGCCACCTGCCTGAACGGACCGTTCAGATGTGGATTTTTTTTGCCAGACTCCACCTGATTCCATTTGACAGGCCCTGACCCCGGCCCGAATGGAGCGTAAGAGACTCCTTATTATGGCGGAAAATAGCCATTTGCTGTCTCTGTACGGCAACATTAAAATGGATTCGCAAGCCTGAACATCGCCGGGAATCCTGTGGATAAGTCTGTTGACTTTTTGGGAGCCACAGCGTGCCGTTAGGGAGTCGGACGTATTTCCTGATTTGTTCCGTAGCGGCCTTCAGCTTGGCAGGTGCAGCGTGACGCTGTTATGCGCATCCGCCAGCCATTCCCGCCGCAACCCCTGCGTCCAGTCATGCGCCACATCCGTATGATGGGCGATATTCCACGGATTCCCGTCCAGCCTTACGGCGGCCCAGCCCTCGGGGGTTTCCCCATCGGGCAGCAGGCCGACCAGGGTCATGTTCGCCATGGGGTCATAGCAGGCAAACTGCTTTTCACAGCCCTGGAAAACCAGTTGCAGGCCATGGGACGATTTTTCGCCCCGGCTCAGATGCAACAGAAGGGTGCCGCCCCGCTTTCCTCGGCGGAGAAGATCATGCTGCCGCCGCCCTGCACATCGACCGGCAATATCGTCACCCTGTTGGAATGGGAATGGTTGATGACAATGGTGCCGCCATCCAGCGTCAGCAGCCCCTGGTTCCAGTCATGCAGTTCATGCAGCTTCATGTTCAGCCACGCCCCGGCACTGACCAGAATCGGCTGCGAATGAATGGAAAAGTGGGACACGAACTCCTTGCGGCATTCGACAATGGCCTGCCGTATCGTATCCATGTTGAAATACCCGGCGGCAAGGGAAAGTCGCCCGTCACTACATGACACCGCTGACGCCGAACCGTCCCGCCTACCCATGAAACGCCATCTCCCGAACGCATGCGCACGTCACCCCTGCGGGAGACATGGCTGAATACCATCCTGACAGGGAACGATATACGATTTATCGCGTTACTGAACTTAACCAATAATATGTCAAAAAAATGTCAGTAATATTCTACTGCTCATTGTAAAATGCTTAAGACCGTTCCGTTTATTTCAATACATGACTAATCCGTATAATATTTGACAAATTCAAATCACAATCATTTTAGCATTGTGTCGGCTTCCTGTCCACTTGCCCCTGCAACAATACGTCAGGCCCCTGACAGTTCTGCACTAACGGAATATTTTTTACCGTATGCGCGCTCAGTGCGCCGCTACAGGCGCGGGGCGCTGGGTGGCGGCGTCCTCATCGCGCTGGCGTTCGGTATCTTCCGCCTCATCCTCTTCAAACATGGCGCGGCATTTGGGGGTAAGCTGGTCAAGCTTGCTTTCCAGGCATTCCGTCATCAGCTTCTCATTCGGAATGTCAAGAAAACACAGCCGGAATACATCGCCCTTGCAGGCGCTGGCCTGGTCATTGCGCCCGGCGGCCAGTGCGGTCGTGGCGGCCACGGTCATGAGAAGAACGAAATGGAATATCCAGATCAGGCCCCCTGCGCCATAACGCAGGATGACTGGAATGCACGGCATCCGACTGCCCCCCTTGCAAATATTGTGCGGCCTTCTGTTATATCATGAACAGCGCATTGCAGTTTGCCGCTCAAGTCAAGCCAGATCGCTGCAAGGCAGCCATCACGCAACGTAGTCTCCCGCCCCTGGCGGATTCCACGCGAAAACGCAGCTTCTCCCTCATCAATACGTGATGCGGCGCAGGGGGGCCGATCCTGTAGGCAGGGCCTGAGCGCATGGCCGTATCGACATGGGGAAGGCCGGAGGGGCGGCAGGCCCCGTGTCACGGACGGGTAGCTGCCATACGGATATGGTCGCCATCGGGGCCTGTTTTCGTGTTTGCAGCCCGGCGTGGCGGCCTATGATCGCACCAACCGACAGCAATCAGGACGGGTTCATGAACAGCGTCAATTCCTCCCTTCCCCCGCAATCCCCCGGTGTCATCATCGTAACGGGCGGCAGCCGGGGCATCGGCCATGCGATCAGCGCCCTGCTGGCCCGGCAGGGTCATGCCGTCGCCATCAATTACGCCACCAACGCCGCCCCGGCGGAGGAACTGGCCAGCACCATTACCGCGCAGGGCGGCCGGGCACTGGCGGTCCGGGCCGATATTTCCAGACCCGAGGACATCCGCACCCTGTTCACCCGCGCGGCGGAACTCGGCCCGCTTGCCGGACTGGTCAACAACGCGGGCATTACCGGCGCCAAGGTCCGTATCGATGAACAGACCGCCGAGACACTGGCGGCGGTGTTCGACATCAATATCCGCGCCACCATGCTCGCATCGGGTGAGGCCGTGCGCCGCATGTCCACCCGCCATGGCGGAAAGGGCGGCGTTATCGTGAACCTGTCCTCCGTTGCGGCGCGGCTGGGCGGACTACCCGGCCTTGTGCCCTATGCCGCCACCAAGGCGGCGGTCGAGACCTTTACCCGTGGCCTCGCCAACGAGGTGGCGCGCGAGGGCATACGGGTCAACGCCGTGGCCCCGGGCCTGACCGCCACGGACATGGTTCCCCCCGAGATAGAAAAGCTGGCGGAAACCGTGGTTCCCATGGGCCGCGTCGGTCACGTGGACGAGATCGCGCAGGCCGTGGCCTTCCTGATCTCCCCCGCATCGTCCTATATGACAGGCAGCGTGATGACAGTGTCTGGCGGTCGCTAGGCCCGGCGCGCAACAGGAGAAGCCACATGTACATCGCCATGAACCGTTTCCGCATCCCCCCCGAAAACGAGCAGGAATTCCGTGAGCGCTGGCTGGGCCGCGAGGTACATCTGCGCACGGTGCCCGGTTTCGTCAGTTTCCAGTTCCTTCAGGGCCCGCGGCAGGAGGATCACATCCTCTATGCATCCCACACCGTATGGGAATCACAGGAAGCCTTCATCGGCTGGACCCAGTCCGAGCAGTTCCGCATCGCCCATGCGACGGCGGGCACCCGCAAGCCGCTCATGTCCGGCCCGCCGGTGTTCGAGGGATTCGAGGTTTTACAGAATATCGAAAACTGAACGTCACACCCGACCCATGACCCTGAAGAGAGACACGATGCGCCCAGCCCCCCATCCCTTCCACCCCGGCCGCCGGGCCGTGCTGGCCGGTGGGCTGGCGGCAGGCGGCCTGTGGGCCGGCAGACAGGCCGCGCGGGCGGCCGCCATACCGCAGACCCTGCCCGCGCCGCCCAGCGTCATGTCCAGCCCGCCCCGGCAATGGGGGGAGAACGCCCCCGTCGTGGTGCTGCCGGATCCCGACATCATCGCGCTTGATCCCTCTTTCAATGATCTGGTGTTCGGCAATGCCAACCTGAAACTGGCATGGCACGGCGGCGACTGGCTGGAAGGCCCGGCATGGAACAGCGAAGGCCGCTTCCTCCTGCTCAGTGACACGATCCGCGCGGTCCAGTACCGCTACCTGTGGGAAAACAGCGCCGTTTCGGTCTTTCGCGGCTATTCCTACAACAGCAACGGCAACATATTCGATGCCCAGGGCCGCCTGATCAGTTGCGAACACGGGATGCGCCGCGTGGTGCGCTGGGAACATGATGGCTCATGCCATGTTCTGGCCGACAGCTATAACGGCGCGCCCCTCAATTCCCCCAACGATGTTGCCGTCCACCCCGATGGCAGCATCTGGTTTACCGATCCCGGCTATGGCGACACCATCGTGGAAGGCCACCCTGACGCGCCGGGCGGCCCGAGCAACCGCGACGGGGTGGAGCGCTGGACGCTCGATGGGGAAGTCGTCACCCAGTTCGGTGGCCATAAACGCCAGGAAGATCACGTCTTCCGCATTGATCCCGCCACCGGGGCCCTGACCGCCGTCATGACCCAGCAGCAGGTGGTGGACCCGAACGGCATCGCCTTTTCCCCCGATGGCACGCGTGTCCATGTCATCTCGTCCGGCGCGGGACCGGGACAGAAAGGGCACGGGGGCGACCTGCGCATCCATGTGGGTGACATCCGCGATGGCGTGGTCAGCAACCTCCGCCTGTTCGCCGACATGATGCTTGATGGCCACCAGATGGGGCCGGACGGCATGCGCGCCGATATTTTCGGCAATCTGTGGTGCGGGGCCAATGGGCCGCTCGGGCTGTGCGGCGTGGTGGTGTACAACCCGCAGGGCCGCATGATCGGGCGGCTGCGCCTGCCACGCGGGGTCTCGAACCTGACATTCGGAGGCCCCAAGCGTGACGTGCTGTTCATGTGCGCCGCCGATGCGCTGTTCACCCTGCAGGTCAACACGCAGGGCGCGGCCCCATCCTGAGGGGTTACGCCCCCGCCACGCCCTTGCCCACCATGTCCAGCGGGCGGACGAGACGGTCGAACATCGCGCCATCCACAAAGCCGGAGGCCAGTGCCGCTTCGCGCAGGCTGATATCATGCTCCATGGCCTGATGCGCGATGGCGGAGGCACGGTCATAGCCGATTTCGGGGCTGAGTGCCGTAACCAGCATGACCGATCCGGCCACATAGGCGTCGATCCGCTTGCGATTGAGCTGCGTGCCCTCCACTGAAAAGACCCGGAAATTATGGCAGCCATCAGCCAGGATGCGGATGGCGTGCAGCACATTGGCCACGATGACGGGCCGCATCACATTCAGGTCCAGTTGCCCCTGGCTGCCCGCCAGCGCCACCGTGGTGTCATTGCCCAGGACCTGCGTGCAGATCATCACCATCGCCTCGCACTGGGTGGGGTTGACCTTGCCGGGCATGATGGAGGAGCCGGGTTCGTTTTCAGGTAGATGCAGTTCACCCAGCCCGCAGCGCGGGCCGGAACCGAGCAGCCGCATGTCATTGGCGATCTTGAGCAGGGTAACCGCCACCCCGCGCAACCCGGCCGAGGCCCGGACCATCGCATCCAGCCCCCCGAGGGCCGCGAATTTGTTGGGCGCCGTGACAAAGGGCCGCCCCGTCAGGTCCGCAATCCGTTTGGCGATGGCGCGGCTGAAGCCCGGCGGCGCGTTCAGCCCGGTTCCGACCGCCGTGCCGCCCGCCGCCAGTTGCAGCAGGCCCGGACGGGCGGCCTCGACCGCTTCCAGCGCATCCTCAAGCTGGCGCGCCCAGCCGGACCATTCCTGTCCCACCGTAAGCGGCACGGCGTCCTGCAGGTGCGTGCGGCCGATCTTGACCACCTGCATCCATTCCTCCGCCTTGGTGCGCAGGGCGGTAATGAGTTCACGCACGCGCGGCAGCAGGCGGCTGTCGATTTCCAGCACGGTCGCCACATGCATGGCGGTGGGAAAGGAATCGTTGCTCGACTGGCCCATGTTCACATCGTCATTGGGATGGACCGGGCTTTTGGAACCGATCACGCCCCCCAGAAGCTGGATGGCGCGGTTGGCGATGACTTCATTCACGTTCATGTTCGTCTGGGTGCCCGAGCCGGTCTGCCAGACGAAAAGGGGAAATTCGGAATCGAGCCTGCCCGCGATCACCTCATCCGCGACATGGCTGATCGCATCGGCCTTCCATTGCGGCATGCGGCCATCGGCCGCGTTGACCTGCGCCGCCGCCTTCTTGACGATGCCGTAGGCGTGGCAGACCTCGATGGGCATATGGTCCCGCCCGATCGAGAAATGCACGAGGCTGCGCTGGGTCTGCGCCCCCCAGTAATGACTGGCGGGAACTTCAATTTCCCCCATCGAGTCCTTTTCCCGCCGGGTGCCGGTGGCGTCCAGCCCGATGGGACAGTCACGAAGGATGGGGGTAGCGGGTTCAGTCATGGTGGCGTTCCTTTTTCCCTGTCTCTTTCAGGGGATATGGGAACGCCACCGCGCTTTCGCGCCCCCGCCCGGTATCACAAGCGGGTGCGCCGGGGTTTTAGAAGTCGGCTTCAAGCGTGAAGTGATAGGCGCGCGGCATGCCGGCATAGGCGGCGCTGCTGCCGCCGGCGGTCACGTTCGTGCCTTCGGCGGTGCCGTTATAGACGGATGACCAGTACCGTTCATTGGCCACGTTGGTCACGCCGAAACGGGCCATCCACGGATGCTTGGCCGCACGGAACGGATAACGCAGGCCCATATCCAGCGTCACATAGGAACCGGCATAGGTCGAGTTCTGGATATCCGCCGCGCGGCGGCCCGTGTAATGGACATTGGCGTTGACCGCCATGCCATTGAGCGCAAACCCCTGCGAGAACGGAAGGCGGTAATCCATCAGCACGTTGGCCTGGAGGGGGGCGACGCCAACGGCTTCCTTGTTGGATGTCGCGGCTGAATTCGTATGCAGCACTTCAGCGTCGATCCATGTCATGCCGCCAATAACGGACAGGCGGGGCGTGATGTGGCCCATGGCCTGGAATTCGACACCATAGTTACGCTGCGTGCCATAGTTGCCATAGATCAACGTGGTGGGATCGATATAGGCATAGCTGCGCGTCGCGCGGAAACCGGCCACATTGAACTGTATGTTGCGGTACATGTACTTGTACCCGACCTCGTATTCCTCGCTCCGGACGGGAGAGGTGAATTCGTTGTTGTTCAGCGCACCGGCCGAAACCGAGGTGCCCGCCTGCAACGAACGGCCATAGGTGAAATAGGCCGTCTGGTTATCCGCGGGTTTGTAGATCAGGCTGGCCGTCGGGCTGAAGGCCGCCCCGCGTGAATAGGAAGGCGCCGCGCCCTTGCCCGTGACCGGGTTGGCCATGGTGTCCTGATGCAGCCAGCTCCATGCCAGCGTGCCCATGATGGACCAGTGCTTGTTGAAATGCAGCGTATCGCCCAGGATCATGGACTGGTAGCGCACGTACTGGGATTCATAGCGCCCATGGTAATAGGGCTGCTTGCCGGCATCGGGGCCGGAGGCGACCTGCGGGTTATACAGGCTGCCGCTCGTTACTGTCGTGAAGCTCTGGCCCGTGGTGGGGTTATAGCCGCCTTCCATGTAACCGTTGGTGCCGATGACCAGATCATGCTTGATGAAGCCGGTGCGCACACGCCCGTTGATGTAGGCCATGTTACTGCCGACCTTGAAGTCGTTCACCGTCGCGGCGGCGGAAACGGTCTGGCTGTAACCACCGACGTTGTTGATCAGCGTATCGGCGGATTCGAACACCTGACGCGCCGAATCCTGGTACAGCCCGCCGATGAGGAAACTCCAGTCATCGTTGATCCGGTGCTTGAGCTTGGCAAGGAACACGTTGTTTTCGGAATTGTAGCCCGCGTAGTCCTGCCCCATGTGCGGCTTGCCCAGATCCGGCGCTTCGGGCAGGCTGTGCCCGGCCAGGTTGATGCCCGCCGGCATGCCGCGTTCATCGAAGGTATAATGGCTGGCGTCAAGCTCGAGCACGGTATTGCGGTCGAAATGGATGTCGAAATCCGCGCTGACCATGTTACGGCGGATCCAGCTGTCCTGCACATAGGACGTGCCATCGCCATGCAGCAGGTTGATGCGGTAGCCGAACCAGCCATTCTTGCCCACGCGGCCGGACGCGTCCGCGTTTTCCATGAGCGTGCCGATGGAGTCCACACCCACGACCAGGCGGTTGATGCGTTCATCCGTCGGGCGCTTGAGGCCGTATTCGAACGTGCCGGCGGGGTTCTGGGGTCCATACAGCGCACCGGCCAGGCCGTTGAGCACCTGCACGTTGTCAAACTGTTCGGCGGCGTAGGGGGTGACGGTAAAGGCGTTCAGGCCATCGATGCGGCTGTTGGAGATGACGTCCGCCTCGAACCCGCGTGACTGCGGGCGGCTGGTGCCGGGGTCGGCGCGGCTTTCAAGCTGGACCGACGGCATGTACTGCATCAGGTCGTTGATGTTGCGCGCCTGCTGGTTGACGATCACGTCATGCGGCACGGTCATGATCGACATGGGCGTATCAAGCGTGCGGCGCGTGCCCAGCGGGCCGAGGTTGGCCATCTTCTTGTTATAGTTGGCGGCGGCGCCCGCAACCATGCGGTGATGGCCGATAACGGTCACTTCTTCCGCATTGCCGGAAGTAACCGCGTCCTGCGTGGCCGTCTTTTCCTTGGCGGGGGTGGGTGACAGGCTGCTTTTGGTGCTGCTGCCTGTCGTGTTCTGGGCTGTTGTACTCTGGGCATAGGCGGAAGAGCCAAGCAATGCGCCAAGACTGGCCGAAAACATCCATATCATACCAGTAGTTATTCTTGCCATGTTGGCTCCCGATTCATTGCCGTTTGTCCATATATGTTCGTATATATACAGCCGACTGATACTGTCTATGTATGACCAAACATATTTATCCCGGAATGATCAGATTGAAGGGAACTGTGTCCCTACAGATACAGTTATAATCTGTTCCTTTTTTTACTGTATTCTGGCCCGGCGGCTTCGCAAATCATGTACCAACTACTGTCAACATCATGAAATTATTTTGCGACATGGTTTAAGGCCCTGATCCGCAGGGGGTTTCCCAACAATACTGTCTTTCATCTTGACGGCGGGCCGGACGCTGATATAGACGGATGTTATATTATAACACTTTAGGCGCCCCATGCCGCTTTCCCCTTCCCTTTCCGCCTCCCTCCCGACTTCAGGCCACTGGATGCCGATGCCCCGCGTAAGCCGTAACGCGCCCGCCGCCCCCCTGCGCCAGACATGGGCGGCGCGCGCGTGGTGGCAGCGCCTGATATGCATGGCCATGCCGTGCGCCGCGCTATGGGGGCTGATCGCCTGGGCCGTGGCCCAGCCGTGACCAAAGGCGCGATCCGGCTGGATGATGCCGGTGTGGTACTGAATGGCGCGCCCGTCTGGCGGCATGTGACCGGCTGCTTCGCGCCCGGCAGCATGACGGCCATCGCCGGGGCCAACGGGGCGGGCAAGTCCACGCTGCTGCGCGCGATACTGGGCGAGGTGCCACTTGCATCCGGCACGATCACGCGCGTGGGCCTGAGCCAGCAGGATTTCGGGTACCTGCCGCAGGCGCGCAACATCGACCGCGCCTTTCCCATCAGTGTGACCGACATGGTGCTAAGTGGCGCATGGCGGCAGACCGGGGCTTTCGGCGGGGCGGACCGGCAGGTGCGCCTGCGCGCGGCCAGCGCGCTGCGCCGCGTCAATCTGGACGGGCAGGCGGACCGCATGATCGACGCCCTTTCCGCCGGGCAGTTCCAGCGTCTCATGTTCGCGCGCCTGCTCATGTCGGACGCGCGCATCATCATGCTGGACGAACCCTTCACCGCGCTTGACGCCCCCACCACACAGGACCTGCTGGAACTGGTGGGCGAATGGCATGCGCAGGGCCGCACCATCATCGCCGTGCTGCATGACATCCACCAGATCCGCACATGCTTCCCCCATGTCGTGCTGCTGTCGGCCGGTCACGCCATGTGGGGGGAGACGGCCCGTATCCTGACCCCGGACACCCTGCATGAAGCCTATGCCCCCACGCGGGCCGGCGGGGTGACAACATGGTCATGAATCTGCTTGCCGCCGTGTGGGAGCCGTTTGCGACCTTCGGTTTCATGCGCCGGGCGCTGGTGGCGTCCGTGGCGCTGGGCATGGGGGCCGGGCCGGTCGGGGTCATGCTGCAACTGCGCCGCATGAGCCTGATCGGTGACGCCATGAGCCATGCCATCCTGCCCGGGGCGGCGGTGGGTTTCCTGCTTGCGGGCGGGCTGTCGCTGACGGCCATGGGGCTGGGCGGTATCGTCGCGGGGCTGGGGGTGGCGCTGCTGGCCGGGCTGGTCAGCCGCCGCACCCATCTGGCGGAAGACGCCAGTTTCGCCAGTTTCTATCTCACCTCCCTCGCGCTGGGGGTGCTGATCGTCTCGGCGCGCGGGTCCAATATCGACCTGCTGCATGTACTGTTCGGCACCATCCTGGCCATTGACGGGCCGGCCCTGTACCTCATGGGGGGCATCACCACGCTGAGCGTGTGCCTGCTTTCGGTCATCTGGCGGCCGCTGGTCATGGAATGCGTGGATCCGGCCTTCATGCGCCTGACCGGCGGGCATGGCGGGCTCTACCACATGATCTTCCTGTTCCTGGTGGTCATCAACCTGGTGGCGGGGTTCGAGGCGCTGGGCACGCTCATGTCGGTCGGCATGATGATGGTGCCCGCGGCGACCGCGCGGCTGTGGACCCGCCGCCTGCTGCCCATGATGGTCCTGTCGGCCGCCGTGGGCATGGTCGCGGGCCTGACCGGGCTGCTCGTTTCGTATCATTTCCGGCTGGCTGCCGGGCCTTCCATCATCCTGACATGCAGCGTGCTGTATGTCCTTTCCCTTGTCACGTCCCCTGCCGGGCTCCGGGCGGGACGCGGTTCATCTTCCCTGCAGGGGTCCTGACCATGCGCCATCTCATTCCCGTTCTGGGCCTTCTGGGCCTTCTGGCCGCGCCCGCCACCCATGCGGCGCCGCTGGCGCACCCGCTGCATGCCGTCGCCAGCTTTACGGTGCTGGCCGATGTCGTGGCGCAGGTGGGGGGGAGCCATGTCAGCGTCACCTCGCTGGTGCCGCCGGATGGCGACCCGCATGAATTCGAGCCTTCCCCCGATGACGCACGGCAGTTGCGGCAGGCGGATATCGTGTTCATGAGCGGCGAGGGGCTGGAAAGCTGGTTCGGGCGGCTGGCGCATGCGGCGGGTTATCAGGGCAGGCCGGTTATCGTGTCGAACGGGATCAGCGCCTATACGCAGCCCGGCGCCGGGCAGCCCGAAACCGACCCGCATGTGTGGAACAGCGTGCCCAATGTCATCATCTGGACCAATAACATCCGCGATGCCCTGATCGCGGCCGATCCGGTCGATGCGGAGAGCTTCCGTATTTCAGCCGCGCGCTATGTCATGCGGCTGAAGGCGCTGGATCAGGACATCCGCACGCAGATCGCGACCATTCCCGCCGACCGGCGGCGCGTCCTGACCAGCCATGACGCCTTTGGCTATTTCGGTCGGGCCTATGGCGTCACCTTCATGGCCCCGCAGGGCCTCTCGACCGAGACGGAAGCCGCGGCGGGGGATGTCGCGGCCCTGATCGACCAGATCCGGCGCACCGGCATCACCACCTATTTCATGGAAAACGCCACCGATCCCCGCCTGGTCCAGCAGGTGGCGCATGCGACCGGCGCGCGGCCCGGCGGCGAACTCTATGCCGAAGCCCTGTCCCCCGCCAGCGGTCCCGCACCCGACTACATCGCCATGATGCGCCATAACACCGACCTCATGGTCGCGGCGATGCGTCCGCGCTAACCGCCTCTTCCGCCGGGCGGACCGCCACGAAGGGCGTGAGGTCGATCGTGTTGACATGCATGTCCACGACCGACTGGCGGTGCGTGATGGACACCACGGTCATGCCGGGGCAGTCCTGCCGCAGCAATGCGTACAGCGCGGCCTCGGACGCGGCGTCGAGGTTCGAGGTGGATTCGTCCAGGAACACCCAGCCCGGCCGCGCCAGCAGGATACGGGCGAAGGCGAGGCGCTGGAGTTCACCGGGGGAGAGGATCTGCCCCCAGGGCTCCTCCTTCCCCAGACACGAGACCAGCGCGCCCAGCCCGACCTGTTGCAGCACGCCCGCCACGTCCTCCACCCCGTAACGCTCCACCCCCGCCGGATAGGTCACGGCGCGGTGCAGGGTGCCGGTGGGCACATAGGGCCGCTGCGGCACGAACATCATGGGCTGGTCGGGCTGCGTGACCACACCCGTCGCAAACGGCCAGATCCCCGCAAGGACGCGGAACAGCGTGGACTTTCCGGTGCCTGACGGGCCTGTCACCACGCTCATCTGCCCATGCGCCAGCGTAAGGTTCACATCGCGCAGCAGCAGCGCGCCATCGGGGCGGAAAACATCCATGTGGCTGATCTGCATGTCGGCATCGGCGGGGGCGGGGTGGACCCGCACCTCGTTCCGCATGGCCTGCGCGCGGTCCATCACGCGCTGGAACGTGGCCAGACGCGCGACCTCCGCATGCCATGTCGTCAGCGCGGCATAGGAATTGGACAGCCAGCCCAGCGCGCCCTGCACGCGCGAGAACGCCATGACAAGCTGCATGAGCGTGCCGAAGCTCATCTTGCCCGCGAAATAGCGGATCGAGCCGATCAGCAGCGCGAAATTGCCCGAGACCACATCCAGCCCCGTGGTCAGCAGCCCCAGCCACTTGGTCCGGCGCATGATGGACAGGAAATTTCCATAGACCGAGGAAAACGACCGTTCCAGCCCGGCCTGCTCCTCCGCCTCGCCACGGTAGAGGGCGATCCCTTCCGCGTTGTTGCGGACATGGACCAGGCTGTAGCGGAAATCGGCCTCCGCGCGCTGCTGGAAGAACTGCAGCCCCGCCAGCCTGTGCCCCGCCAGATGCGTGACCCATGTGGCCAGTATGGAATAGATCAGCGCCGCCCAGAAGAAATAGCCCGGTATGGACATCCCCCACAGTTCCAGCGGCCCGGACAGCGCCCATAAAAGCCCCACATAGCTGAACAGGGTCACGATGTTGGACAGCAGGTTGATGAACTGCGTCAACGTATCGGTCACGAAGCTGTTGAGGTCTTCCTGTATGCGCTGGTCGGGGTTGTCGGCCCCGGCCTCCAGCCCGGACGTGGTGATGGCGATGCGGAAATAGGTCTGGTTTTCCATCCACTGCCGCGTCATGCGCGCGGTCAGCCACCGCCGCCAGCGCAACTGGAGCATCTGCTGCAGATAGGTCGCATAGACACTGAACAGGATGGCCGGAATGGTGATGATGAAGAAGCCGGGCACGAACCCGCTTTCATTATGCACATACCAGAACAGCCCGCGCAGGAAGGTCGTGGCGTCACGCTGCTGCAGGGCCGTGTAATACACATTGCGCGAAAAGGACTGGAGCAGATCCATCCCCACAATGGAAAAGGTCAGGACCAGGACCGCGCACAGTAACCCCCATGCCCATTTCCTGTCCTCGGACACGAAATAGGGACGGGTAAGGTACCACACGTCTTTCAGGAGAAGGCGCAAATGCTGCATAGGAATCCCGCGCAGAGGGTTGGGGCCGTAATTCCTACCAGCATTCCCACGAAGTCAGGGTGGACTCAATGTCCATTGCACCCGATGGGTGGTTTACGGGCGCGCGGGCGGCGGCCTTAAGCTTATTCACGACTTATTGACGCGGCGGGGAAGCCGCCCGCCGCCGCATGCGAAAACATGCGCGATCATGCAATATCCGCGGGCGACAGGGGTTTATCCCGTTGCAACCCCAGTGGGCGGAGGGATGGATATATCGAAAAGCCGAATGTCTGACCTATCAGCCACAGGGGTACTGGCCGGGCGCATCGTGTTATTACGGATCCATAGCTTCTCGCTTCACATATGACGGGACGGTGCGCCCTCTCGCCGAGAGAACAATGCAAGGAAGAATGGATATGATGTCATTCAGTCGCGTTCTGTGCGCCAGTGCTTTTGCCGCCATGCTTGGCGCGGCCCCGCTTGCCGCCCATGCCGAAACATCCCCCCCGACCGGCGCGGGCGTGGCCAACCAGGTCGAGCAGATCGCGCCCGGCTCCCTTTCCGCCGATACGGTGTTTTCCGCCGTGGCGTCGGCCACCCCGGCTGACCTGGGTGGCATCCTGAACTACTGCATCCAGTCCCGCTATCTCGACTCCAAGGAAGCATGGCCGGTCCTTGCGGCCCTGAACAAGAAGACGAACGACGTACCCTCCGACAGCAAGGGCAACATGTCCTATGCCGATGGGTCCACCGGCCTGCTGAAGGTCGGCGGCGGGCAGCCGCCCATCTCGCTCGAAGATGCCGCGTCCGATATCCGTACGCAGGCCTGTGCGAAGGTGGAAGCCCGCGCCAAATCCATGCTCTGATTACACTGGCCTGCCTGCCTGCTTACGCCCTGCCGGGTCTCCCGGCAGGGTTTTTTTATTGTACCCATACCCGTGAAAACGCCATGTGATACAGGCGGGTGGCGAAGTAATTGCCCAGACGGGGCGAGACCAGATCCACATAGCTTATGCTGATCATCGGCGCTGCCGGGGCGAGGCGGGTGATCCGGTCATCCACCTGCTGCCATAACAGCCCTGCCGCCTGCGGGTCGGGGATGGAGCGGACGCGTTGCGTAAGCTCCCGCACCACTGGGTCGCACAGGCCGGATATGTTGATGGAATTGTCCGAACCGGCATGGAAATTCTCGCAGCCGAACAACGTGTCCAGAAAATTGGACGGCGAGGCATAGTCCGCATACCACCCCATGAGACTGATCTGCACGTGGTTGCCGGTATTCTGGACGTAAGATCCCTCCATCGCCGCCGAAAGCGGATGCAGGTGCGCGCGGTAGCCCATGGCCTGCAACATGTCGCGCAGGTAGGTGCCCATGCTGACATACATGGCGGTGGCGGGCACGATCAGGGTCACGTCCTGCCCCGCGGTCCCGCTTTCACGCACAAGCTGGCGCGCGCGCGCCATGTCCGGCTGGCGCCAGCCGCCTTCGGCGGGGTGGTCGGGATCCGCGCCCTGTGTCCACGCGCATGCGCCATCACCGGGCAGCAGGCCGGGCGGGACCATGCGGCACAAGGGGGCCGCAATGGCGGAACCACCATACAGGATCGTCATGGCCCGGCGGTCCAGCGCGTAATTGACGGCCTTGCGCGCAAGGATATTGTCAAAGGGCGGGATGTTGACATTCATGGGCAGGAACAAAAGCCCGTAGAGTGGATAGACATGGACCTGGGCGGTATAGCGGCTCCCCATTTCCCCCAGCCGGTCCAGCGGCTTGAGCCCGGCCATCCAGTCATACTGCCCGCGTTCGACAGCGGTGACCGCATCTTCTTCCGCCAGGCCATAGTCATAGACGATGGCATCGACATAACCATCGGGCTGGGCCGTCTCACTCCATTCATGGAAGAAGGGATTGCGTTCCAGCCGCATGCCCCGGTCGGGGCTGGAGGCGACGATGCGGTAGGGGCCGGTTCCGGGGGCCGCCTCATTACCCAGATCATGTGACGGCACCCCCGCGGGCAGGACCGCCGCATGGCCAAA
Organism: Komagataeibacter sp. FNDCR2; assembly: GCF_021295395.1. Lineage (NCBI taxonomy): Bacteria > Pseudomonadati > Pseudomonadota > Alphaproteobacteria > Acetobacterales > Acetobacteraceae > Komagataeibacter > Komagataeibacter sp. FNDCR2. The sequence goes on from NZ_JAIWOU010000001.1 coordinate 1,846,702, forward strand.
CGCCATCTTCTGCGGGAATTCGGCATCCGGCCCGGTCAGGTGGATGGTAATGCGGCCGGTGGCCGCATCGGTTTCAACCCCATCCGCGAGCGTGCAGTGCGCGGGGTCACGCAGGCAGGCATCCGCGCCACGAATCGCCCCGTAAAAGGATCCGGCCGTCGGTGCGCCGACACGGAAGATACGCCGCAGCGACGCCGCGACATCTTCCACCGTAACCGGCGCGCCGCTGGAAAAACGGATACCATCGCGCAGGGTGAAAACCCACGTGCGCCCGCCATCGCGCATGTCCGGCAGGGACCGCGCCAGGTCAGGCACGACCTGCCCGCCCGCCGGGCCCTGCAATTTGGGATAGGTCAGCAGCCCGTCATAGACGACGCTCATCACCTGCATGTACTGGCTGGTGTAATTGATCTGCGGATCAAGCGTTCCGGCGGAGGTGACCGCCGTCAGTCGCAGCGTCCCGCCCCGGTGCGGGCTCCCCCGCGTGCCCTCCGCCGCATGGGCGGAAACGAAGGGGGCCACGACACCGACACCGGGCAAAAAGGCCGCGACAAGTGCCAGGGGCAGCAGGACCGTCTTCATCCACCTCCCCCCAACTGGTTCAGTGCCGGGCCTGCGCATCCATGAGCTGCGTCATCCGCGCGGTGATCTCACCCGCCGTGGCGGTCGCGGGCAGGGTGCCCTCATACCGTCCCGTGGGGGACATGATCACGATCTGGGTCGCGGGGTCTATGGTGTAGTCACCATTCTCGCCCTCATGCCGGACATAGGGGGCGTGGTATTCCTTCGCCACCGCCTGGATCATCTTGGGCGAACCCGTCATGACCGTAAGCTGCGTGCCAAAGCGCAGGGCGTAGGTGCGCAGGTCCTCCGCCGTGTCGCGCATGGGGTCGAGGGTGATGAAAATCGGCACCGCCAGCCGCGAACGCTCACGCCCCAGCGCGGCGACGCCCTCCGCCATGGCCTTGGCCGTCGCGCCGCAGACCGTATCGGGGCAGTGGGTATAGCCGAAATAGATCAGCATCCACCGGCCCCTGAAATCGGTATCCAGCACGGAACCATCCGCCCCGTTGACCAGCCTGAACGAGCCGCCCACCGGGTTGCCATAGGAGACAAGCGGCACCGGCGCGCGGTCAAAGAGCCGGTAGCCCACATACCCGCAGATGGAGGAAACCGCCAGAATGGCCAACCCGACCAGAAGGAAAAACCGGTCACGTTCATTTTGCTTCATTAGTGTGCATCCGCCCAATTCGTTCCGGTCCCGGTTTCCACGACCAGAGGCACGCGAAGGGCCGCCGCGGATTCCATGACCTGCTTGACGAGGGCGGAAAGACGTTCGGCGTCCCCGGCCCGCACCTCGAACAGAAGTTCGTCATGGACCTGAAGGAGCATGCGTCCGTCAAGCCCCGCATCGGCCAGGGCGGCGGGAATTCGCACCATGGCCCGTTTTATGATGTCGGCCGCCCCCCCCTGCAACGGGGCGTTGATGGCCTGGCGTTCGGCATAATTGCGGCGCGCGGCGTTGCGATCCGCAATGCCCGGCACCCAGCAGCGGCGGCCAAAGGGGGTGGTGACGTAGCCATTGCGCCGCGCTTCCTCGCGCATCCGCTCCATATAATCGCGAATACCGGGATAACGGGCGAAATAGGCGTCGATATACCCCCGCGCCTCGCCCGGGGGGATGCCAAGCTGGCGGCCCAGCCCGAAGGCGCTGATGCCGTAGATGATGCCGAAATTGATGGCCTTGGCGCGGCGGCGGGTCAGGGGGTCCATCCCGTCCAGCGGGATGCCGAACACTTCGGACGCGGTGCGGGCATGAATGTCCTGCCCGCGCCCAAAGGCGTCGCGCAGGGCGGGAATATCGGCCACATCGGCCAGAAGCCGCAGTTCGATCTGGGAATAATCGGCCGAAAGCAGCACATGGCCGGGTGCGGCGACGAAGGCGCGGCGGATACGCCCGCCTTCTTCCGTGCGGATGGGAATGTTCTGGAGGTTGGGATCGTTGGACGACAGGCGGCCCGTTGTCGTGACCGCCATCTGGAACGAGGTATGCACCCGCCCCGTCGCCGGGTTGATCTGGTTGAGCAGCGCATCGGCATAGGTGCTTTTGAGCTTGGCAAGCTGGCGCCAGGCCAGAATCCGCGCGGGCAGGTCATGCCCCTGGTCGGCCAGATCCTGCAATACCGACGAATCGGTGCCCCATGCGCCCGATTTCATGCGCTTGCCACCGGACAGGCCCATTTCATCAAACAGGATCTCACCCAATTGCTTGGGGGAGCCGACATTGAATTCACGCCCGGCAAGGGTATGGATCTCGGCCTCGATCACGCCCATGCGCGACGCGAATTCGGTGGACATCGCCCGCAGGTCATCCGCATCCACCGCAATGCCCGCGCGCTCCATATCCGCCAGAATCGGGACAAGGGGGCGCTCCATTTCCTCATACAGCGCCAGCGCCCGGTTGGGCCGCAACTGCGGCCTGAGCACCTGCCACAGCCGCAGGGTCACATCCGCGTCCTCGGCCGCGTACGGCGTGGCGCGGGCGATATCCACCTTGGAAAACACGACCCGGTTGCGGCCCGTGCCCGTGACCTCATCATAGGGAATGGGCGCATGATCCAGCAGCAGGCGCGAGAGTTCATCCATCCCCTGCCCATGCTGCCCCGCCGACTGGGCATAGGAAATCAGCATGGTGTCATCAATCGGGGCGGGCTGGACGCTCCCGGCCTGTGTCAGCACCAGCAGGTCGAATTTCGCGTTCTGGAATATCTTGAGAACCGCGGCATCCCCAAACAGCGGCGCAAGGATTTCAAGGGCCACCTCCACCGGCATCTGGGCCGCGCACAGGGCGTCCATCAGGTCGCCTTCGTGCCCGAGGGGGATGTAGCAGGCCTTTCCGGGCCGGGTGGCCAGCGAGATCCCGACCAGCCGGGCCATAAGCGGGTCAAGGCCATCGGTTTCCGTATCGACCGCGCACACGCCATGGGCGCGGGCTTCGCTCACCCACTGGCGCAGCACTTCGGGGTCGGTCACCGTGTCATACGGGCCGTAAGGCTCCGCCGGGACTGGCGGCAGGACCGCATCCGGCGTGGCGGGAACCTCGGCGCCGGCCAGCGCGGGCGCATGAACACGTGGACGCGGCTTGAGCCCCATGCGCTGCAACAGGGAGGAAAACCCCATATCCGACAGCCATGCGCCCAGCCGCTCCATATCCACATCGCAGCAGGTCAGGGCGGAGAGCGGTTCGGGACAGGGCGCGTCCTCACGCAGGGTCACCAGTTCATGCGACAGGCGGGCCATCGCGGCATGGGCCAGCAGGTTGTCGCGCCGCTTGGACGCCTTCATGCTTTCCGCGCCCGCGAGTATGCCGTCCAGCGACCCGTATTCCGCCATCAGCGCCGATGCGGTCTTGGGGCCGATGCCGGGCACGCCGGGCACGTTATCCACCGGATCCCCGATCAGGGCCTGCACCTCGGCCACCTTGTCCGGCGTGACACCGAATTTGGCCAGGACTTCCTTTTCCCCGATCGGTTTCTGCTTGATGGGATCCATCATCATCACGCCGGGACGGATGAGCTGCATGAGATCCTTGTCCGACGAATAGATGGTGCACTGCCCGCCCGCATCGGTCGCCTTGCGGGCATAGGCCGCGATCAGGTCGTCGGCTTCCCAGCCTGCTTCCTCGATGGCGGGAACGCCGAAGGCGGCCGTCGCGTCGCGCACAAGGCTGAATTGCGGGCGCAGCTCCTCCGGCGGTTCCGGGCGGTGCGCCTTGTACTGCGCATACAGCTCGTTACGGAAGGTATGCCGTCCCGCATCGAATATGACCGCCAGATGGGTGCCCGCGTGTTCGCGCATGAGCCGCGACAGCATGTTCGTAAAACCATACACCGCATTGACGGGCGTGCCATCGGGGCTGGTCATGGGAGGCAGGGCGTGAAAGGCGCGGAAAATGAAACCCGAACCATCCACCAGGATCAGGTGAACCTGCGTGTCGCTGGACATGAATCAGGATGCGATCAGTGTTCGACACCTGCTGGCGCATCCGGGTTCAGCACGAACAGCCGCGAGCAGTAGGGGCAGAAGGTCTGGTGGTGGGCGATGCGCAGGAACACGCGCGGATGCCCCAGCGCGCCAAGCCCCCCATCACAGGACAGCGTGCGCGAATCGACGACAATGGTTTCGATCGTACCCAGGCGGGGGTGCGGAACGGGATCGTGGGACAGGGCTTGCATTTTAACGGGCCTCGGGTTGTTGTCCGGCTTGAATTTGCATGCTTTCGCCTATCGGTGGAGCATGCGCTTGGTCATGATGATACGCAGGATTGCCGTGCTTTCAAACATTCGCCTGTCACGGCTGCTTTATCCAGTGCTTTTTGTGCTGCTGGCAGCCTGCGCCACGCGGGAGTCGCCACCCCCCGCCCCGCCGGCGCGCCATCAGGCGCTGGGCCGCCTGGTCCCGGCGGACCGGCGGGTCGACATTCCGGGCATCGGAGATGTTCCGCTGCGCATCTGGCCCGCGCATGGCCCCGAACGCGCCGTCATTCTGGCGCTGCACGGTTTCAATGACAGCCGCGACGCATGGGAGCGGCCCGCGCCGGAGCTGAATGGCGCGGGCATGACCATCATCGCGCCCGACCTGCCCGGCTTTGGCCAGACAGCGCAACGGGGCGGCTGGGCGGGAACCGATAGCCTTGTGCGCACAGCCGCGACACTGGCCGCCACCATCGGGTACGAACATCCGGGCATTCCCCTGTACATCGTGGGTGAGAGCATGGGGGGCGCCATCGCCACCCTGCTGGCGGCACGGCCGGACGCGCCGCCGGTGGCGGGGTATATCCTGCTGGCCCCGGCCCTGTGGGATATGGATACGGGCACACGCACCCTGACCCATCTCATGGCGGCACTCGCCCCGCGCTGGCGGCTCAGCGGGCATGAACTGCCCGTGCATGTGACCGCGGCTGACGACATGCTGGCCCTTGCACGGCTGTATTACGACCCGCTGACCCTGCGCGACACCAGCACGGTCGCGCTGGCGGGGCTGACCGACCTCATGCACCAGGCGGCACAGGCGGCCCCCACCATGCACGGCCAGGTTCTGGTGGTCTATGGCGGCCATGACCAGATCATTCCCGCACCTGCCATGGCGAGCGCATGGCAGCGCATGCCGCCCGCCACACGGCGCGATTACATTGCCAATGGCTACCATCTCCTGCTGCGCAGCCGCGACGGGGGGGTGGTGACAGACGATATGATAAGCTGGATTCTGCAACGCGATACGTTTCTGCCCTCGGGCGGGGATCTGGCGGCCGCGGCATGGGCGACGGACCAGAAAGGCCATGCGGAGCCACTCCCCATCGTGCCGGGCTGGATGGACTGGTCCGCACCCCGATAATTTTTAGGGGTGGCGTTCAACGCATTCCCGATGTATGCAGGCGGGAATGGACTCGTAGCTCAGCTGGATAGAGCGTCGCCCTCCGAAGGCGAAGGTCGAAGGTTCGAATCCTTTCGAGTCCGCCATCCCATAATTCCGTCAGCCGTGCTTCTTCTGTTTGTATGCACAAGCAGGGCACCATCTTTTTTTAAAAAGATGGCGTTTTTTCAAAGCTTTTTAAAAAAAGCTTCACCAAAAACTTCCTTTTGATCTGGGGAATATTTCATAGGCAGTGTTTAGGCCATCTGCCCGGTATTTTGTGTCCGTTCATAGCACCGCTTTATTTTTCACGGGCAGGGACGCATAACCATCGGGATGTTTTTCAGCCCATGCTAGGGCTGTTTCCACTATGGAATCCAGATCATCAAAGGTGCTTTTCCAGCCCGTCTCACGTTGCAGCAAAGCAGAGCTGGCCACGAGAACCGCCGGGTCCCCTGCCCTGCGTGGCGCCCAGCGCCAGTCAAGGCGACGCCCTGAAACCCGTTCGATACTCTGCACGACTTCAAGGTTTGAATACCCTTTACCATTGCCAATATTATACGTAACGCTCCGCTGGCCGATCGCCCCCATGGCGGCGAGATGGGCGCGGGCCAGATCGGTTACATGCACATAATCACGGATGCAGCTTCCATCGGGCGTGGGGTAGTCGTTACCGAACAGATCGAGGGAAGGACGTTTTCCCAATACGGTCTGGATCGCCAAAGGAATGAGATGCGTTTCCGGCTGATGATCCTCACCTGCGCGACCCTGGGGGTCCGCCCCTGCCGCGTTGAAATAACGCAGGCACGCGCTACGCAGCCCATATAGCCTGTCAGCCCAGTACAGGGCCCGTTCAACCATGAGTTTGCTTTCGCCATAAGGGGTAGATGGCGAAATATGTGAAGTTTCCGAAATAATGGTATTGTCGGTATTACTGAACAGGGCCGCTGTGGAAGAGAAAACAAATGCCGGAACCTTATGCCGCACGGCCAGTTCGATCAGCGTCAGCGCAGGCGCGACATTCTCGCGCAGATACATGAAAGGCGCGCGCATGCTTTCCGCGACCAGGGAACGCGCCGCAAAATGCATGATCCCGTCCCAGGGGCCGTCGCCCAGAATGTCATCCACCAATGCGGTATTGGACAGGTCTCCCATAACAAACCGGGCTTCTGAAGGTACGGCCTGCCGGTGTCCGGTACTGAGATTATCCAGCACAACAACGTCATGCCCGGCATCCAACAGCATCAGGACAACGTGACTGCCTATATAACCTGCACCTCCAGTAACAAAAAACCGCATATTCCCTCATCTCGCACTAATCAATACGTATCAAAAAACAATATTTTACAAACACATTACTGAAAGCAGTAATGTTTTCCCTATTGTATATCCGTCAGGCAGACTGACCAGTTCAGCGGATATACCAATGACCCCTTATGCCCGCAGCAGTCAGTGGCTGACCCGACCAGCCGACATTCCCGGCGACATGAGGGTATTGATCAGGTTGAACGTCTTGGCGACCTTATTGGTCTTGGCATTGGCAATGTACAGTACATCCTTGTTTTTCATCGGAAAATGTTCAGCAAGGAAATAGCTGGCCGGGTTGATCATATCCAGTTGGTACACGATGGGCATCCTGGACTCCCCGGTCGTAACGGGCAGACCAAGACGCTGCGCTATATCGGCATCCTCATACCGGAACAGAAAGATGGCATTTGGATCGGCCTGACTGTCCGACGGCCCGCCAACACGCGCCAGGGCTTCGGCCAGATTGACAGTTGAAGTAGTGAAGGGCGTTTCCGTAACCTGATGCGCGGCGCCAAAGGCTGTAAAGCTGCGGGGTTCAAGAATAAGCTGAATGCGGTCTCCCGCCTGAAGCAGGATATTCTGGGCAGGATCCTGTTCCAGATCCCGCAGCGACGTTTCAGCCTGACTGCCATGCCGCTCGAGCCGCACAATCATGTCTTCAGGCTGCTGCATACTCCCGCCGGCAAGAGCTATGGCGTCGATCAGCCGTTCCTGATGGAGTGTCAGCGGGATACGACCGGAACGTTTGACCGCACCGTAAACAATGACCGAGTTTTCCAGGTCCGTCTGGATTTTCACCATAACCTGGGGTGATTGCGATTTACTCTTGAGGCGACTCTGGATTTCAGCCTCGATCTGCTCGCTCGTCAGGCCAGTAACATGCAGCAGACCGATATAGGGTAAGGTGATGTCGCCATTCCCATCCACCGGCACCGCGGAAATCAGGGTCGGCTTGGCCGTGGAGGAGGGAGCTGACGTGGTGGAGCCGGAGGTGAACACCCCCACACCCATTTCATAAATGGCAATATCCAACGAATCACCCGGTCCGACCCGGTCGTTGGGAAGCGACTTCACTGCCTCGCTGGCCAGCATGGAGAAGGAAGGGGGTCTTTCACTATTCAGCAATGTTATGAGATCGGGACTGATCTGTACGATTCCGTACCCGACCGAGTTTTTCTTGGGGTCTTTCTGGGCATGTTTGACTTCGGATTCCGTGGGGCCGCTATTGGGGAGCGTGTTGCATCCTGCAAGCCCCAGCCCAAGAATCATTATCGCCAGAATGGCACCCTGTGTGGAAGGCCTGATCCGTTTTTTATGGATAAGCCCCCCACCATGCGGAGCAGCAGGCAAAGCATGCAGCTTGTTTAGCATCGCGATAAAAATCTTCCCTCAGCCGATGGAGCCGAAGCGCCCCTGATACTACACGGATGCTGCGGTGTCTTCATTCCTGATGTCAGGCTCAAACACACCGCTCTTCAGGAAAACGCGCCATCAGATAGCATGCTCCTTGATGCCGGTGATCAAAAGACGGCCGATCAGAAGTGTCACCATGCCTCCCACGAATACGGCTACCACCATCAGCACGCCATGGGGATAAGTCGGGATGCTGGGCATATTCGGCTCGACAACCCGGACAATGTAAACCTGCTGCCGCAAGGCCTCTGCACGGGCAACCTGCAGTTCGGTCGCTGTCGCATTGTAATTGATCTGGGCGAATTCACGCTCCATCATCATCTCGTCATAATCGGATATGTTAAGGGCTATCTGTTTTTTATTGCCGACCATATCACGCTGCTGCTCGATCTGCTGATCGAGCGCATGAATCCGCTCCTTGATGGTCTGGACCTGGGGGCTGGCCGGGTCGATGTAACGCAGCATCTGACTTAACTGCGTATCCGCCTGGGCCAGTTCCGTCTGCAACTGTGCAATAAGGGAAATCCCCGCGACAGAGGATTTCTGGGGGTCGAGATCGCCCGTTTTTTGTCGGAACGCCGTCAGGCGCTGCTGGACCTTCCTGACCCGCTGCTCGGCCTCGGCCACTTCATCATCAGCAACACTGATCGTATTTTTGGATACCCGGGCGTTAAAGTCATTGATACGCTGCTCTCCCAGTTGCAGGAGGGTTCGCGTAATCTGTTCCGCGTCATCCGGCCGGAAGGCACGGACAGCCAGTGACGTCACCCCAGTGTCTTCATGAAAAATCACGTCAACATGACGAAGATAATATTTCAGCAGTTTTTCTGGCGGGGGAGAGGCCCAGAACAGACGGGAAATAAAATCCGTTCCCGGCCGACGAAAGATGCTCACCAGATCCAGGCGCTTCTGCAAGGCGGCAACGGCGTCATGGGACTTCATATAGGTATTGACGGCAAAGCCCTCAGCCAGTCCCGAACCGGCAGCGGCCATGCCCATGCCCGCCATCATACCCATTCCGGCACCACCGGACGAGCGCGAAGGCCGACTATCCTTCACTATAAAAACGGCTTCGGATTCGTATTGCCCTGTTGCAATGCAACTGTAGTAAAATGCCGCCAGTAACGTAGGCAACACGACAATAATGAAAAATGCTGCATGACGCCGCATAAAGGCGACCATATTCCCGTCGCCAGATGAATCCAGATTAGTCATACCACCTCAGTACGGGACAAATGCGAATAAAACATGGTCTTCAGAAAATTATCCAAGATGAACATCTTTCCTGACTGCCCGCAGGTATATCAGTCCAATTACACTCAGGATCATGCACCAACCTACAACATAGACCGGAAATGTATAATCACTGGTGTAATCCTGAAACTGCCCCTCCCGAATAAGCTCGAACGCTTCCGTCGTGGGCCACCATGACAAGTACCAGCGAAAAGGATCAGGCATGGTCTGCTGGATGCTAAAAGCGCCTGAAATCGGCATGCTCAGATAAGTCGCGGGATGAACCAGACGTTCAACCAGGGTGGATCTTTCACTCGCCGCGGCAATAATCATGGAAAGGCCGAAGGAAAACCAGAACAGTATGACTAGCCCGATCAACATAATTAACGGGCGTTGCGGCAGGAAACCATAATCCACTGCCTGCATCATAATCGACAACACCACAATCGCCAGAATGGTCGAGGCCAGTTCCAGAACAGCCCGTGAAAACAGAACATCGAAAATCGTAATCATCCGATGGTAAAGCAATGTTCTGTTACTTTCGATCGCATCGGATGCACGATTAATGATCGAACGAAACAGAATATAGCATGTATAACCCGAGATCATGAATGACCCCGTTGGCATTCCATAGTGTATAAATGGCCCGGATGTGAAATGCAGAATGGAAACACCAATAGTCAGTAACGCTGGCTCAACAATAAGCCACAAGAAACCAATATTATCCCTACCAAACCGCGTATGTAATTCACGCATGATAAGGGCGCCGATTACACGTGTCTGTACTTTCAGACCGTGCAGTAATTTTTGGGTTTCTGAATGTCGGGAAGAAACTTCAGTCATGCATCAGGCGCCACTCAGCTCCGTCGAGGCAGAGTAGCCTCGTAGATACCGATCATGATTACGATTTTACCCTGCACCTGATATCTCCAAATCACGCCAGGTTTGCGGTCTGCTCTAGACATGAAAACTGTAGTTTTGGCTTAATCTACTCTGGCTACCTTGTCGAGAGAGAACAGACGTTATCCGTATCATCATGATGCTTATCATACCTGGAAGATATTCGAACATAAAGCGCATATAGCCCTTCTCATGTTCATATAAACTATCCTTCCCCGCCAAGGTTCCAGGTCATGGATAACGAAGCAAACAGGCTGGTTATCAAATCAGAAAAAATCATCGGGACAAGAGATCGGGACAAACGTGCCAGTCCCGGAACCTGTCGTAAAGCACTACGCGGGATTCCTGGCACAAAAAAAGCCACCCGTGTGGGTGGCTTTTTCTTGTCTTTACAGACGGATAGGATTTGGTTGCGGGGGCAGGATTTGAACCTGCGGCCTTCAGGTTATGAGCCTGACGAGCTACCGGGCTGCTCCACCCCGCGATTGTGAGGGGGATTGGAAGACCTGGCGGCGACCGACTTTCCCGTGCCTTAAGGCACAGTATCATGGGCGCTGGGGTATTTCACGGCCGAGTTCGGGATGGGATCGGGTGGATCATTCCCCGCCATGGCCACCAGGTCATCCAGTCCCCCTGATTGAGGGGAGAGGATGTGGATGGGTTGGTGTGTTTTGTATGAGTGTTGAGAGTGGATGACTGCTGTGCATGTATGTTGCCACGATTGTGGCGATGGAATGAGCCTATTGGGCGATTAGGACCAGTTAGCTGCACGCATTACTGCGCTTCCACACCTGGCCTATTGACGTGATGGTCTATCACGGCCCTTGGGGAGACCTTGTTTTGAGGTGGGTTTCCCGCTTAGATGCTTTCAGCGGTTATCCCGTCCACACTTAGCTACCCGGCTGTGCCGCTGGCGCGACAACCGGTGCACCAGAGGTATGTTCATCCCGGTCCTCTCGTACTAGGGACAAATCCTCTCAAGTCTCCAACACCCACGGCAGATAGGGACCGAACTGTCTCACGACGTTCTAAACCCAGCTCACGTACCACTTTAATCGGCGAACAGCCGAACCCTTGGGACCTGCTCCAGCCCCAGGATGTGATGAGCCGACATCGAGGTGCCAAACCTCCCCGTCGATGTGGACTCTTGGGGGAGATCAGCCTGTTATCCCTAGAGTACCTTTTATCCGTTGAGCGATGGCCCTTCCACGCGGGACCACCGGATCACTATGGCCGACTTTCGTCTCTGATCGAGCTGTCACTCTCACAGTCAGGCGGGCTTATGCCATTGCACTCGACAGCCGGTTTCCGACCGGCCTGAGCCCACCATCGCGCGCCTCCGTTACACTTTGGGAGGCGACCGCCCCAGTCAAACTGCCCACCATGCAGGGTCCCGGACCTGGCTAACAGGCCTCGGTTAGACATCAGAAACAGTCAGGGTGGTATTTCAAGGATGGCTCCACCGGAACTGGCGCCCCGGTTTCAAAGCCTCCCACCTATCCTACACAGAATGTCTCTGATGCCACTGCAAAGCTGCAGTAAAGGTTCATAGGGTCTTTCCGTCTGACCGCGGGTACCCCGCATCTTCACGGGGAATTCAATTTCGCTGAGCCGATGCTGGAGACAGCGGGGAAGTCGTTACGCCATTCGTGCAGGTCGGAACTTACCCGACAAGGAATTTCGCTACCTTAGGACCGTTATAGTTACGGCCGCCGTTTACCGGGGCTTCAATTCGGTGCTTGCACACCTCCTCTTAACCTTCCGGCACCGGGCAGGCGTCAGGCCGTATACGTCGTCTCTCGACTTCGCACAGCCCTGTGTTTTTACTAAACAGTCGCTACCCCCTGGTCTGTGCCACCCACCAATGGTTGCCCACTGATGGGTCTTGCTTATCCCGAAGTTACGCAAGTAATTTGCCTAGTTCCTTCAGCATCGTTCTCTCAAGCGCCTTGGTATTCTCTACCAGTCCACCTGTGTCGGTTTCGGGTACGGTCTATATGCCAGAGCTATTTCCTGGAATGCGCCAAAAGCCGGATCAATCCGTTAAGACCCGACAACATATTGCATTCGTCACTTCTGGCAGGCCCGGGAATATTTGCCCGGTTTCCATCGACTACGGCTTTCGCCCTCGCCTTAGGGGCCGGCTCACCCTGCGCGGATTAACCTTGCGCAGGAACCCTTGGACTTTCGGCGACAGTGTTTCTCGCACTGTTTGTCGCTACTCATGTCAGCATTCGCACTTCCGATATCTCCAGAGAGGGTCACCCCGTCTCCTTCACAGACCTACGGAACGCTCCGCTACCGCGCATATCATAGATATGCACCCACAGCTTCGGCACGTGGCTTGAGCCCCGTTACATTTTCGGCGCAGGGTTTCTAATAGACCAGTGAGCTATTACGCTTTCTTTAAAGGATGGCTGCTTCTAAGCCAACCTCCTGGTTGTTTTGGAATCCCCACATCCTTTCCCACTTAGCCACGATTTAGGGGCCTTAGCTGGTGGTCTGGGCTGTTTCCCTCTCGACAATGGACCTTAGCACCCACTGTCTGTCTGCCTGGCTCATACTTCCGGGTATTCGGAGTTTGGTTAGGTTTGGTAAGGCTTTGGGCCCCCCTAGCCCATCCAGTGCTCTACCCCCCGGGGTAATACCAGACGGTCTACCTCAATAGATTTCGCGGAGAACCAGCTATTTCCGAGTTTGATTGGCCTTTCACCCCTAGCCACAGCTCATCCCCGACTTTTTCAACAGGCGTGGGTTCGGCCCTCCAGTGCGTGTTACCGCACCTTCAGCCTGGCCATGGCTAGATCACTCGGTTTCGGGTCTTCTGCCAGCAACTCGTCGCCCTGTTCAGACTCGCTTTCGCTACGCCTACACCTAACGGCTTAAGCTTGCTGCAAACAGAAACTCGCTGACCCATTATACAAAAGGTACGCCGTCACCCCATAAGAGGCTCCGACTGCTTGTAGGCATCCGGTTTCAGGTCTCTTTCACTCCCCTCATCGGGGTGCTTTTCACCTTTCCCTCACGGTACTT